>JAFAYA010000111.1 GCA_019240635.1 Acidisphaera sp. | reverse complement strand
GCTCGAGCCGATGCAGCGCGCCCGCCGCCCGGATCCCCATCAGGCCATCGCGCTTCCGCCGGCTGAGGTGCCGCCCATGGTGAACGCCGGGGAACCAGGAGCGGGCTGAACAGCCCAGGCGCGGCCCGATCCGGAGGACTTGTCCGCATTATCCGTCTCGACGCCGTGGGCCACTGCTGTTTGCATGCGGACAGGAGGGCTCGCGATCATGGGATGGAGCCGAACGGCGCAACGCGGTATCGCCGGCCTGCCGGATCGCCTGCGCATCGAACTCGGCGCCTGGGCGGCGCACGCGCTGCACGACGGCTTTACCGACATGATTTATGCGCTGCTGCCGGTCTGGCAGGCGGAATTCGGGCTCGGCTACGCCGCGCTCGGCACGCTGCGGACGCTCTATACCGGCAGCATGGCCGGGCTGCAGGTGCCGGTGGCGCGGCTCGCGGCCGGGCGCAGCGGGGTCGCCGTGCTGGCCTGCGGCACCGCGCTGGCCGGTGGCGGCTACCTGTTCGCGAGCTTCGGCAGCCACGTCGCCTGGCTCGCCGTCGCGCTGTTGCTGAGCGGCGCCGGTTCCTCGGTGCAGCACCCGATCGGCTCAGCGCTGGTGGCACGCGCCTATGATGCCGATCCCGCGGGATCGCGCCGGGCCCTCGCGCGCTACAATTTTTCCGGCGATCTCGGCAAGGCGGCGCTGCCGGCCGCCATGGCTGCGGCGCTCGCCGTCCTGCCCTGGCGTCCCGCGATCGGCGTGGCCGGGCTCCTCGGATTGCTGGTGGCCGCGTGCCTGCCCGCGCTGCTGGGCCATGCCGCCGCGGCACCCCGATCGCCGGACGTTCCGACGGTTGGCGCGAGCCGGGGCACGCCGAGCCGGGGCGGGTTCGCGCTGCTGTTCGGCATCGGCCTGCTCGACAGCGCGACGCGCATGGGGTTCCTGACCTTCCTGCCGTTCCTGCTCCGCGACAAGGGCGCCGACATGCCGGCGGTTGGCCTCGCCCTCGCTTTGGTGTTTCTCGGCGGCGCCGGCGGCAAGCTCGGCTGCGGTTGGCTGGGCGCGCGCGTCGGCGTCGTCGGCACGGTGTTGCTGACCGAGGCAGCGACGGCCGCCTGCATCCTGACGCTGCTGATCCCCGCCCTGCCGCTGACCGGCGCGATGGCACTGCTGCCGGTGCTCGGGGTCATGCTGAACGGGACATCCTCGGTGCTCTACGGCTCGGTGCCGGATCTGGTGGCGCCGGAACCGCGGGAGCGCGGCTTCGCGCTGTTCTATACCGGCACGATCGGCTCCGGCGCGGTCTCGCCCGCGCTCTACGGCGTGCTCGGCGACGCGGTCGGCGTGCATGCGGCAACCGCTGCCGTCGGATGCGGCGCGCTGTTGACCCTGCCGCTCGCCCTCGCGCTCGGCCCGGCGCTGCGCCGCGCGGACGCCGCGTCGCCTATGCGGCCTGCGTCGCCGCCACGCGCACGTCCTTGATCTCGGCGAAGGCGAGGTCCGGATTCATCTCCGCCGCCCGCCGCATCATGAAGGCGGAGGTGGCGAGGTAGACGGGATCGCCGTCCGCATCCTCGGCCATCGCACTGTGCTGGGCGGCGACGAAGGCGTCGAGCTTCTGCCGCGGGCCGCGCACCCAGCGCGCCAGGGCGTAGGGGGCCTGCTCGAAGCCGATCGCCACCCCGTACTCGCCGGCCAGCCGCGCCTGCAGCACGTCGAGCTGCAGCGTGCCGACCACGCCGACCAGCGGCGGTGAGCCATCCTTCGGCCGGAACAGCTGGACGACGCCTTCCTCCGCGAGTTCCTGGAGCGCCTGGCGCAGTTTTTTCGCCTTCATCGCGTCGTCGAGCCGCACGCGCCGCAGGATCTCCGGCGCGAAATGCGGCACCCCGGAAAAGTGCAGCGCCTCCTCCTCGCTCAGGGTGTCGCCGATGCGCAGCGTGCCGTGATTGGGAATGCCGACCACGTCACCGGCGAACGCTTCTTCCGCCAGCGCGCGGTCGCGGGCGAAGAAGAATTGCGGCGCGTGCAGCGGAATCAGTTTTCCGGTCCGCACCTGCCTGAGCCGCATGCCGCGCGCGAGCCGGCCGGAGCAGATGCGCGCGAACGCCATCCTGTCCCGGTGGTTCGGGTCCATGTTCGCCTGGATCTTGAAAACCAGCGCGGTCAGCTGCGGTTCGTCCGCCGCCACGACCCGCGTATCGGCCGGCTGTGCGCGGGGCGCCGGGCCGTATTCGGCGAGCCCGTCCAGCAGATCGGTCACCCCGATCTCGCGCATGGCGCTGCCGAAATACACGGGCGTCAGATGGCCGGCGGAGAATTCGTCGCGATCGAATTCCGGCAGCGCCGCGCGCACCAGATCGACCTCTTCGCCGAGCGCCTGCATGCGCGGATCGGACTGGCCGAGCGTCTCCGCAAGCTTGAAGACGCGCCGCCGCAGATCGTAGGTGCCGGCGAGCGCCGCCGCCCGACCGACCGGCCACGTCACCGGCGCGGTGTCGAGCGCCAGCGACGACGCGACCTCGTCGAGCAACTCGAAGGCATCGCGGCTCTCGCGATCCATCTTGTTGATGAAGGTGAGGATCGGGATGTCGCGCAGCCGGCAGATTTCGAACAGCTTTCGGGTGCGCGCCTCGATGCCTTTCGCGGCGTCGATCACCATCACCGCGGCGTCGACCGCGGTGAGCGTGCGATAGGTGTCCTCGGAAAAATCCTCGTGGCCGGGCGTGTCGAGCAGGTTGAACACGCAGCCCGCGTGCTCGAACGTCATCACCGAGGTGACCACGGAGATGCCGCGCTCGCGCTCGATGCCCATCCAGTCCGAGCGTGTGCGCCGCCGCTCGCCTTTCGCGCGCACGTTCCCCGCGAGCTGGATCGCGCCGCCGGCGCGCAGCAGCCGCTCGGTCAGCGTGGTCTTGCCGGCATCGGGGTGGGAGATGATCGCGAACGTGCGCCGGCGCGCGATCTCGGCCGCCAGGTCGGTCATGCGGTTGTCGTCAGAACCAGTGGAAGCCGTGCGCCATCACGCCGAGCAGGGCGGCAAAGGCGGCAAGCATCCAGCGGAAATCGCGGGCCTGCGCAGCGCGGATGTCGCGCAGCTCGGCATCGATGCTGGTTCGCATGCCCCGCAGCTCCGACCGGATTTCGGCGAGCGCCGATTCCGTGTTCCGGGCGATCGTCTCCAGCACGGCGACCCGCGACTCCATCTCCGGAGGATAGGGATGGCCGCCAGGCGGTTCAACGGGCGAGTCCACCGTTCCTCAGCGGGAGTAGAACTCCACCACGAGGTTCGGCTCCATCTGCACGGGATAGGGCACATCGGTCAGCTTCGGCGTACGCGCAAAGCGGCCCTTCATCGCCCGGTGGTCCACTTCCAGGTATTCCGGCACGTCGCGCTCGCTGGTCTGCGCCGCATCGAGCACCACCGCGAGCTGCTTCGATTTCTCGCGCACCTCGATCACATCGCCGTCGCGCACGAGAAACGAGGGGATGTTCACCTTCCGCCCGTTCACGGTCAGGTGGCCGTGGCTGACGAACTGGCGCGCGGCAAAAGGCGTGATCGCGAACTTCATGCGGTAGCACACCGCATCCAGCCGGCGCTCCAGCAGCTCGATCAGGTTCTCGCTGGTGTCGCCCTTCCGGCGCACCGCCTCCTGATAGTACTTGCGGAACTGCTTTTCGCTGATGTTGCCGTAGTAGCCTTTCAGCTTCTGCTTGGCCATCAGCTGGACGCCGAAATCGCTCGGCTTCTTGCGGCGCTGTCCGTGCTGACCGGGGCCGTATTCGCGCTTGGCGAGCGGCGATTTCGGCCGCCCCCAGAGGTTCACGCCCAGGCGGCGGTTGATCTTGTACTTGCTCTCGGCGCGCTTGGTCATGCGCGTGGCCCCTTCTTCTCGTGCCGTCGCGGACGGCTTGTTGCACCGGTAGGCC
>JAFAYA010000131.1 GCA_019240635.1 Acidisphaera sp. | reverse complement strand
CATCTGCATCGTGAATCGAACCACCAGAAAGTCTGCTTGTGGGCCGATTCACGCTGCAGTCGGGAACCGACTGCAGCGATCGGACCATTAGCGCGCCTCACTCCAGGAAGCGCACGCGCGGCGAGGCCAGCAGCGCCGTGATCTTCGGCGGTACGCCGAGGCCGTCGGCGACCCTGGCGTCCATCTCCGCCTCCGCCGCGCGCACCCGGTCGAGCCGGGCCAGCACCGCCGCGATCCGCGCCTGCGGCACCACCACCACCCCATCGCAGTCGCCGACGACGACGTCGCCGGACTGCACGGCGACCCCGCCCACAACCACCGGCTCGCCGACCGTGCCGGGGCCGGACGCCGCGCAGGAGTTCGGCGTGACGCCGCGGCAGAACAGCGGCAGCCCGGCGGCGCGGATCCCCGGGGTGTCGCGCGCCATGCCGTCGGTGACCAGCGCCACCGCGCCGCGGTTGCGCGCCATGCCGGCGACCCGGTCGCCGACCACGGCGAGGCCGGCGAACTGATCGGCCGCCGCCATGATGACGTCGCCCGGCTCGACGAACGCCAGCGCGCCGACGATCGCCAGGTTGTCGCCGGGCCCACACAGGCAGGTGACGGCGACGCCGGCGAAGGCCGCCCGCTGAGGATCGACCGGCTTGACCCGGTGGTCGAGCGCGCCCCGCCCGTCCATGCAGTCCACCAGGAAGCCGGTGGGCACGTCGGCGAAGCGGGCCAGCAGCGCGCGCTCCGGCCGGTGGCGGAGGCGGCGGACCTGCAGCACCGGCGGTTCCTCGAGCATCGGCGGCCTCCTCAGGGCGAATGACGGGGGCGGGGGACGGACGCCGAGCGTAGCGCCGGTACCCGGCCGGCACCATCGGGATCGGGCTGGCTCGGGGCGCGTCAATCATCGCTTGAGGTTTTGCATGGCTTATGTCGGCGGCGTCGCCATCCGGCCGACCCGCACGGCAACGAGGGAGCCCGAATTGAGCCGCTCACCGGTCCGGTCCCGGCGCGCGGCGCCCGGCGCCGGAGTCAATCTTTCCCTGCTGTTCATGCTGGCCGTCGCCCCGTTCGTCTTCCTGCTGCTCAACAGCGGCCTGGCGCACCGGCGGGAATTGCAGGACGACGCCCGCGACCGGGTCGTGCAGCTCGCCCGCGCCGGCATGGACCAGCAGGGCCTGCTGCTCTCCCGGGCGCAGGCGGTGATGAGCCTGCTCGGCCGGATGCCTGACGTGAGCGGAATGGGCCCGGCCTGCCACCCGCTGCTCAGCCGCTACGCCGGCGACGACCGGCCGCTGAAAGCGCTGTTCGTCGCCGCACCGGATGGGCACATCGCTTGCAACAGTGCCGAGGAGCAGTCGCGCATGGTGATCGGCGACCGCGTGTACTTTCAGCGCGTCATGGGGCCGGACCGCCCGCCGGTCGTCATCAGCGGCCCGCTGAACAGCCGGCGCACCGGCAAGCCGATGCTCGTCGTGGCGATGCCGGTGCCGGGCGACACCGCGGACGGGCCGCCCGCCGGCATGATCGCCGCCGATGTCGACCTCGCCTGGCTCGGCGAACTGGCGCAGCGCGCCGGGGTCGCCGGCAGCGTCGCGGCGCTGATCGACGCCGCGAGCGGCGAGGTCCTCGCCCGCTCCGCCGGCGCCTTCCTCGGCCGGTGCGCCGCACCGGCGGCGGGCGGTCTGCCGCGGGTCGCGCTGCAGACCTGCGACGACGGCGTCGCGCGCATCTACGGCATGGCGCCGCTCGCGCTCGCCGGGCACGACGCGGTGATCGCGGTCGGCGTGCCGAGTGCCGCCGTGGTGGCCGACGCCGACCGCATGATGCTGCTCTCGGTGGCGGTCGCCGTGCTGGCGACGCTGGCCGCCTTCGTCTTCTTCCGCCTGCTCGCCGAGCGCACGCTGCTGCTGCCGCTGCGCCGGCTGACCGAGGCGGCGCGGCGGCTCGGTCGCCACGACCTCGCCGCCAGGGTCGCGGTGCCGGACGCCTCGCCGGCGGAACTGCGGGCGCTCGGCACGACCTTCAACGAGCTTGCCGCGGAACTGCACGCGCACCAGGCCGATCTCGCCGCGGCGCGCGAGGAGCAGGCCAGAAGCGAGCGCCTGCATCGCATCCTGACCGAGAACGCGACCGACGTCATCGTCCGGCTGGATGCGGCGCGGGCGCGCGTCTATGTCTCGCCGTCCAGCCGCGAGGTGCTCGGCTACTCGCCCGAGGAGCTGCTGGGCGGCGACGCCTTCGCGCTGGTACATCCCGACGACCTGCCGGCGGTGCTCGAGGTGTTCGACGCGCTCGGTCCGGCCAACCCGATCAGCGGCGCGACCTGGCGCATGCGTCACCGCGACGGCGGCTATATTTGGATCGAGGCCCGCTACCGCTACATGCCGGAGGACGGCGGCATGATCGTGGTGCTGCGCGACGTGCAGCGCCGCAAGCGCGCGGAGGAGCAGCTCGAGGAGGCGCGGCGCCGGCTCGAGCGCCTTGCCATGAGTGACGTGCTGACCGGCCTGCCGAACCGCCGCTTCTTCCTCGATGCGGTCGCCCGGCGCTTCGAGGCGCCGGGCGAGGCGATCGGCTTCGCCGTGCTGTTCATCGACCTCGACCGCTTCAAGCCGGTCAACGACCTGCACGGCCACGCCGTCGGCGACATGATCCTGGCTGAGGTCGCGCGCCGGCTGCAGGGCGCGGTCGAGGAGAGCGCGCTCGTGGCGCGGCTGGGCGGGGATGAGTTCGCCGTGCTGCTCCCGCTGGCCGACGGACGCGCCGGGGTGGCCTATGCCGGTCAGCGTATCGTCGACGCGCTCGCCGCGCCGATCGTCGTCGACAGCGTGCTGGTGGAGATCGGCGCCAGCGTCGGCATCTCGCTCAGCCCGCAGGACGGGGCGGACACCGCGGCGATGCTGCGCACGGCCGACATCGCGATGTACCAGGCCAAGCGCGGTGGCCGCGGCCGCTTCTGCTTCTTCGAGCGGCCGATGGAGGGGGAGCTGAAGGAGCACGCCGAGCTGCAGCGCGAAATCCGCCATGCCATCGCCGGCGGCGAGATCGTGCCGTACTACCAGCCGTGCATCCGACTCGCCGATGGCGCGATCGTCGGCATGGAGGCGCTGGCGCGCTGGGAGCACCCGGTGCTCGGCACCCTGCTTCCGCTGCAGTTCGTGCCGATCGCCGAGGAACGCGGCCTGTGCCGCGAGCTGTTCGGCGCCATCCTGTCGCGCGCCTGCGCCGACGCGCGCGCCTGGCCCGACGATCTGACCCTCGCCGTCAATCTCTCGCCGGCGCAGCTGCAGGACCCGGCGCTGCCGGCCGAGCTGCGCAGCCGGCTCGCCGACGCCGGCTTCGACCCGCGGCGGCTCGAGCTGGAGATCACCGAGACCGTGCTGGCCGGCGATTCCGCGGGCGCGCGCCAGGTGCTCGCAGAGCTGCGCGACCTCGGCATCCGCGTGGCGCTCGACGATTTCGGAACCGGCCACGCCAGCCTCCAGCATCTCCGCGAGCTGCGCGTGGACTGGCTGAAGATCGGTCCATGCTTCGCCGCGGCGCTGCTGAGCGATCCGGCGAGTGCGCGTTTCGTAGCGGCCATCGTCGGGCTCGGGCAGGCGCTCGGCATCGAGGTCGTCGCCGAAGGAATCGAGGACCACGAGACGATGCTGCGGCTCAGGGAGCTCGGCTGCCGCTACGGCCAGGGATACCTGTTCGCCCACCCCGCGCCGGCGGACGCGGCCTGGCTATCCGCCGTGCGGCCCGGCGTTTCCGGCACCGGCAGGGGACTGGACGTCAGCGCGGCCGCCTGACCGCGGTTGCGCCGGCGCACCGGTTGCATGTGTCGGAGGATGCGCGGATTGTCGCGCCAGCGGGGCCGGCGAACCGGCCGCGAAGAAGGGCTCCAGCATGGCCGCCCAGATCGTCCCCCTCCCGCCGTTCGACTGCGTCGTGTTCGGCGCGACGGGCGACCTCACGCTGCGCAAGCTGATGCCGGCGCTCTACTATCGCTGCCGCGACGGGCAGATCCCGCCGCAGGCGCGCATCATCGCCGCCGCGCGCTCCGACTACACCGACGAGGGCTACCGAGCGCACATCCGCGAGACGGTGCGCCCGCATGTCGGCCGCGACGACTGGGACGAGGCGGTGGCGCGCGGTTTCCTCGACCGCCTGCGCTACGTCCGGCTCGATGCCTCGCGGCCGCAGGGCTGGGAGACGCTGGTCGCGCTGCTGGACGAGCAGCCCGGGCGCGTCCGCGTCTTCTACATGGCGACCTCGCCCGACCTCTACGGACCGGTCTGCCGGAACATCCGGGAGAACGGGCTGGCCAGCGATGCCGCGCGCGTCGTGCTGGAGAAGCCGATCGGCTACGACCTGGCGTCCGCGCGCACGATCAACGAGCAGGTCGGCAGCATCTTCGCGGAGGCTCAGATCTTTCGCATCGACCACTATCTCGGCAAGGAGACGGTGCAGAACCTGATGGCGCTGCGCTTCGCCAACTCGATTTTCGAGCGGCTGTGGAACGCCGACGTGATCGACCACGTGCAGATCACCGTCGCCGAGACCGTCGGCGTCGAGGGCCGTGCCGGCTATTATGACCGCTCCGGCGCGCTGCGCGACATGGTGCAGAACCACTTGCTGCAGCTGCTCTGCCTTCTGGCGATGGAAAGCCCGATCTCGCTGGAAGCCGACGCGGTGCGCGACGAGAAGCTGAAGGTGCTGCGGGCGCTCAAGCCGATCACCCGGCAGGAGATCGGCCATGTCGGCGTGCGGGGCCAGTACGTGCCCGGGGCGGTCGAGGGCAAGGCGGTGCCGAGCTATGCCGCGGATCTCGGCGCGCAGAGCCGCACCGAGACCTTCGTCGCGATCAAGGCGGAGGTGAGGTCGTGGCGCTGGTCCGGCGTGCCGTTCTATCTGCGCACCGGCAAGCGGCTGACGGAAAAGGTCTCGGAGGTGGTGGTGCAGTTCCGGGCGGTGCCGTTCTCGCTGTTCCCGCCGGAGGTCGCGGATTTGCAGCCGAACAAGCTGATCATCCGGCTGCAGCCGCATGAGGGCATCCATCTCGGCATGATGACCAAGGACCCCGGTCCGGGCGGGCTGCGGCTGCGGCCGGCGCGGCTCGACATCAGCTTCGAGCAGGCGTTCAAGACCCGCTACCCGGACTCCTATGAGCGGCTGCTGATGGACGCCGTGCGTGGCAACCCGACGCTGTTCATGCGGCGCGACGAGGTGGAGGCGGCCTGGGGCTGGGTGGAGCCGATCATCGAGGCCTGGGCCGAGTCGGCGGAACCGCCGAAGCCCTATCCGGCCGGAAGCTGGGGGCCGACAGCCTCGATCGCCCTGATCGAGCGCGACGGCCGCACGTGGCATGAGGACTACGGCGGCGAGGAATACGGCTGACGCCCGTTCCAACCGGCGGGAATCGACCTAAATAGAGGTGCTATAAGGCTCAACTGCCCCGGTTCGGCACGCGGGGCGTGCCGGCGGGCCTGGAGAACGCATATCATGGCGCGCGTCGCAACATCGCTTTCGCTACTCGCCACCCTCGGCCTCGGCGCCTGCGCCGTGCCGCCGCCTGCCGGACCGAGCGTCATGGCGCTGCCAGGCCAGGGCAAGGATTTCGCCGCGTTCCAGGGGGACGATGCCGCCTGCCGGCAGTACGCCTCGGTGCAGACCGGCGGCGTCCAGCCCGGGGAGGCGGCGACGCAGGCGGGGGTTGCCAGCGCGGTCGTCGGCACCGGGCTGGGCGCGGCCGCCGGCGCCGTGCTGGGCGCGGCGGCGGGTAATCCCGGCGCCGGAGCGGCGATTGGCGCCGGCAGCGGGCTGCTGCTGGGCAGCGCCGCCGGCGCCAACAACGCCTATGCCTCGGCCGGCGCGGTTCAGCAGCGGTATGACATCACCTACACCCAGTGCATGGTTGCCCGGGGCGACAAGGTGACGGGCGCGCCCGGCGTCGCGGCGGGCGCTCCGTACGGCGTCTACGCCGGCGGCTATCCCTACTATCCGTATTACGGTCCCGGCTATGTCGGACCCGGCGTGGTCGTCGGGGTGGGCGGCGGTTGGGGCTGGGGCGGCGGCTGGGGCTGGGGCCGCGGCTGGGGCGGGTGGCACGGCGACGGTGGGTGGCACGGCGGCGGCTGGCACCGCTGATACAAGCCGTCGGGCCGGCATCCGCAATGCCGGCATGACGTAGGACGCGGATGCGCCCAGCCCTGCTGCGCAGCCGACGGTTCCTGCCGCTCTTCCTTGCCCAGGCGCTCGGGGCGCTGAACGACAACCTGTTCAAGAACGCGCTGGTCGTGCTGGTGCTGTACGGCTCGGCCGGCGGCGGCGCGATGCTGGTCCCGCTGGCCGGCGGCCTGTTCATCCTGCCCTTCGCGCTGTTCTCCTCGCTCGCCGGCCAGCTTGCCGACCGGCACGACAAGTCGCGGCTGATCCGCATCACCAAGGGCTGCGAGATCGCGCTGATGGTGGTCGCCGCGCTCGGCCTGGCGACCGGCAGCGAGGCCCTGCTGCTTGCCGTGCTGTTCGGCCTGGGCACCCAGGCGACGTTCTTCGGCCCGCTGAAATACGGCATCCTGCCCGAGCACCTCCGGCACGACGAGATCGTGCGCGGCAACGCGCTGATCGAGGCGGGCACGTTCGGCGCCATCCTGCTCGGCACGATCGCCGGCGGCGCGCTGGTGCTGCTGGCGCACGGGTCTTTGGTGGTAGCGGGCGCCGCGCTGCTCGTCGCGGCCGCCGGCATGGCGGCGGCGCTGCGGGTGCCCGTTGCGGCGCCCGCCGCACCCGACCTGCGCATCGGCTGGAACATCGCGCGCGACACGCTCGCCTTGCTGCGCCAGGCGCGCGCGGAGCGGACCGTATGGGTCTGCATCCTCGGCCTGAGCTGGTTCTGGACGCTCGGCGCGACGTTCCTCGCGGAGTTTCCGGTCATCGCCCGCCAGCACTTCGCCGCCGAGGGGCAGGTGGTGACGGCCATGCTGACCGTGTTTTCCGTCGGCGTCGGCGTGGGCTCGATCGCTGCCGGGCGGCTGCTGCGCGGCGAGGTCTCGGCGCGCCACGTGCCGGCCGCCGCATTGCTGATCGCGGTCTTCGCGTTCGATTTCGGCCACGTCTGCGCCGGCGTGACCACGGCGAGCGGCTGGCACACGATCGGCGCGCTCGCCGCCGCGCCGCGCGCCTGGCGCATGCTGGCCGACCTGTTCCTGGTGGCCGCCGGCGGCGGCGCCTTCTCGGTGCCGCTCTACGCGCTGGTGCAGGGGCGGTCGGACCCGCGACACCGCGCCCGCATGATCGCCGCCAACAACGTGATGAACGCCGCCTGCATGGCGGCCGGTGCGGCGGCGCTTGCGGGGCTCGCCGGCCTCGGCCTGTCCGCCCCGCGCGTGCTGCAGGCGGCGGCGCTGCTCGACCTCGCGGTCGCGCTGTGGATTTGCCGGCTGCTGCCGCGCGACGCGCTGCGCGCGGTCGCGCGCCGGTATTTTCGCCTGTTCCACCGCGTACAGGTGCAGGGCCTCGAGCATTGCGGCGCCGCCGGGCCCGGGCCCGTCCCGGCGTCGGTCATCGTCGGCAACCACGTGAGCTTCGCCGATGGCGCGCTGATCGCGGCGTTCCTGCCTGGCGACCCCGTGTTCGCCGTGCACAGCTACCTCGGCGGCAAGTGGTGGGCCCGCCCGTTCCTGGCGCCGATGGACGTGTTCCCGGTCGATCCCGCCAACGCCCGTTCGCTGCGGGCGATGGTGGCGGTGGTCCGCCAGGGGCGCCCGCTCGTGATCTTTCCGGAGGGGCGGATCAGCGACACCGGCGCGCTGATGAAGATCTACGAAGGCGCCGGCATGATCGCCGACAAGGCGGGCGTCAAAGTGCTGCCGGTGCGCATCGACGGGCTGCAGCACACGCCGCTCGCCCGCATGCCCGGCCATCGCCGCCTGTTCCCGCCGCTGCGCCTGACCGTGCTGCCGCCCGTGACACTCACCGTCGCCGAAGGGCTGGTCGGCCGACGGCGGCGGCGGGCGGTCGCCGACGCGCTGCAGGCGGTGATGATCGACGCCGCATGGCGGACCCGCGACACCGGCCAGACGCTGTTCGCCGCGCTGCTGGAAGCGAGCCGGCGCTTCGGTGCGCGCACCGCGATCGTCGAGGACACCGCGCGCACCCCGCTCGCCTATCGCCGGCTGATCCTCGGCGCGCTGGTGCTCGGGCGGCGGCTCGACGCGCTCGCCGCGCCGGGCGAGCCGGTCGGCGTGCTGCTGCCCAACGCCGCCGGCACGCTGGTGACCTTCTATGGGCTGCAGGCGTTCGGCCGCGTGCCGGCGATGCTGAACGTCTCGGCGGGCGGCGAGGCGATGCTCGCCGCCTGCGGCACCGCCGGCGTGCGCACGGTCCTCTGCTCGCGCCGCTTCGCCGAGCGTGCCCGGCTGGACGCTGCGCTGGCGCTGATGGCGCGCCACCTGCGCGTCGTGTTCCTCGAGGATCTGCGCGGCGGGATCGGCCGGCGAGCCAAGCTGCGCGGCCTGCTCGACGCGCGGCGTCCGGGCCGCCTGCCCGGCGGTCGCGCCGACCCCGACGCGGCGGCCGTCGTGCTGTTCACCAGCGGCTCCGAGGGCGCGCCGAAGGGCGTCGTGCTCAGCCACCGCAACATCCTGGCGAACTGCGCGCAGATCGCCGCCGTGACCGACTTCAGCCCGGCCGACCGCGTGCTGAACGCCATGCCGATGTTCCACGCCTTCGGCCTGACCGGCGGCACCATCCTGCCGCTGATGCTGGGCGTGCGCGTGTTCCTCTACCCCTCGCCGCTGCACTACCGGATCGTCCCGGAGGTGGCGTACGATGTGGACGCCACCGTGCTGTTCGGCACCGACACCTTCCTGGCCGGCTGGGGTCGGTTCGCGCATCCCTACGATTTCCGCCGCGTGCGCTACGTGTTTGCCGGCGCGGAGCGGCTGCGCGAGCCGACGCGGCAGCACTTCATGGATCGCTTCGGCGTGCGCATCCTCGAAGGCTACGGCGCGACCGAGACCGCGCCGGCGCTCGCCCTCAGCACGGCCATGGCGAACCGGCCGGGCTCGGTCGGCCGGCTGCTGCCGGGCATCGAATGGCGGCTCGCTCCGGTGGAGGGCCTGGACGAAGGCGGCCGGCTGCTGGTGCGCGGCCCCAACGTGATGCGCGGCTATCTGCGGGCGGAGCGGCCGGGCGTGCTGCAGCCGCCGGACGGCGGCTGGTACGACACCGGCGATATCGTCGCGATCGACGCGGACGGCTTCGTCGCGATCAAGGGACGGGCGCGGCGCTTCGCCAAGATCGGCGGCGAGATGGTCTCGCTCGCCGCCGCCGAGGATCTGGCGCTGGCGGTCTGGCCGGACGCCGCGCACGCCGTGGTCGCGGTGCCGGACCCCCGCAAGGGCGAGCGGCTGGTGCTGCTGACGACGCGGGCGGACGCCGACCTGCGGCCGCTGCTGGCCCGCGCGCGCGCACGGCAAATCCCGGAGATCATGGTGCCGCGCGTCGTGACACCCGTCGCCGCACTGCCGCTGCTCGGCACCGGCAAGATCGACTACCCGGCGGTCGAGCGCATGGTCGAGGCGTCGCCGGCGCGCGCCGCCTGAGTGCAGCGCGCGCCGGAATGAGATGTGAGCCGGCTCACACCGCTTCGATCCCCGGATATGCAGGATGCGCGCGATCGGGTCGCCCGACGCCCCTTACGCGACCTCAGTCCAGCCGCAGGAGGACGTCGATGGCCGGCGCGCACTATCCCGTCCGCTGCCTGACCTTCCCCGGCGGCTATCGGCTCTCGCCCGAGGGGCTGGCCGCCAGCGGCTATTTCGACGGCGGCGCGCTGCGCTACATCGCCGACGCCAACGCCTACGAGGGCGACAACCTGTTCCGTTTCTGCTTCTCCAATTTCGACGGCTTCCTCTCCGACGAGCCGGAAGGGCAGGCCGAGCGCTTCGCGGTGCTCTACTACCGCCGCGTGCGGCTCGACACCGGAGAGAGCCCCGCCGAACCGGGCCGCGTGCGCGTCTTCGGCTACGACGCCGGGCGGCAGAGCTTCCTGCCGGCAGCCGAGATCGTCGCGACGTCGCCGGGCGCGTCGGGTACGCCGGTCTGCGACCATGCGGGCGGCGTCATCGGCCACCGCTTCGAGACCGCGGCCGGGCCGGTCGCCTTCCGTGCCGCGCTGCGCGCCCGCCCATTCGCCGCCTGGTTCCAGCCGGACCGCGGCCTCGGCGACCCGGCGCTGCGTCTCGACGCCGACGGCAGCGGCTGCGTGCCGCAGGGCGCGCAGGGCGACTTCCTGGCGGTGTTCCGCGCCGATCCTTCGGAACGCGGCGCGCGCGACGCATCCATGCTCGCCTTCCTGGTGCGCTGAATCTGCCCGGAACCCGGCTGACGACGCCACGTTGACCGGGAGCGGCAGCGGGGCGGACCGGCCCCGGCGCGCCGCCCGCCCGGCAGGGCGAGTTCCCCGGCCACCCGGCGCGTGGCCGCCAGCCCGGCGAGCAGGACCATGGCCGAACGAAGAGTGCATCGCGGACTGATCGTGCTCGGCGTGTTCGTCGTCGCCGTCGTGTTGCTGATCGCGTTCTGGAGCTGGAACTGGTTCCGCCCGCTGGTGGCGATGGAGGCCAGCTCGGCGCTCGGCCGCAAGGTGACGATCGGCCATTTCGACGTGAAGCTCGGCCGCACGACGACGCTGCTCGCCGACGACGTGACCGTCGCCAATCCGCCGGATTTCCCGCAAACGCCGCCGTTCGCGACGATCGCCCACCTGGCCGTCCAGGTGAACGTGATGGACTACATCCGCCACCGCGCGATCGTGATTCCCGGAATCGACGTCGAGCGGCCGGTCGTGGAGGCCGCGGAGACCCCGGACGGAAAGTCCAACTGGGCGCTGAACACCGGCTCCTCGTCGCCGGGCACGCAGTCGTCCAGCAGTCCGGGGCCGCAGATCGGCGATCTGCGCATCGCCGACGGGCACGCGCATGTGGTGATCCCCAAGCTGCGGGCGGATTTTGCGCTCGGCATCGCGACGAATGAGCCGCAAACGCCGGCTGCCCAGGGGACGTCTGCCCAGCCGGCTGCGGCACCCGCAACGGCCGCAGCCGCCGGCGGGCAGGAAGGCCAGATCATCGTCGATGCCCGCGGCACCTATGCCGGCCAGCCGATCACCGGCCGCCTGATCGGCGGCGCGCTGCTGAGCCTGCGCGATGCGACAAAACCCTATCCGGTGGACCTGCGGCTTGCCAACGGGCCGACCAAGGTGGCGCTTGCCGGCACGATCCAGGACCCGCTGAAATTCGAGGGCGCCAACCTCAAGCTGCAGTTCGCCGGGCCGGACATGGCCCTGCTCTATCCGCTGACCGGCATCCCCATCCCGCAGACCCCGCCGTTCAACATCGCCGGCAATCTCGACTACGACCATGTGCACAACACGATCCGCTTCCAGCACTTCACCGGCACGGTCGGCAAGAGCGACCTGAACGGCGACATCGCGATCGATCCCGGCCGCGAGCGGCCGATCGTCACCGCCACGCTGTCCTCGCGCAACGTGCAGCTCGCGGATCTCGGCGGCTTCATCGGCGCGACCCCCGGGCAGACGAGCACGCCGGGGCAGACGCCGCAGCAGCGCGCCGAGGTGGCGAAGGCCGAGGCGAGCCCGCGACTGATCCCCGACACGCCGATCAACATGCCCAAGCTGAAGGCGGCGGATGTACGGCTGCACTACAAAGGCGAGCACATCGAAGGCCGCTCGGTGCCGCTCGACAACCTCGTGGTCTATCTCGAGATCACCGACGGCAACATCAGCCTGCACCCGCTCGATTTCGGCATCGGCCGCGGCGCGATCTCCAGCAACATCGACCTGGCGAATGTCGGCAACGTGCTGCACGAGAAGGCGAAGATCGACTTCCGGCAGGTGGACCTCGCGCGCATCATGGCGGCGACGCACATGTTCGGCGGCGCCGGGCTGATCGGCGGCAGCGCGGCCATCGACACGGCCGGCAACTCACTCGCCGCGATGCTCGGCAACGGCAACGGCGAGCTGCGGCTCTACATGACCGGCGGAGGCAACCTCAGCGCGCTGCTGGTGGATCTCTCGGGCTTCGAGTTCGGCAACTCACTGCTGTCGGCGCTCGGCGTGCCGAGCCGTGCGACGATACGCTGCCTGATCTCGGATTTCGCGCTGAACCACGGCGTGCTGCAGACGCAGGTTCTGGCGCTGGACACCAGCGAGGCCGACGTGCACGGCGCCGGAGACATCGACCTCAGGAACGAGACGCTCAACTACCAGATCAAGACGCAGGCGACCCACTTCACGATCGGCTCGCTGCCAGCGCCGATCGACATCACCGGCACGTTGAAGCACCCGAGCATCCGCCCGGACCTCGTCGCGCTCGGCGCGCGCGGCGGCATCGCCGCTGGGCTGGGTGTGCTGTTTCCGCCGCTCGCGCTGCTGCCGACGATCCAGCTCGGGCTGGGCGAGCATAATGACTGCGCGCGGCTGATGACGCCGCCCACGGCGCCGGCGCGGTGAAGAAGGCCAGGGGCTTTGCCCCTGGACCCCGGCAAAGGCAGAGCCTTTGCAATCCTGAACTTAAGAATGGGGTCTGGGGCTCGGCCCCAGCGGGGGTTCAGGGGGCGGAGCCCCCTGGCCTTGCTTTCACCGGCAGTCGCAAGCCCGAAACTTCGACAGCAGAACAGTGCCGATCGCGCAGCGGCCGGCAGAACCGTCGGCACGGGCGGCGACCGCCGGGGACGCGAGGCAGAGCGCCAACAGCCACAGCCGGAGCCTGCGCATGGATGCGGCCCCTGCCGAGCAGCTGTCAGTGGTTGCCGCGCCGTTCGGCCGGGCCGCTCGCGTGCAGGTTCATCGCCGTGCCGATCAGCGCGACATGCGAGAACGCCTGCGGGAAGTTGCCGACCTGGCGCTTGCGCCCGACATCGTATTCCTCGGCCAGCAGGCCCACGTCGTTGCGCAGCTCGAGCAGCCGCTCGAACAGCGCGCGCGCCTCGTCGTCGCGCCCCTGCAGCGCGTAGTTGTCGGCGAGCCAGAAGCTGCAGGCCAGGAACACGCCCTCACCGGGCGGCAGGCCGTCGGCGCCGGACTCCGTGCGGTAGCGCTGCACGAGCCCGTCGCGCAGCAGCTCGCGCTCGATCGCGGCGATCGTGCCGGCGACGCGCGGGTCCTCGACCGGCAGGAAGCCGACCATCGGGATCATCAGCAGGCTTGCGTCCAGCTCGGTGCTGCCGAAGAACTGCACGAAACTGTTCTTCCCGCTGTCGAAGCCCTGGCGGCAGATCGTGTCGTGGATGCGCTCGCGCAGCGCGCGCCATTCCTCGAGCGGACCCTCGAGGCGATATTTCTCGGCGTCCCGCACGGCGCGGTCGAGCGCCACCCACGCCATGATCTTCGAGAAGGTGAACTGCCGACGGCCGCCGCGAACCTCCCAGATGCCCTCGTCCGGCTGGTCCCAGATCGCCGCGAGATGCTCGACCAGGCCGCGCTGCATGTCCCAGGCGGAGGGCGGCGTCGACAGCCCGCCCTCACGCGCGTGGTGCAGCGCGTCCATGACCTCGCCGTACACGTCGAGCTGGAGCTGTGCGGACGCGGCGTTGCCAATGCGCACCGGCGCCGCTCCCTGGTAGCCCGGCAGCCAGGGCACCTCCCATTCGGCGAGCCGCCGTTCGCCGGCCAGGCCGTACATGATCTGCACCTGCTCTGCACTGCCGGCGACGCTGCGATGCAGCCAGTCCCGCCAGGCCTTCGCCTCGTCGTAGTAGCCGGCGTCCATCAGCGCGAACAGCGTCAGGGTCGCATCGCGCAGCCAGCAGATCCGGTAGTCCCAGTTGCGCGAGCCGCCGAGCTTTTCCGGCAGCGAAGTGGTGGCCGCGGCGACGATGCCGCCGGTCGGTGCGTAGGTGAGCGCCTTCAGCGTCAGCAGCGAACGGCGGACCGGCTCGACGTAAGGGCTTGGATGCGTGCAGCGGCCCGACCACTCCGTCCAGAACGCCTCGGTGGCCTTGAGCTCGGCCTCGGCGTCGAGCGGCGCGGGCGGGGCCAGGTGCGACGGACCGTGCGTCATCACGAAGTGGACGCGCTGGCCCTCCACCACCTCGAATTCGGCGACGGTGGAAAGATCCTGGCCCTGCAGCTCGATCGACGTGCGCAGCACCGCCATGTCGGGGCCGACGATGGCGACGATGCCGTCACCCTGCTCGCTACGGGTAACCCAGGGTACCGAGGCGCCATAGTCGAAGCGCAGGATCAGCTCGAGCCGCATGGCGCTCCGGCCGCGCCGGCCTTCGACGATGCGGATCACCGAGGAGTTGTCGTGGCCGACCGGCATGAAGTCGATCACCGCGACGCTGCCGCCGGCGGTTTCGAACAGCGTCTCCAGCACCATCGAGCCGTCACGGTAGCGACGGCTCAGGCGCGGCTTGGGATCGGTGGGGGCGATGAGCCAGCGGCCATGCTCGGGCCGGCCGAGCAGGGCGGCGAAGCAGGCCGCCCCGTCGAAGCGCGGCCAGCACAGCCAGTCGATCGAGCCGTTGCGGCTGACCAGCGCCGCCGTCTCGCAGTCGCCGATCAGCGCGTAGTCCTCGATGCGCGAGGGATTGAGGTCTGAGTCTGGCAAGCCGGCCCCCGGGTGAGAATGCAGGTCCGGCCGAGAACGCCCGAACCGGCGATCTGTTCAGCAGGCGATCTGTTCAGCCAGGGCCGCGCTACGTTCCCGGCATCCGCCCGACCAGGCGTCGCCCGAGCAGCAGCCGCGGCAGGCGGCCGTCGATGCAGGCGAGGCCCACGCCGATCAGCGCCATGCCGGCGAAATGGCGCTGCTGCAGCCGCTCACCCAACGCGACGCCGCCGGGCGGGATGGCGCTGACCGGGATCAAAAAGGTGATGAGCAGCAAATTGGTCGCCCCGGCCGCGGCCAGTATGCCGAACGGGACCATTTCTAGGCGCGCCGGGGGCGAACCTCCCTGCTGCTTGTTGCTGCGGCACCCCGGGCGCGGAGTACCGTCATCCCTGCGCCGCGGCCGCAGCCCGTCGCTCGTCCGAACGGTGCACGAACGCCGGCGTGACGCGAAGGATTCAGCCGGAGCGGCCGTACACCCGGCCGGTGTTTCCGGGGCAGGAGCAACTGCTGCCG
Source organism: Acidisphaera sp. (assembly GCA_019240635.1). Taxonomy (GTDB): domain Bacteria; phylum Pseudomonadota; class Alphaproteobacteria; order Acetobacterales; family Acetobacteraceae; genus JAFAYA01. The sequence continues at coordinate 25,525 of JAFAYA010000131.1, read as the reverse complement.
GCCGGCGCCGCGTACTGCAGCGGGCAGGTATAGGCGCCGGCGTAGCAGGTGCCGCCGCCCGGCGACGGTGTGTAGGCGTAGCCGGGGGGAGCGGGCGTGTAGCTATACGACTGCGGCGCCGGGTTCTCGTCGTACGCCGGCGGGGGTGCGTAGACGACCGGCGGCGGCGCATAGACCGGCGGCGCGATCACCACCGGCGGAAACGGCACGCCGATGAAAAACCCGCCGTGCCACCAGGCATGCGCCGGCGTCGGCAGCAGGACCGGCACGGATGCGGCGCCCAGTGCCAGGGCGGCGAGCACCGGACGGATGGGAAACGAATATTTCATGGTTGCCAGCCTTTCAGCCGATTGCATCCGAATTGTGGCTGCCCGCCGCGTCGGCGAGCCAGTCGCGCAGATGTGCGCTCACCAGCCCGGGTCGCTCCAGCGGCGGCAGGTGACCGCACCCCGGCAGAACGTCGAACGAGGCGCCCGGGATGCCGTCGGCGATCTCGCGCGCGAGCGGCGGCGGCGTCAGCTGGTCGCCGCTGCCGACCAGCACGCGCGTGGGCACACGGATGCGCGCCAGATCCGGCCGGCTGTCCGGCCGCGCCAGGATGGCCTGCTGCTGGCGCAGGAACGCCGCCTTGCCGACCCGCCCTGCCATGTCCATCACCTCCGCGGCGAGCGGCGCGTCGGCCAGCCGGTCGGGGTGCAGCAGCATCGGCAGCAACCGCGGCGTGACCCCGCGGAACCGGCCCTGGCGGGTCAGCGCCATCAGGCCGCGCCGGCGCCGGCGCTGCTCCTCCGAGTCGGGCCGCGCCGTGGTGTCCATCAGGCAGAGCCGGGTCACGCGCTCCGGTGCCGCGCGCAGAATGGCAAAGGCGACGTAGCCGCCCATCGACAGGCCGGCCAGCGCGAAGCGTGGCGGCGCAAGCTCCAGCGCCCGCGCCGCCATCGCCGCCACATCATCGTCCCGTGTCAGGTCCGCGACGATGGTCTCCGCCACGTCGGCGAGTGCGGCGCACTGTGCGTCCCACAGCCGCGCGTCGCACAGCAGGCCGGGAAGCAGCAGCAGCGTCGTGCGGCCCATGCCCGCTTGTAGACTGCGATCGTGCCCGCTGGAATCCCGCGCGGCCGCCGGATCGCCGGTCCAGCTGCACCCGACGGCGATCGGCCGGACAGTCATGCCGATCGGTTCGGCCACGCTGTCACCGGCTTGTGCTTGACATTTCCGTGCGCTGCCCAGATATGCGGCAGCGCAGGCGTCGCGCAGATGCTGCCGAATGTCATGCCTGCTCCCGAAACGCTCCCGAATGACAGAGACGCTGTTTGGCCGAGATCACGACTGACCCGGCGGAGCCGGACACCCTTGCCGACACGCAGGTCGCGCCCACGCAGGCGTTGCCGGACAGCGAGGCCGCGCCGCCGCCCGCGACGGGGTTCGCGCAACTCGGACTGTCCGAGCCGGTGCTGCGCGCCGTCGCCGAGAAGGGCTACCTGCAGCCCACGCCGATCCAGGAGCAGGCGATCCCCGCCATCCTGATGGGCCGCGACGTGCTCGGCGTGGCGCAGACCGGCACCGGCAAGACCGCCGGCTTCACCCTGCCGATGCTCGACATCCTGGCCGGCTCGCGCGCGCGCGCCCGCATGCCGCGCTCGCTGATCCTCGAGCCGACGCGCGAACTGGCGCTGCAGGTTTCCGAGAACTTCATCCAGTACGGCAAATACCTTCGGCTCAACCACGCGCTGATCATCGGCGGCGAGAGCATGGCCGACCAGCGGGATGCGCTGACCCGCGGCGTCGACGTGCTGATCGCCACGCCGGGCCGGCTGATCGACCTGTTCGAGCGCGGCGGCCTGTTGCTGACCGACGCACGCATGCTGGTGATCGACGAGACCGACCGGATGCTGGACATGGGGTTCATCCCCGACGTCGAGCGCATCGTCGCGATGCTGCCGCGCACCCGCCAGACCTTGTTCTTCAGTGCCACGATGGCGCCGGAGATCCGCCGCCTGGCCGACGCCTTCCTGCAGAACCCCAAGCAGATCGCGGTCACGCCGTCGGCGACCGTCGCCACCAACATCACCGCCGGCCTGGCGCTGGTCTCCACGCATGACAAGCGCGAGGCGCTGCGCCGGCTGATCCGCAAGGAGGACGTGCAGAACGCGCTGATTTTCTGCAATCGCAAGCGCGACGTCGACATCCTCTACAAGTCGCTGGCGCGGCATCATTTCAGCGTCGGCGCGCTGCACGGCGACATGGCGCAGCCGGTGCGCTTCGCGACGCTGGAAAAATTCAAGGCCGGCGAAATCCGGCTGCTGGTGTGCAGCGACGTGGCGGCGCGCGGGCTGGATATCGGCGGCCTGTCGCACGTGTTCAATTTCGACGTGCCGCATCATGCCGAGGACTACGTGCACCGGATCGGGCGGACCGGGCGGGCGGGACGCGACGGACGCGCCTTCACGCTGGCGCTGCCTGAGGACCGGCTGGCGGTCGAGGCGATCGAGCGGCTGACGGGCGGGCCGATCCCGCGCATCGCGGTGGAAGGGCTCGATCCCGTGGACTGGGCGACGGATGTGCCGCGCCGCGGTCGCGGGCGGCAGGGCGTCGGTGCGCGTTCCGCCGCGCCGTCCCGCTCGCGGGCGGAGAAGCCGGCTGCCAAACTCGTCGAGCGCATGCCCGTCGAGCGCATGCCCGTCGAGCCCAGGCCGACCGAGCCCAGGCCGACCGAGCCCAGGCCCGCGGCGCCCCAGCGCGCCGCGCCCAAGCCCGCCGCAGCCAGCGCGTCCGGGGCAAAACCCTCCGCTCGACAGCGACCCGCCGCGGCAGCCCTGCGCCCGGCATCCGCCGCGCCGGCGCCGCGAATGCGCGAGCCGCCCGAGCCGGACCGCGGGGTGGTCGGGTTCGGCGACGACGTGCCGGCCTTCATGCTGCTGCGTGCACGGCCAGCGGCCGAGCCCGCCCCGGCGCGCCTCCAGCCGCGCCCGGAGATCGAGGCCTGACCCTCCGCCGGCGAGGCGCCTGAGCGCCCCGCCGCGGGCCGCCTGGCGGCGGCTTGACGCGGCTGCCGGAACCAATATAGAACGCGGGGTCAGTTGCTGGTTTGTTCCAGGACGCGGCCCGCTTGGCGCGTCCCGCCGGGGGGAAATACGAGACATGCTGACGCGCAAGCAGCACGAACTGCTCAGCTTCATCGACAAGCACCTGAAATCCACCGGCTTTTCGCCGAGCTTCGAGGAGATGAAGGGGGCCCTCAACCTGAAGTCCAAGTCGGGCATCCACCGGCTGATCTCGGCGCTCGAGGAACGCGGCTTCCTGCGCCGTCGCCACCATCGCGCCCGCGCGCTCGAGGTGGTGCGGGTCCCCGAGAATGCGGCTGCCCGGCCACCCGAGGCTGAGACCGTCCGCGAGGCGGGATTCGCGCCCAACGTCATCCGCGGCGACTTCACGACGCGGCTGCCCGGCGTGCGGGCGGCGAACGACGCCGCGGCGATGCAGCTTCCGCTCTACGGTCGCATCGCCGCCGGCCTGCCGATCGAGGCGTTGCGCGACCAGGAGACGCAGATCGAAGTGCCGATGGCGCTGCTTGGCGGCGGCGAGCACTACGCGCTGGAGGTGGCGGGCGACTCGATGGTCGAAGCCGGCATCTTCGACGGCGACACCGTCATCGTCCGGCGCAGCGAGACGGCGGAGACCGGGCAGATCGTCGTGGCGCTGGTCGACGATGCCGAAGTGACGCTGAAGCGGCTGCGCCGGCGCGGCAACTCGATCGCGCTGGAGCCGGCGAATGCCCGGCACGAGACGCGCATCTTTCCGGCCGACCGGGTGAAGGTGCAGGGGCACCTAGTGGCGCTGATGCGACGGTACTGAGCCGTCTCGAAGCGGCGGCACTCGGCCGGCTTGCCGGCTCTCTCGGTTTGATCACTTGTTCGCCGAGGCGGCCTATGCCGGCGAGTCGTTACGAGCGCCGCATGCATCTGCTGACGACCCCGCACGAGGCACAGGCCGGTCTGTTGTGGCTGGCGACTGAAGCGCCGCGTTGCCTGTCGCTGAACAGCACGCGCGGATCACGCGGGCGCTCGATATCTGTCCGCCGGGATGCTGAACCGGTTGGCAACACAGCTGTCTGCCGCCAGTGTCGCCGTGCGCGACGCAAAGAGGTTCGCTGATGAATCTGCCGGGCCACGGACGCTATCGGCATAGCGCAATCACCTCCCGCCCGACCTATGAGTGGCCGAACGGCGCGCGGCTCGCGCTGGTCGTGTGCAACAACATCGAGCAGTTCGCGTTCCGCGCCGGGCTCGGCAGCGACAGCGCGCAGCCGGGGGCGGCGCAGAGCAGCCGCAATTACGCCTGGCGCGACTACGGCAACCGCGTCGGCCTGTGGAATCAGCTCGAAATGCTCGACGAGCTCGGCCTGCCTTGCGCGCACAACGTCAACAGCGCGGTACTGGACGCATGTCCGGAGATCGCCCCGGCGCTGCGTGCGCGCGGCGACGAGTTCGTCGGCCACGGCCGCACCAATGCGGAACGCCAGGATGCGCTGTGGGAGGACGATGAGCGGCGCCTGATCCGGGAGTGTCGCGACGGCATTGCCCGGCACGCCGGCGCGGCGCCGCAGGGCTGGCTGGGGCCCTATCTCGCGCAGAGCACGGTCACGCTCGACCTGCTGCGCGAGGAGGGCTTTTCCTACGTGCTCGACTGGCCGGCGGACGATCAGCCGTTCTGGATGACCACGCGCAGCGGCCCGATCCTGTCGGTTCCCTACAGCGTCGAGCTCAACGACAGCCCGGCGATCGTGTTCCGCCAGCACACCGGCCGCCAGTTCGCCGAGATGATCGTCGACCAGTTCGACGAGATGCTCGAGCAGTCGGGCCGGCGGCCGCTGGTCTGCTCGATCGTGCTGCACACGTTCCTGGTCGGCCAGCCGTTCCGCCTGCGGCCACTGCGCGAGGCGCTGCGGCACGTCCTCTCGCAACGCGAGCGCCTCTGGGTCACGCGGCCCGGCGAGCTCGCCCGCTACGTTGCCGAGCTGCCGAAGGGGATGGTGCCCGGCTCGGAGATGCTGCCCTGACGGACCCTCCGATGAGCAGCCCCTATTCGGGCGGCAGCGGGGCGGCGGGGGCCATCGGCAGCGGCGCGCGCGTGGGCTGGCGCACTGGGGTCGGCTGAACCCAGGGACGCTGGCCGCGCTCGGCGCGGTCGCTGAGGATCGTCGCGCCGCCGGGACCGAGCCAGACCGCCTGGGCGCCGTCGCGCCAGACCGTGAAGCGGTCAATCCTCGGCAGGTCGCCCGGGCAGCCCTGGCGGATCGGCTCGGCCGAGACGATGAGCGCCGCCTCGGCGCAGCGCTCGGATTGTCCCTCTCCCAGCAACAGCAGCGCGGCGGGAGCGCCCGGTGCCGGGCGCAGTAGGCAGCCAGCCGCCTCACAGCCGAGCAGGTCCGGCCCGGCCTCGTGCAGGTCGCGCAGCCTCCCGCGCGCCCAGAAGCGCTCAAAACTGTCCTGCGTGAAGCGGGAGGCCCCCGGCCCGATCTGCGCGAACACGCCCTGTTGCGTGCGCAGCGCGATCACCCGGGCGTCGGCGGAGACGAGCAGGTCGGGCCGGCGCACCAGCCAGGGCGAGAGCAGGCCGAGCGCGATCAGCGGCAGCCCGGCGGCGCGCCAGGGCAGGCGCCAGAGGCCGAGCCAGGCGAGGCCGAGCGCCACCAGCGCCAGCCCCCAGCCCGGCGCCTGCGGCACCGCGACGGTGGCCGCCGGCCAGGCCGACACCGTGCGGCCGATCCACAGCACCGCACCGACCCCCCAGCCCATCGGCAGCAGCGCCAGGCGCTCCAGGCCGAGCGGCATCAGCGCGAGGGCGGCGAGCCCGGCCGGCATCACCCAGAACGCCGTCAGCGGAACCGCGAACAGGTTGGCAACGACGTAGTAGAGCTGGATGCGGTCGAAATGGTACGCGGCGAATGGCGCCGAGGCCGTGCCGGCGAGCAGGCTGGTCATCGCCAGGGTGGCGGCCAGCGTGAGCAGCCGCCCGGGCAGCGCCGCCTCGCCCAGCAGCGCGCGCAGATGCGGCTGCATCGCCTGATACCCGGCGATCAGCGCCAGCACGGCGGAAAAGCTCATCTGGAAGCTGACGCCGGTGACCTGCTCGGGTGACGTCAGCAGTAACACGGCGGCGGCGACCGCCAGGCCGCGCAGCGAGATCGCGCGACGCCCGGCGAGCAGGCCGAGCGTCACCAGTGCGGCCATCGCGAAGCTGCGCAGGATCGGCACGTGCACGCCGGTGAGCAACGCGTAGCCGCCGCCCGCGGCCAGCGCCGCGAGCGCCGCGACCTGCTTGATCGGCCAATGCAGCGCCGCCCACTCCCAGGCGGCGAGCAGCAGGCGCGAAACACCCATCACCAGCCCCATGACGATGCCGATGTGCAGCCCGGCGATCGCCAGCAGGTGCGCCAGCCCGGAGTCCCGGAACGCCGCCCGATCGGCCTCGGCGATGCCGGTGCTCAGCCCGGTCAGCAAGGTCGCGGCGATCGCACCCCGCGCGTCGGGCAGCGCCGCCGTGATCCGCCCTGCCACGCCCTCCCGCAGCGCGTGCAGCCGGCTGGACCAGCCGCCGCCGGCGGCCGGCGTGACCTCCGCCGGGCCGAGCGCGTAGCCGTAGCCGGCGAAACCCGCAAAGTAGGCGTCCCGCTGGAGGTCCCAGCCGCCGGGATAGGCCGGCGGAGGCGGCGGGCGGACCAGGGCGCGCAGCCGCAGCGCGTCGCCGGCAGCGATCGCGGCGCCGTCATCGCGGCGCAGCCGGATGCGCAGCGAGCGGTCGAGCGGCGCCTGGTCGTCCAGCCGGGCCGCGCCGAGCAGCACCCGCCGGCCCTGCGGCAGCGGCTCCACGCCGAGCACCGTCGCGCTGATGATCGTCGCCCGGCTCGGCAGAGCCGCAAGCCCGGGCGCCCGCAGTGCGGCGAACTGCGCCGCCGCGAAGCCGAGCGCCGCGGCGGCCAGCGCCGCTGTCCCCGCCCGCACCGCCGGCCAGGGTCGCGCGAGCCAGCATGCCGCGAGCGTCGGCGCGAGCAGGGCGGCGCCGATCCACCATCGCGGCTCGCTCCGCAGCGCGAAATACGCGAGGTCGCCGGCGCCCAGGAACACCGGCAGCCAGAGCGCTGGCCGTCCGCGCTCGCCGGCGAGCAGCGCCTGCAGAAATGGCGCAAGCGCCGACGCGTGGCCCTGCCGTGCCCATCGGATGGCGCCCGCGACCTGCTGCACGCTCGCCCCGGAGTTGAGAGCGGCGAGACTACCCTTGCGTGCCCGGTTTGGCCACGCCGGCGCTGGACGCCGGGCGACGCCGGGGCCAGTTATGCCGAATGACGACCGTGCGCACCCGCTTCGCTCCAAGCCCGACCGGCCAGCTGCATATCGGCGGCGCCCGTACCGCGCTGTTCAACTACCTGTTCAGCCGGCATCACGGCGGACAGCACCTATTGCGCGTCGAGGACACCGACCGCGAGCGCAACCGGCCGGAATACACGCAAGCCATCCTCGACAGCCTGGGCTGGCTGGACATCCGCTCCGACGAGCCGCCGGTGTTCCAGTCGACCCGGCAGGCGCGCCACGCCGAGGTCGCGCATGCGCTGCTGGCGTCGGGCCGGGCCTATCGCTGCTACTGCACGGCCGAGGAACTGCAGCAGATGCGCGCGCAGGCGCTCGCCGAGGGTCGGCCGTCGCGCTACGACGGCCGCTGGCGGGACCGCGACCCCGCCGAGGCGCCGGCGGGGATGGCGCCGGCCATCCGCATCAAAGCGCCGCGCGAGGGGGCGACGGTGGTGCAGGACCTCGTGCAGGGCGAGGTGCGCGTCGCCAACGCCGAGCTGGACGACATGATCATCCTGCGCAGCAACGGCGTGCCGACGTATCTGCACGCGGTCGTGGTGGACGATCACGACATGGCCATCACGCACGTGATCCGGGGCGATGACCACCTGACCAACACGTTCCGGCAGGTGATGATTTTTGAGGCGATGGGCTGGGACGTGCCGCGCTTCGCGCATGTGCCGATGATCCATGGGCCGGATGGGGCGAAGCTGTCCAAGCGCCATGGGGCGTCCAGCGTGCTGGAGTTCCGCCAGCAGGGTTTTCTGCCGGAGGCGCTGTGCAACTATCTGCTGCGGCTGGGCTGGGGGCACGGCGACGCGGAGGTGTTTTCCCGCGAAGAAGCGATCCGGGCCTTCGATCTCGACGGTGTCGGGCGGGCGCCGAGCCGGATGGACTACGCGAAGCTCACGCATTTGAACGGCGTGTGGCTGCGCCAGGCGGACGACGGCCGGCTGACGCGCGACGTGCTGGAGCGGCTCGCCGACATTTCCGGGCTGACGCTCGGGGAGACTGCGGCGGCGCGCATCCGCGCGCTGATGCCCGGGCTGAAAGAGCGGGCGAAAACGCTGGTGGAACTGGCTGAGAGTGCCGCGTTTCTGGCGCGCGAGCCGCCACTGCCGTTCCAGCCGAAGGCCGCCGCGATGCTGACGGCGGATGCGTGTGCGATGCTGCGCGAACTGAGCGAGATGCTGGCGGCGACGGAGTTTTCGGCGGCGGCGCTGGATGCGGCGCTGCGCGTCTATGCCGAGCGGAGCGGCAAGAAGCTCGGGCAGGTGGCGCAGCCGCTGCGCGCCGCGCTGACCGGCAGCACGATGAGCCCGGGGATCGATGCGACGCTCGCGGCGCTCGGGCGCGAGGAGACGCTGGCGCGGCTACGGACGGCGTGCGGCGGGTAGGACGGAATTCTGCATGGGGAATCGACGCCCGAGACTGGTTCTCCGCGAAGCGCAACGGCTGGGGATGGGGGCGGCCGACGACTTGGCAGGGTTTGGCTGGTGTTCGTTGCACCCCCCGATCTGCCTCCGACTCTGCCGGTCACTACCTGGCCCAATGCTTCTGGAGGAGGAGGGCTGCCAGAAATACCGAGGCATTCGAAGTGTCCCTGACTCGCTCCCAGGTGTTGAAAGCCTGTTCTGCGGTCCGCACGTGATTCAAGGTGTCCAGCCGAGTCCACACTTTCGCGAGGTCGTAGTCCGCCTCATGACGAGCTTCCTGAAGATCAACAAACGATTCGAGGACCTGAACAAGGCCCGGATCGAGAGGAAGTCTCAGCACCGCCTGTGTGGCGAGAGGGATGCTCCTGTTCCCCGGCTTCCCGGCATTACCCTGCACAAAGCTTGAGCAGACATGCCGCATTTGTCCGTGATCGAAAGCCCGACTGACCAGGATCTTTAGACCGGGAGGAGTTGCGGGGGATAGCAGCCGTGCCCCTTCAGCGATCAGAAGATGAAACAGCGCATAGTAGGCTGCGGACACGGCGCGCCGGAGGCTGGCCTGTCTTGGTTTTTTCGTCTCCCGCTTTGCCAGGTGAGAGGCCTGCTCGAGGAGGTCGTGATGAAGCGCCAACGCTGATCACTCAGCCTCCGTCGTCTCAGCCTCAATCGTTACGTACGGCCATCGCTCGCTGCCCGAGCGGCGAACTTCGGACCGAACGTTCTCAGCAAGGCGCCTGATAGCAGACATCTTTGCTTTGCTCGGGTTCAGGTCGTCTTTGGCGACGAAGACTATCCACACCGCGGGCTCGCCAGCCGAGTCTTCACCAAAGCGGAATTCGACCCGCTGCACGCCGGCGGGCAGTCGGCCTTGCTTCCGAAGGATCTCATGAAACAGACGCGCTTCTCGACCCGATGTAGCGCCGGGTACGCTCGACCCTTCGGATTCCGATTTCCGCAGTTTGACCATGCGCCGAGGATAGTCGACTGCCAGCCCTTGATACACTCATTTCCTCCTCTAACTCTGCCGACGCCAAGTGGCCATCGAGTAGGCTGAGCCTGACCGTAGTCACTGACTTCAAGGAACGGCCTCCGGGCCGGCAATAGCAGGTGCCGACTTCCAGCCTGCTAGGCGCCGGAACTGACCGGCGATAGGATGGGCCGGCAATTCAACGCGGACTCCGCTTGTACTATCCGCATCGACACCTGCTGGCGATCGAGGGGCTGCATCCGCCCGAGATCACGCATCTTTTGGATCTCGCCGAAAGCTACGTGCTGCTGAACCGGTCGGGCAAGACGCAGCGCGACCTGCTGCGCGGGCGCACCCTGATCAACCTGTTTTTCGAGGACTCCACGCGCACCCGCACGAGCTTCGAACTGGCGGGAAAACGGCTCGGCGCGGACGTGCTGAACATGTCGGTGGCAACCTCCAGCGTGAACAAGGGGGAGACGCTGCTGGACACCGCGGCGACCCTGAACGCGATGAACTGCGACCTGCTGGCGGTGCGGCACGACCAGTCCGGCGCGCCCAACCTGCTGGCGCAGAAAGTCGGCGCGGCCGTCATCAATGCCGGGGACGGGACGCACGAGCATCCCACCCAGGCGCTGCTCGATGCGCTGACCATCCGCCGGCGCAAGGGCCGGCTCGAAGGGCTGACGGTCGCCATCTGCGGCGACATCGCCCATTCGCGGGTCGCCCGCTCCAACATCCACCTGCTGACCACATTGGGCAGCCGCGTGCGGGTCGTCGGCCCGCCGACGCTGATCCCCGCCGAGGCGGAGCGGCTGGGCATCGCGGTGTTCCACGACATGCGGGCGGGCCTCGCCGACGCCGATATCGTGATGATGCTGCGCCTGCAGCGCGAGCGCATGGCAAAGGGCCTGGTGCCGAGCGAGCGCGAGTACTTCCACTTCTTCGGTCTCGATCAGGAGAAGCTCGCGCACGCGAAGCCCGATGCGCTGGTCATGCATCCCGGGCCGATGAACCGCGGCGTGGAGATCGACAGCGCGGTCGCCGACGACCCCGTGCGCAGCGTCATTAAGGAGCAGGTGGAGATGGGCGTCGCGGTGCGCATGGCGGTGCTCGACACGCTCGCCCGCGTGCAGCGGCGCAATGCCCTCTGACACGCTGTTCACCGGTGTCCGGCTGCTCGATCCGGCGTCGGCATTTGACGGTCCCGGCGAGCTGTTGATGCGCGACGGGCGGATCGCCGATTTCGGCGCCTCGCTCGGCCGGCCGGACGGGGCGATGGTGGTGGACGGCGACGGCGCCGTGCTCTGCCCGGGGCTGGTCGACATGCGCGCCGAACTCGGCGAGCCCGGCTACGAATACCGTGAGACCATCGCCTCGGCGGCGCAGGCGGCGGCGGCGGGCGGCATCACGACGCTTGCCGCCCTGCCGGATAGCCGCCCGGCGATCGACGACCCGGCGCTGGTGCAGTTGCTGCGCACGCGCGGCGAGGAGACCGGCAGCCTCGCCATCCTGCCGTACGCGGCGCTGACCCGCGGCTGCCGCGGCGAGGAGTTTTCCGAGCTTGGCCTGCTGCGCGCCGCCGGCGCGGTGGCGTTCACCGACGGTGCGCGGGCGATCGGCCCGGCGCGGCTGATGCGGCTCGCGCTCGCCTATGCGCGCGGGTTCGGGGCGCGCATCGTCCAGCATCCGGAGGAGCCTTCGCTCGCCGCGGGCGGTGCGGCGACGGAGGGGGAACTGGCGACCCGGCTCGGCCTGCCCGGCATCCCCGCCGTCGCCGAGGCGATCCTGGTTGCGCGCGACATCCGGCTTGCCGAGCTGACCGGCGGGGCCGTGCACTTCGCCCATGTCTCGACAGCCGAAGCGCTCGCGCTGATCCGCCGGGCCAAGGACGGCGGGCTTTCCGTCACCTGCGATACCGCGCCGCCGTATTTCGACCTGAACGAGACGGCGATCGGCGATTTCCGCAGCTACGCAAAACTCTCGCCGCCGCTGCGCGCCGAGGCCGACCGGCTGGCGGTGTGCGCGGCACTGGCCGACGGCACGATCGACGCGATTGCCTCCGACCACGCGCCGCGCGACGCCGACGACAAGCGTCTGCCGTTCGCCCAGGCCGCACCCGGCGGCACCGGGCTTGCGACGCTGCTGGCGGTGACCTTGGCGCAGGTGCATGGCGGGGCGCTGACGCTGGCCCGGGCGATCGACCTGCTGACGGCGCGGCCGGCGCGGCTGCTCGGCGCCGATGCCGGGCGGCTGCAAAAGGATGCGCCCGCCGATCTCTGCCTGTTCCATCCCGAGCGCATCTGGCAGGTCGAGGCCGGAAAACTGCCCGGCAAGGCGCAGAACACGCCGTTCGACGGGCGGGCGCTGGAAGGCCGCGTGCTCGGCACCTGGAAGGCAGGGCGGCGGGTGTTCGGATGATCGCGGTCGCGGCGGCGCTGGGATATCTGCTGGGATCGATCCCGTTCGGCCTGCTGCTGACGCGCGCGGCCGGGCTCGGCGACATCCGGCGGATCGGATCGGGCAATATCGGTGCGACCAACGTGCTGCGGACCGGGCGCAAGGGCATCGCCGCGGCGACCCTGCTGCTCGACGCGGCGAAGGGGACGGCCGGGCTGCTGCTCGGCGGCTGGCTCGCCGGCCCCGGCGGGGCCGCGCTGGGCGGCCTGTTCGCGGTGCTCGGGCATCTGTTTCCGGCGTGGTTGCGGTTTCGCGGCGGCAAGGGGGCGGCGACCGGGTTCGGCGTGTTGTTCGCCGCGGCCTGGCCGGTCGGACTCGGCGCCGGCGCGGTATGGCTGTGCGTCGCCCGCCTCACGCGCATATCGTCGGCCAGCGCGCTGGCGGCCTTCCTCACCGCCCCGCTCTGGGCGCTCGCGCTGGCGCCGCGCGTCGTCTGGCTGGCGCTGGCCGTCGCGCTGCTGATCGTGCTGCGCCACCAAGGCAACATCCGCCGCCTGCTCGCCGGCACGGAGCCGCGGATCGGCCGCAAGCCGGCGGAGCCCGGGTGAGCGGCGCCGACGCGGTGGACCGGCTGCGGCTGGCCCGCAGCGAAGGCGTCGGGCCGGTCGCCTATCGCCGGCTGCTCGGCCGCTACGGCACCCCCGCCGGCGCGCTCGCCGCCCTGCCCAGCCTGGCCCGCTCGGGTGGCCGCGCCCGGGCGCCGGCGACGCCAGGCCGCGCCGGCGCCGAGGACGAGATCGCGGCGGTGGAACGACTCGGCGGGCGGATGCTGTTCCTGGACACCCCCGACTACCCGCCGCTGCTGGCGCTGCTGGAGGACGCGCCGCCCGTGCTCGCCATGCTCGGGCGGATCGAGACCCTCGCCGGCCGCGCCGTCGCCGTGGTCGGCGGCCGCAACGCCTCGGCCAACGGCCAGCGAATGGCCGAGGACCTCGCGCGCTCGCTGGCGCAGGCGGGGGTCGCCGTGGTCTCCGGGCTGGCGCGCGGCGTGGACGCGGCGGCGCATCGCGGCGCGCTCGGCGCCGGGACGACCATCGCCGCCGTCGCCGGCGGGCTCGACATGCCGTATCCGCCGGAGCACGCGGCGCTCCAGCGTGAGATCGCCGCCGGCGGGGCCGTGCTGACGGAGGCGCCGCCCGGCACGGCGCCGCAGGCTCGCCACTTCCCGCGCCGGAACCGGATCATCGCCGGGCTCTCGCTCGGCGTAGTGGTGGTGGAGGCGGCGCCGCGCTCCGGCAGCCTGATCACCGCGCGACTTGCCCAGGAAGCCGGGCGGGAGATCTTTGCCGTCCCGGGCTCCCCGCTCGACCCGCGCTGCCGCGGATCCAACGACCTGATCCGCCAGGGCGCGCACCTCACGGAGACCGCCGCCGACGTGCTCGACAACCTGCCGGACCACCCGCTGCGCGAGGGCATCGGCCGCTCGCCGCTGTTCGCGCGCGGCGCGCCCCCGGGCCTCGCCGCGCCCGCCCCCGCCTGGCAGGAGCCGGACCTGGCGCCGGCGGAGCAGGAGCGGCTGCGCCGGCGGGTGATGGACCTGCTCGGGCCCTCGCCGACCTCGGTTGACGATCTGGTGCGCCGCTGCCAGATGTCTGCCGCCGCGATCGTCGCGGTCCTGCTGGAACTGGAGCTTGCCGGGCGCGTGGAGACATTTTCGGGCAATCGCGTCGCTCTCATTGCCGAGTAGGTTTTTCGCCTCCCGCGCGCTCAGGAAGCCATGACCGACGTCGTCGTCGTCGAATCGCCTGCCAAGGCCAAGACTATAAACAAATACCTCGGCGGCGGTTTTACCGTCCTGGCGAGCCTCGGGCATGTGCGCGACCTGCCGCCGAAGGACGGCAGCGTGCGGCCGGAGCAGGATTTCGCGATGGACTGGGCGGCGGACGAGCGCGGCAACAAGCAGGTCGCCGCCATCGCCCGGGCGCTGAAGGGCGCGCGCACGCTCTATCTCGCGACCGACCCCGATCGGGAGGGGGAGGCGATCTCCTGGCACGTCCGCGCGATGCTCGAGGAGAAGCGGGCGCTGAAGGGCGTCGCCGTCCGCCGCGTCACCTTCAACGAAATCACCCGCAGCGCCATCCGCGCGGCGATGGAGCATCCGCGCGACCTCGACCTGCCGCTGATCGAGGCCTACCTGGCGCGCCGCGCGCTCGACTACCTCGTCGGCTTCACCCTCTCGCCGGTGCTGTGGCGCAAGCTGCCGGGCAGCCGCAGCGCCGGGCGCGTGCAGTCGGTCGCCTTGCGCCTGATCTGCGAGCGCGAGGCCGAGATCGAGGCGTTCCGGCCGCGCGAATACTGGACGGTCGAGGCGCAGTTCACGACCCCGGCCGGCGCCCCCTTCGCGGCACGGCTGACGCATCTCGACGGCAGGCGGCTCGACCAGTTCGATCTCGGCGACGAGGCGACGGCGATGCGCGCCCGGGCGGCGGTGGAGGCCGGGCGGTTCTCGGTCGCGTCGGTCGAGCGCAGGCGGGTCAAGCGCAACCCGCCGCCGCCCTTCACCACCTCCACCTTGCAGCAGGAGGCGTCGCGGAAGCTGGGTTTCGGCGCGCAGAACACGATGCGCCTGGCGCAACAGCTCTATGAAGGCGTGGAGATCGACGGCGATACGGTCGGCCTCATCACCTATATGCGCACCGACGGCGTGCAGATGGCGCGCGAGGCGGTGGGCGCCATCCGCGACCACGTGAAGGACGCCTACGGGCCGGACTACCTGCCGGCCGCGTCCCGCGAATACGTCACGCGCGTCAAGAACGCCCAGGAGGCGCACGAGGCGATCCGGCCCACCGATGTCGGCCTGACGCCCGAAGCGGCGGCGCGGCATCTCAATGCCGAGCAGCGCCGGCTCTACGAGCTGGTCTGGAAGCGCGCCGTCGCGTCGCAGATGCAGTCCGCCGAGCTCGACCAGGTGACGGTCGAGGTGGCGGATGGCCGCGTCCGCCTGCGCGCCACCGGCTCGATCATCGCCTTCGACGGGTTCCTGAAGCTCTACCGGGAGGATGTGGACGACACCGAGGAGGAAGACAGCCGCATGCTGCCGCCGATGGCCGAGCGTGACCCGCTTGATCTCGGCGAGGTCGCGGCCGACCAGCATTTCACGCAGCCGCCGCCGCGCTACTCGGAGGCCTCGCTGGTCAAAAAGATGGAGGAGCTGGGGATCGGCCGCCCCTCCACCTACGCCTCGATCCTGTCGGTGCTGCAGGACCGCAACTATGTCCGGCTGGAGAAGCGGCGCTTTCTGCCGGAGGACCGTGGGCGGCTGGTCACCGCCTTCCTGACCAGCTTCTTCACCCGCTACGTCGATACCGGCTTCACCGCGGGCCTCGAGGAGCAGCTCGACGACATCTCCGGCGGGCGGATCGACTGGCGCGAGGTGATGCGCGCCTTCTGGCAGGAATTCTCCCGCGCCGTCGATCAGACCAGGGACCTGAAGATCTCCGACGTGATCGAGGCGCTGGACCGCGACCTCGGCCCGCATTTCTTCCCGCCTCGGCCGGATGGCAGCGACCCCCGCGTCTGCCCGGCCTGCGGCAACGGCCGGCTCGGACTGAAGCTCGGGCGCTACGGCAGCTTCATCGGCTGCTCGAACTATCCGGCCTGCCAGTACACGCGGCGGCTGGCGATCGAGAACGGCGAGGAGCCCGGCGAGACGCTGAAGGAGGGGCTCCGCGTGCTCGGCCACCATCCGGAGACCGGCGAGGAGATCACGGTGCGCCGCGGCCCGTACGGCCTCTACGTGCAGCAGGGCGAGCCGGAGGCGGGAAGCAAGCAGAAGCCGCCGCGCACCACGCTGCCGCGCGGCCTGGACGGCGAGGCGATCACGCTCGATCAGGCGATCGGGCTGCTGGGCCTGCCGCGCCTGATAGGGCTGCATCCCGAGACGAAGGCGCCGATCGAGGCGGGGATCGGGCGGTTCGGCCCGTATGTGCGCATGGGCAGCCTGTTCGGCTCGCTCGACCGGGACGACGACGTGCTGGCGGTCGGGCTCAACCGCGCGGTCGACGTGCTGGCGCGCAAGCTGGCCGGCGTGCGCACGATCGGCGAGCACCCGGCGGACCGGGAGCCCGTGCTGGTGCGCAAGGGGCGGTTCGGGCCGTACGTGCAGCACGGCAAGACCGTCGCCACCCTGCCGCGCGACGTGGCGATGGAGGATGTCGATCTCGACCGCGCCTTGTCGCTGCTCGCCGAGCGCGGAAAAGTGCTGAAGCCGAAGGGACGGCGCGCCAAACAGGCCGGCCCCAGGGCGGGCCGCCCCGCCGCTGCCGTCCCTGTCGCCCCGGCGCGTGTGGGCCTCGTACCCAAGCCCGCGCCGAAGGCGGCCGCCAAACCCGGCCGTCCGGCGGCGGCGAAATCCCGCAAGCCCGTCAAGAAGGCGCTGCCCAAGCCCACCCGCGCCCGCAAAGCCACCGGCTGACATGGCCGGACGGCGGCGGGCGGGCCCTCGATCGGCTTTCGCCCCCAACCTCCAGGAGCCGCGACGCCCGCACGGTGAGCCTCAGGCCGAGGCCTTGCCGGAGACCCTCGTGCTCGAAGTGACCGGCACCGACGCGGACGGCGACGCGCTCGCCCGCCCGGTGGAACGGCAGGCCGGCCCGCTGCCCTTCATCCGCATGGCGCCGGAGCCGCGCGGCCGGCCGGCGCTGGCGCCGGGGGAGCGGGTGCTCGCGCGGCTTCGGCCGACCGGACCCGGCCGCTACGAGGCCCGCACGCTCCGCCGGCTGACCGAGACGCCCGGCCGCATCCTCGGCGTGTTCCGTCCCTCCCCTGGCCGGCAGCGCGCCGCCGGCGGCCGGATCGTGCCGACCGATCGGCGGGCGCGCGCGGAATGGCTGGTGCCGCCGGGCGAGGCGGCGGGGGCGGAGTCGGGCGAGATCGTGCTGGCGACGCCGCTGCCGCATTCCGGCCTCGGGCTGAAGCCGGCGCGCATCCTCGAGCGGCTGGGCCGGCTCGGCGAGGCGCGCTCGGTCAGCCTGATCTGCATCCACAGCCACGGCATCCCGCAGGATTTCGCGCCCGCCGCCCTGGAAGAGGCGGCGCGGGCCGGCGACGTGGCGCTCGGGCAGCGCGCCGATCTGCGCGCCCTGAACCTGGTCACCATCGACGGCGAAGACGCGCGCGACTTCGACGACGCCGTCTACGCCGAGCCGGACGGGTCCGGCTTCCGCCTGGTGGTCGCGATCGCCGACGTCGCGCACTACGTCCGTCCCGGTTCGGCGCTGGACCGGGCCGCGTTCGACCGCGGCAACAGCGTCTATTTCCCCGACCGCGTCGTGCCGATGCTGCCGGAGGCGCTGTCCAATGGTTTTTGCAGCCTGCGCCCCGGCGAGCCGCGCGGCTGCCTGTTCGTGGAGATGCGCGTCGATGCCGGGGGCCGCAAGCTGTCGCACCGTTTCGGGCGCGGACTGATGCAGAGCGCCGCGCGCCTCACCTATGAGCAGGTGCAGGCGGCGGCCGATGGCGGCCGTGCGGAGGGCGTCCCCGCCGGCCTGCTCGCGCCGCTCTACGCGGCGTTCCGCGCGCTGCTCGCCGCCCGCACCGAGCGCGGCACGCTCGATCTCGACCTGCCGGAGCGCAAGGTGGTGCTCGACCCCGCCGGCCGGGTGGTGCGCATCGATCCCCGGCCACGACTCGACAGCCACCGGCTGATCGAGGAATTCATGGTGCTGGCCAACGTCGCCGCCGCCGAGGAACTGGAGCGGCTGCACCAGCCGTGCATCTACCGCGTGCACGCCCCACCCTCGCCGGACAAGCTTGCCGCACTGCGCGACTTCCTGCGCGGCTTCGGCATTTCGCTGCCGCCGGGCGACCGGCTGCACCCGCGCGACCTCGACCGGGTGCTGCGCCAGGTGGCGGGTGGCGAGGCGGCGGCGCTGGTCAACGAGGTGACGCTGCGCAGCCAGAGCCAGGCCGAGTACAGCGCGGTGAATATCGGCCATTTCGGCCTCGCCCTGGCGCGCTACGCCCATTTCACGAGCCCGATCCGCCGCTACGCCGACCTGCTGGTGCATCGCACGCTGATCCGCGGCCTCGGGCTCGGCGAGGGCGGGCTCGGTGCCGACGAGCCCGCCCGCTTTTCCGCGGTCGCCGAGCACATCACCGCCACCGAGCGCCGCGCCAGCTTTGCCGAGCGCGAGGCGATCGACCGCTACCTCGCCGCCTACATGGCCGAGAAGGTGGGTACCACGTTCGACGCCCGCATTTCCGGGGTGACGCGCTCCGGTCTTTTCGTCACAGTGGCGGACGGCGGTGCGAACGGATTTGTTCCGGTCTCCACCTTGCCCGACGACTTCTGGATGCATGACGAGAGAGCGCAGACCCTCGCCGGCCGACGGACACACCTGGTGTTCCGCCTGACCGAGCCGGTGGAGGTCCGACTGGTCGAGGCGAACCCGATCACCGGCGGCCTGCTGTTCCATGTCATGCAGGGTGTCGCGCAGGGATCCCGGAACCGCTCCAGGGGACGACGATCCCGCGCCCAATGACGTGCGTCCCGTGACCCGCGCCGCGTTGCTGCTGCTGCTCCTGCTGATCGCCAGCGCGCACGCCGAGGCGCCCATCGCTGGCGCCGGTTTCAATGCGACGCTGGCCGCGCAGGTGTTCGGCACCGCGCTGGCGTTCATGGAGCCGCGCACGCTCGATCCGGTCGGCATCCCGCAGCTGACGGATTGGGGGCTGGCCGGCCTGACCGCGCTGGATACCGACACGGTCGCGATCTTGCGCGAGGACCGGATCGTGCTGAGCCGCGGCGACCGCCTGCTCGCCGGCCTGCCGCTGCCGGCGCCCGAGGACGCGGTGGCCTGGGGCAGGACCGGAGCGCAGCTCGCCGCGGCTGCGTGGGACGCCTCGCCGCAGGTCCGGCGCGCCGGCACCCAGGGCGTGATCCGCAGCTTCTTCGACGAGTTGTTCAACCACCTCGACCCCTATTCGCGCTACGCCTCGCCCGCGGAGGCCGCCGCCGACCGGGACCGCCGCTCCGGCGAGGCGGGCGCCGGGCTGACGCTTGCATCGCGCGGCAGCCAGGTGGTGGTCGGGGAGGTCATCGCCGATGGGCCGGCGGCGCTGGCCGGCATCCATCCGGGCGAGCGGATCATCGCGATCGACGGCGCCGCGCTACGCACGCGCGACGCCGCCCAGGCAGCGGCGGAGATTGCCGGGCCGGAGGGCACGCCGGTCTCGATCACCCTGCGCGGCGGCGATGGGCGGCTGCACACGATCGCCGTGGTCCGCGCCATGGTGCCGCCGGAGACGGTGTTCCCCGAGCGCGACGCCGACACGCTGGTGCTGCGCATCACCGGGTTCAGCCGCAGCACGGACCGGCGGGTCGCGAACGTGCTCACCGCCGCCCTGGCCGGCGTCCGGCCGCCGCGCGGCGTGGTGCTCGACCTGCGCGGCAACCGCGGCGGGCTGCTGCGCCAGGCGGTCGCGGCGGCGGAGCTGATGCTCGGCAGCGGCCTCGTCGTCACCACCGCCGGGCGGGACCCGGAGGCCGACCACGTCTGGCGGGCTGACGGCACCGACCTGACGCGCGGCCTGCCGCTGGTGGTCATGGTGGACGGCCGGTCCGCGAGTGCGGCCGAGATGGTCGCCGCCGCCCTCGCCGACGACGGGCGGGGCGTGGTGGTCGGCAGTGCGACGATGGGTAAGGGCCTGGTGCAGACGATCGCGCCGCTGCCTGACGGCGGGGAGCTGTTCGTCACCTGGAGCCGGGTGCTGGCTCCGCTGGGCTGGCCGATCCAGGGGCTGGGGGTGTTGCCGCAGGTCTGCACCAGCCTGGGCGAGGACGTGCTGGAGCGCCAGCTCGCCAGCCTGTCGCAGGGCCGCCAGCCGCTGGCCGAGGCGCTCGCGTTGCACCGGGCCGCGCGCGCACCGATGCCGATCGCCCAGATGCTGGACATCCGCAACGCCTGCCCGGCCGCGGTGGGCAGCGACCGCGACCTGCGCGCCGCCCAGTTCCTGATCGCCTCTCCTGCGGCCTACGCGACCGCGCTGGTCCCGCAGGGCCCGCGCCGCACGGCCGGCGCGCCCTGACCGGGCTTGGCCTGACCGGGCTTGGCCTGACCGGGCCTGGCCTGACCGGGCCTGGCTTGACCCGGGCGCCGGCGATGCGCATTTTCGCGGGCGATCGAGGGACCCGCCATGGCCAAGACCAACACCGTGCAGATCAAGCTCGTGTCGTCCGCCGACACCGGCTACTTCTACGTGACCAAGAAGAACGCGCGCAGCCAGACCGGCAAGCTCGAGTTCAAGAAATACGACCCGGTCGCGCGCAAGCACGTCGCGTTCAGGGAATCCAAGATCAAGTAGCGCGCGCGATCCGCACCGGACGCGCGGCCCGGTCGCGTGACGGCCGTCGCTCACGCAGCCTGCGCGAACTCCACACGGTTGCGACCGGCATCCTTCGCGGCATAGAGGGCGCGGTCAGCGTGGCGGATGAGCACTTCCGCGTTCCCCGCACAGGCCGCCAGCCCAGTCGCGGCGACGCCGATGCTTACCGTGAGGCGGTGGCGCACCGGCGGCGCCGGGTGGAACGGGATCGCCTCGATCGCCAGCCGCAGCCGTTCTGCCGCTGCCCGCGCGTCGCTGGGCGAAGCGCCCGGCATGACGACCACGAACTCTTCGCCGCCGACGCGGGCGACCGAATCGAAAACCCGCGTGCGCCGGCGCAGCGTGCCGGCGACGAGCCGCAGCGCCTCGTCGCCGGCAGCATGGCCGAACCGGTCGTTGATCGCCTTGAAATGATCGATATCGACCATCAGGACGGCGACTTCGTGGGCGTGCGATGAGCCGAGCAGACGCCGAAGGTGGCGCAGCAGATAGCGTCGATTGTAGAGGCCGGTCAGCGGATCGGTGAGCGCGAGCTCGACCGCCTCGCCGAGATCGGCGCGCCAGCGATCCTGATCGAACTTGCGGCGGATCTGATTGCGCGCACGCACGCGCAGCTCCTGCTCGTCCACCGGTCGCAGCAGCCAGTCGTTGGCGCCCAGATCGAAGCCGCGCAGGATCCGGCTGCGGTGGTCGGGATCGGCGACGAGAAGCATCGGAATGGCGCGCGTCGCCGGCGTCGCGCGCAGGCGTGCCGGCAAGGCCAGCGGATCGGCGGGGCCCGCCGCCAGGCCGATCACCACAAGGTCGGCCGGGTCGGCTTCGCTTTGCGTCAAGACATCCGTCGCGCTCGCGGCCCGGCTGACCTCGATCCCATCCTGAGCGAGCGCGCGCCGCACCATCGCGCATGCCGCGTCGGATGGATCGATGATCACGGCGCGGGCGCCGGACACCGAGGTATCGCCGTCGCCCGATCCGCGTGCGTCGGGCGCGCGATCACGCCACTCATCGAGCGTGCGCTTCAGCCGCACCATGTTGCGCACGCGCGCAAGGAGCTGGGTGTGCTCGACCGGACTGCTCAGGAAATCGTCAGGGCTGCTCTGCAATTCATCCAGCCGCTGCAAGGCTTCGGCGTGGCGCGTGATCAGCGCGACCGGTATGTGCAGCGTGCGCGGATCATGCTTCAGCCGGCGACACGTCTCGTACGGCTCGGTGCCTGGCAGCACGGCGTTGAGCACGATCAGATCCGGCTTCCAGGAATGCGCGAGCCGCACCGCGGTCTGCTCGTCCCGCGCGCCGGCAACCTCGAAGTGATCGGCGGCAAGACCTTCCTGCAAGAGGCAGTTGCCCGAGCCGGCAGCACCGACAATGAGAACGCGTGCAGCCATCGTGTCCGTCAGCATCCCGTGCTTCTCAACCGCAGCGGGCTTAGCACCGACAGCAAGCGCGTGGAAAGACGGAACCTGGTGCTTTCCGGGAAATTCGGCCCACGGGACTTCCAGGGATCCTGTCATGATCGCGATCTTCACAGCGACGCAGCTATGGAAACGCTGCTCGCAAGCCGAAGTTCTCAAAAGCAATTCGCTGCGTGCTGGAGCATGATCGGCGCAGACGGGAGCACCAGTCATGCTCCAGCGCTTTGTTTGATCGCTTGATCAACGCCCTCGCCGATTTCCGATTCGGGCGATCACCCGCTAGCGCGCGGCGAATTGCGTCGCACCGAACATGTTCTCGCGCTCTGCGTCCGTCATCGGGCCCTGGCGCTGGCGGTCGGCGAGCACCGCGACACCCCTTTGCACCGCCGGCCGGGCAGCGATCGCGTCGTGCCAGCGGCGCAACGACGGATACTCCGCGAGATCGATGCCGCGCCGGTCCGGATTTCGCACCCAGGGAAACGTCGCGATGTCGGCGATCGAGTATTCGGAGCCGGCCAGGTACTCGCTCTGCGACAGTCGCTTGTCCAGGACGCGGTGCAGACGCCTGACTTCGTTGGTGTATCGCTCGACCGGGTAGGTCAGCTTCTCGGCGGCGTAGTTGGCGAAGTGGTTGTATTGCCCGAACATCGGGCCGACGCTGCCCATCTGGAACATCAGCCATTGCAGGCAGGCGTAGCGCTGCGCCGGCGCCGCGGGGATCAGCCGGCCGCCGGTCTTCTCGGAAAGATAGATCAGGATGGCGCCGGACTCGAAAAGCGTGAGCCGCCCGCCGCCTGGGCCATCCTCGTCGACGATCGCGGGGATGCGGTGGTTCGGCGTGATCGCGAGAAATTCCGGCTTGAACTGGTCGCCGGCGCCGATATTCACGGGAATGACACGATAGGGAAGGCCGAGCTCTTCGAGCGCGATGTGGACCTTGTGACCGTTCGGTGTCGGCCAGCTCCAGACTTCGATCATGGAATGCTTCCCGTTGCTGGGGCGGAGGGTGCCCGGGCGTTGCCGGCGAGGAAATCGAGGGCGGCCTGAACGCCGCCGGGCCGGTGCGGCACGCCGGCGACGCACAGCCCCATCTCCACGCCGCCGAGCGTGCCGATGAGCTGCAGGTCGCCGAAATCGCCGAGATGGCCGATGCGGAACACCCGGTCCTTCAGGATGCCCAGCCCGTTGCCGAGGCTCATGTTGTAGCGCTCGAGGATGACGGCGCGCAGTGCGTCGGCGCTGTGGCCCTCCGGCAGCCGCACCGCGGTGAGGCTTGAGGAGTAGTGGCGGGGCTCCCGGCACTGGGTCTCCAGCCCCCAGGCGCGAACCGCGCGCCGCGTCGCCTCGGCGTGGCGGTCGTGCCGGGCGAAGACGTTGGCGAGGCCCTCCTCCAGCAGCATCTTTACTGCCGTATCAAGGCCATACAGCAGGTTGGTGCCGGGCGTGTACGGGAAATAGCCGGTCTCGTTGGCGGCCAGCATCGGCTGCCAGTCCCAGTAGCTGCGCGGCAGGCGCGCGTGTTCCGAGGCAGCGAGGGCCTTGTCGCTGATCGCGTTGAACGAAAGTCCGGGCGGCAGCATCAAGCCTTTCTGCGACCCGGCGACGGTGACGTCCACCCCCCATTCGTCATGCCTGTACTCGATGCTGGCGAGCGAAGAGATGGTGTCGACCAGCAGCAGCGCCGGATGGCGGGCGGCGTCCATGGCGCGCCGCACCTCCTCGATGCGGCTGGTGCAGCCGGTGGAGGTCTCGTTATGAACGACGCAGACCGCCTTGATCTTGTGCGTGCGGTCCTCGGCCAGCGCCGCGCCGATCGCGTCGACATCGGCGCCGACGCGCCAGTCCGTGTCGATGAACACGGGGGCGAGCTGCAGGCGCTCGGCCATCTCCTTCCACAGGGACGCGAACCAGCCGGTGCGGCACATCAGCACGGTGTCGCCGGGGGAGAGGGTGTTGACGAGTGCCGCTTCCCAGGCGCCGGTGCCGGAGCCGGGATAGATCACGACCGGGCCCGTCGTGCGAAAGATCTGGCGGATGTTGGTCAGGATCTCGCGTCCGAGTCGGCCGAATTCCGGGCCCCGATGGTCCATGGTCGGGTTGTCCATCGCGCGCAGCACGCGGTCCGGCACGTTGGTTGGGCCGGGGATTTGCAGGAAATGGCGGCCGGCGTGGTGGTGCGTGCGGTCCATCGCGTGCTTCTCCCGACCGGGCGAACCGCCGGGGACGACGGCGGTGCCTGGCATGGATTAGGCCGCCGTCGGCGGCAGGTCCAGGTGCGTGGCCCGAGGCCCGCCGCGCCTGCCCCTATTTGATGTACTTGATCAGCGTATCCGCCGCCTGCGCCAGCTTGCTGGCCAGGCCGAAGATCGTCTTCAGGCTTTCCAGCGTCGCCTGGAACGCCTGCGCGTCCGCCGTTCCCTTCCTGAAAGGATCTGTCTGCGGAACGTAATCGGCGGTGTCGAGCGTCAATGCCTCGAGTGCGCCGACCTCGTCGGCGACGTGCTGGATCGACGTCAGGAGCTTCAGGAAGGTGGCACCGCTGGCGCCGTTGCACTGATCTTCCAGCGCCTTCTTGGAGGCCTCAAGCCCGTCGATGACCTCCGCATTCGTCGGCATGGCGCACCCCTATCTGCTTGCCGGAACGGCCAACGCCTGCAATGCCAGGTCGCGGACCTGCCCGACCAGCGCTGCGAAGGAAAAATCCTGGCCCGCGGCCAGAGCGTCGTTGGCCCGCTCCAGGTCCTTCAGTGCGGCATCGATGTCCCGGCCTTTCGTGACGATCGCCGGCTTCCACTCGCGCCAGGCCGCAAGCGCCGCCATGCGGTCCGCGCTGTGCGCCCCCCGGTCCTCATAGACGCTGTGCAGCATGTTCATCATCGCCTGCGTCTGGTCCAGCGCGAGGCCCGGCGCGAAATGGTCGGCTTCGATGTTGGCGTTGTCGCGGGCGATGAAGGCGGCGATCTGCGCGATCGGATCGCGTGCCTGCCGGGCGAGGTTTTTCAGCTCGCGGGCCGTAACGCTGGCGAGGATCGCCTGGCCGAGATCGGCGACCGCGGTCTGCACGATGCCCGCTTCCTGCTGGGTCACCTGCAGGGCGTGGGCGTCCGCCAGCAGTCGATCGACGCTGGTCGTCGTCGCCTTGACATCGTCGGCGATCCAGCTGCCTTGCGCGGCCGCGCTGATCGCGCCGACCTGCTGGGCGTAGTTCTTGAGCTGGTTCATCGCCGCCATGCGCAGCGCCTTCGCCCGGGAGAAATCGTCGCGCCGCGTCAGGTCGCCAGCAACCGTCGCGAAATCTCCGGCATGGGCGACATAGAGGGCGCCGGCGGTCAGCACGTGGCTGGCGTCCGATGCCGCCTGGATCTGGTCGAAATAGTCGGACTCTGCGGTGGCCAGCGCGTCCGCCGCGGTGACGAAATCCTGCCCTGCCTGCACCGGAGGGCGCACGCAGCCGCCGAGCAAGCCGGCGAGCAGTACCACGACAGCCACGGTCGAGCGCATCATCACGGTTGGCGATCCTGCCGGTCTTCCGGGCACCGGTCGAGGATGGCACGATATGGTCTGCCGGCTCCAGTC
>JAFAYA010000047.1 GCA_019240635.1 Acidisphaera sp. | reverse complement strand
CCGAAGTAGTAGCCGATGCCGAACCGCGCCATCAGGCGCGACAGGAAGTCCAGCGTGCTCTCGCCGTACTGCACGCAATAGTCCATCGGCGGAAAGTCCTTGGCGGAGAGGGCCGAGGTGTCGATCAGGATGCTCGGGAAGGTGTTCTTGATGTCGGCCTTCACCGCCTCGATGATGTCGAGCACGCTCTTGCCCTCAAACACGCGATAGCAGATGTCGCGGGACAGCAGCTTGACCGGAGGGACGACGCGGCCGCGAAAGATGTGGAACTGGCGGACCGTTATCGGCCAGATCTTCGTCTTGTCGATATCCGTCGATTCTTGCAGCGATTCGAACACGCCGACGCGGTACAGGAACGGCACGTGTTTGTCGTTCGACTGCCGCGCGCCGAGATAGACCTCCGCGTTGATCAGCCGGGTGAGATCGAGCGGCGGCCGTTCGCTGTCGGCGTCGCGCAGGATCGTGACGTCGTAGGAATAGAGCCGCGAGATGCCTTCCGTGCCGTCGAGCGTCCCGAGCAGCAGCGGGTCGCCGTCGATCTTCTTTTCCTCGTTGTCCAGGAACGTGGAGATGCGCAGCAGCTTGTCGGTTTGCCTGTAGCCCATCCGGTCCACCCCGCGAGATCAGAACGATGGCGGAGAGAGGCTGCCGTCCTTTGCTGCCCGGCATCTGTGATGGGGATCACCCCGCCGCATCCGGCATTGCCGTGGCCGGCCAGGTGCGAGACCTGGACAGCGCGGCATGAGCCTATGGCAGGGTCGTTGCGCTCGGGAAGTGACTTGGCTCACGCCCGCAGACCGCGGGCGCGCACCGATCGGCGGTGGTCCGGCGCTCGCCCGGTCGGGCGAGCGCCGATCGGTCAGGCGGCTTGCAAAGCCCGCCAGACCCGCTCGGGCGTCGCCGGCATGTCGAGGTGCCGCACGCCGTCCTCGGCCAGCGCGTCGATGATGGCGTTGACCACCGCCGGCGGGCTGCCGACCGCGCCGGCCTCGCCCGCGCCCTTCACGCCGAGCGGGTTGCTGGCGCATGGCACCTCGATCAGCTCGACCTCGATGTCCGGCAGGTCGAAGGCGCGCGGCAGGGCGTAGTCCATGAAGCTGCCGGACAGCAGCTGGCCCGAGGAGGGATCGTACGCCGTGTGCTCCAGCACCGCCTGACCGAACCCCTGGGCGACGCCGCCATGCACCTGGCCGCGCACGATCATCGGGTTCACGGCCTTGCCGACATCGTCGCAAACGGCGTAGCGCAGCACGTCGACCTTTCCGGTCTCCGGATCGACCTCGACCTCCGCCATGTGGCAGCCGTTCGGAAAGGTGTGCAGGTCGATGTTGGCGATCTCGGCGGCATCCAGCGTGGTGGCCTCCTGCCCGGCGGCAGCCTTGCGCCGCTGCGTCGCCGCCAGTTCCAGGATGTCGAGGCCCCGATCGGTGCCGACGATCGAGAAGCGGCCGCCCTCGAACACGATGTCGGCGGCCGCTGCCTCCAGCGCCTCCGACGCAGCCTTCTTTCCCTTCTCGATCACCGTCGCGGCGGTCGCCAGGATGGCCTGGCCCTCGGAATAGAGGCTGCGCGCGCCGCCGGTGCCGCCGCCCACCGGAATGGTGTCGGTGTCGCCCTGGCGGATGCGGATCTTCTCGCCGTTGATGCCGAGCCGGTCGGCGGTCAGCATGACGTAGGCGGTCTCGTGCCCCTGGCCGGTCGATTGGGTGCCGACGTAGACGTCAACGAAACCGTCGTCGGCGAAGCGGATCTCGGCGCGCTCGGTCGGGCCGCCGCCGGTGGCTTCGAGGTAGTACGCCAGGCCGATGCCGCGCCGCTTGCCGGCGCGTGTCGCGGCGGCGCGGCGCGCGGCGAAGCCGGAGTAGTCCATGCGGGCAAGCGCGGCGTCGAGCACGCGGGTAAAATCGCCGCTGTCGTAGCGCTGGCCCATCGCCGTGGTGAACGGCATCGCCGAGGGCAGCACCATGTTGCGGCGCCGCAGCTCCACGCGGTCGATGTTCAGCTCGCGCGCCGCTGTGTCGATCAGCCGCTCGACGAGGTAGTTGCTCTCCGGCCGCCCGGCGCCGCGGTAGGCGTCGACCGGCACGGTGTTGGTGAACACGCCGATGACGTTGGCGTAGATCGCCTGGAAGCCGTACACGCTCGCCAGTACCTTCGTGCCGGCGAGCGTCGGGATGAACGGTGCGAAGGTCGACAGATAGGCGCCCATATCCGCGTAGTTGCGCGTGCGCAGCGCCAGGAAGCGCCCCTGCGCATCCAGCGCCAGCTCGCCGTCGGTGACGTTGGCGCGGCCCTGCGTGTCGCAGAGAAAAGCCTCCGAGCGCTCGGACACCCATTTCACCGGGCGGTTGAGCTTGCGGGCGGCGTAGCAGGTGAGCGCCTGCTCGGCGTAGAGGAACAGCTTCATGCCGAAGCCGCCGCCGACGTCGGGCGTGATGACCCGGAACTGGTCCTGCGCGACCTTGAACACCGCCTCGCCGAGCAGCTGCTTCAGCACCCAGCCGCCCTGCGTGTTCGTGGTCAGCGTCCAGCGTTCGCTCGCCGCGTCGTATTCGGCGAGTGCGGCGCGGGCTTCCATGCTGGAGACGACGACGCGGTTGTTGACCACGCGCAGCTTCGTGACGTGTGCGGCGCCGGCGAACAGCGCATCGACCCGCGCCTTGTCGCCGACCTCCCAGTCGAAGCAGGTGTTGTTCGGCGCGTCCGGCCAGACCAGCGGCTGGCCCCGCTGCGTCGCGGCGGCCAGGTCGGTGACAGAGGGCAGGATGTCGTAATCGACCAGCATGGCCTCGGCGCCGTCGCGCGCCGCCTGCGCGGTCTCGCCGACGACCAGCGCGACGGGATCGCCGACATGGCGGACCGCGTCGATGGCGAGCACGGGATGCGGCGGGTCGGAGCGGGGCGTGCCGTCGCGGTTGTTCAGCGGAATGGCGCAGGGCAGGCCGCCGATGTTGTCCGCCTGGAGGTCGGCGCCGGTGTAGACGGCGACGACGCCCGACACGGTTTTTGCGGACGCCGCGTCGATCGAGCGGATCTTTGCCGCGGCATGCGGGCTGCGCAGGATGGCGGCGTGAAGCGTGCCGGGCGGGTGAAAATCGTCCGTATAGCGTCCGGCGCCCCTCAGCAGGCGCGGGTCCTCGACCCGGCGGACGGGCTGGGCAAGGCCAAACTTCGTTGCGGATGTCGACATGGGCGCGGCAACTCCGGGGATTTTGCGGTGCTTGGCCGCAGCATGGACGCCCTGGCCGGCCCGGCCAAGGGGGTCCCGCGGGCCCTAATGCGCCGGTGGCGGCAGCGCGCGGCGCCGACGGAAGCGCGCCTTGGTCGCTTCGCGCATCGTCTGGAACGCGACGTAGAGCATCGGGATCAGAAAAATACCGATCGAACTCGCGAACAGCATGCCGGCGAACACCGCGGTGCCGACGTCGCGCCGGCTGATCTGCGCCGCCCCGGTCGCCGTCACCAGCGGCAGCAGCCCGAGGATGAAGGCGATGGACGTCATCATCACCGCGCGGAATCGCGTGCGCGCGCCGAGCAGTGCCGCCTCGCGGATCGGCCGGCCGGCCTCGCGCTGCTCCTTGGCGAACTCGACGATCAGGATGCCGTTCTTCGCCGCCAGCGCGATCAGCACCACCAGCCCGATCTGCGCATAGAGGTCGAGCGTCAGATGCGCGATCAGCATGCCGGCGAACGCGCCGAGCACGCCGACCGTGACCGACAGCAGCACCGGGACCGGGATGACCCAGCTCTCGTACAGCGCCACCAGGAACAGGTAGGCGAACAGCACGGCGAGCCCGAGGATCAGCCCGGTCTGCCCGGAGGCCTGCTGCTCCTGGTAGGCGGTGCCGGTCCACTCATAGGCGTAGCCGGGCGGCAGCGTGTTCGTGGAGACCTCGTCCATGGCGGCCAACGCGGCGCCGGAGGAGACGCCGGGGGCAGGGCCGCCGTCGATCGTGATGGCGCGATAGTTGTTGTAGCGCGTGATCACCTGCGGGCCGACGATGATGCGCAGATCGGCGATCGATCGCACCGGCACCATCGTGCCGGCGCGATTGCGCACGTAGATCTTCCAGATGTCCGAGAGGTCGGCGCGGTCGCGCGCCTCGCCCTCCAGGTTCACCTGCCAGGTGCGGCCGTACAGGTTGAAGTTGTTGATGTACTCCCCGCCTAAAGTAGCGCCCAGCGCGGTGAACACGTCGGTCATGGTCAGGCCGAGCGCCTGCGCCTTGTCCCGGTCGATATCCAGGTAGATCGACGGGTTGGACGCCGTGAAGGTGGAGAACACGCGCGCCAGGCGATGGTCCTGGTTGGCCGCGCCGACCAGGCCGAGCATCACGCCGCCCATCGTCGCGGGATCCGCCCCCTCCAGGTTCTCGAGCTCGTATTCGAAGCCCCCGGAGGTGGACAGGCCGATGATCGGCGGCAGGTTGAACGGGAACACCGTCGCCGAGCGGATCTGCTGGGACTGGCCGAACATGCGTCCGATCAGCGCTTGCGCGGATTCGGCGGCACCGGTGCGATCGGCGAACTCCTTCAGCCGCGCCACCATGAACGCGGCGTTCGGCTCCTGCGCGGAATCCAAGAGCGAGAAGCCGACGATCGACAGCGTGTGATCAACCCCGGGCAACGATTTCAGCATCTGCTCGACCCGCGCCACCACCTCGGTGGTGCGCGAAACCGAGGCGCCGTCCGGCAACTGCACGGCAACGAAGAAGGCGCCCTGGTCCTCCTCCGGCAGGAAGCCCGTCGGCGTGCGCAGAGAGAGCAGCCAGGTCCCAGCGCCGAACGCCACGACCAGCAGCACCGACAGCACGGCCACGCGCAGGATGCGCAAGACGATGGCGGCATAGACGTTGCGCACCCGATCGATGCCGCGCTGCACCCGGCCCATGATCCCGCGGCGCGGCCCGGTATGGCGGAGAAAAACCGCGCAGAGCGCGGGCGAGAGCGTCAGCGCGTTCGTGGCCGAGATCAGCATGCAGACGCTGATCGTCACCGCGAACTGGCGGAACAGCTGGCCGGAGATGCCGGGGATGAAGCCTACCGGCACGAACACCGAGAGCAGCACCAGCGAGATGGCGATCACCGGCGCGGTGATCTGGCGCATCGCCATCTTTGTGGCATCCGCCGGCGAAAGCTGCGGGTTCTCCTCCATCACCCGCTCGACATTCTCGACCACCACGATCGCGTCGTCCACGACCACGCCGATCGCCAGCACCAGCGCCAGTAGCGAGACGGTGTTGGCGGTGTAGCCGAGCGCCAGCAGGAAGGCGAAGGCGCCGATCAGGCTCACCGGCACGGCGACCGCCGGGATGATGGTGGCGCGCAGGTTGCCGAGGAACAGGAACACCACGAGCACGACCAGCACGAAGGCGATCAGGATCGTGCGCAGCACTTCGCGGATGGTGTCGCTGACGAAGCTGGTGGCGTCGTACATCACCAGCGCGTGCATGCCCGCCGGAAAGCGTTTCGAGAGTTGCGCCACCACGGCGTTGACCCGCGCCGCCGTCGCCACGGCGTTGGCCCCTGGCGACTGGTAGATGCCGACCGCGACCGCCGGCGCGCCGTCCAGCCGGCTCAGGCTGTCCTGGCTCTGCGGCCCCATCTCCACCCGCGCCACGTCGCGCACCCGCAGCACCGAGCCGTCGGGGTTGGCGCGCAGCACGATCGCGCCGAATTCGTCGGGGCTGGCGAGGCGGCCCTGCGTCTGCACGTTCAGCTGGAATTGCTGGTCGTTGCCGATCGGCCGCGCACCGATGCGCCCGACCGGCGCCTGCACGTTCTGCGCCTGGATCGCCGCGATCACGTCCGACGGCGCGAGCCCGAGATTGGTCAGCCGGTCGGTGTCGAACCAGATGCGCATCGAATAGTTCTGCCGGCTGAACAGCGACGCCTGGCCGACGCCGGGGGTGCGCGAGATCGCGTCGAGGATGTTGATGATGGCGTAGTTGGTGATGAATAGCGGGTCCTGGCGGCCGCTGTCGCTGTACAGCATCATGAACTGCAGCACCGCCGAGGAGCGCTTCTGCACCGTCAGCCCCTCCTGCTGCACCTCCGAGGGGAGCTGCGAGAGCGCCGTCTGCACGCGGTTGTTGACGTTGACGGTGTCGATGTTCGGGTCGGTGCCGAGCGCAAAGCTGACCGTCAGGTTGTAGCTGCCGTCGTTGCCGCTGGTGCTCTTCATGTAGAGCATCTGATCGACGCCGACGATCTGCGCTTCCAGCGGCTGCGCCACCGACTGCTCGACGACGGCGGCGGAGGCGCCGGGATAGTTCGCGGTGACCTGCACCTGCGGCGGCACCAGGTCCGGGAACTGGGCGACCGGGATGCGCAGGATCGACAGCAGCCCGGCCATCGTGATGATGACGGCGATGACGATCGCCAGGCGCGGGCGGTCGACGAAGACGGCGGAGATCATGCGCGCTGCGGACCAGCCGGCGGCGTCATCGGCCCGCTGCCGCGCCCTGGCCCGGCGGGGTGGAGGCGGCCGCGCCCGGGCCGCCGGACGCGTTGCCGCCCGGCGCGGGAGCGGCGCCGCCGGCCGGCGGCGCGGCGGGGGGCGGTACCGCCGGTGTCGCCGGCCCGCCCGAGGCAACCGGGGCCGCGCCGCCGGAGGGGGAGGCGGGGGCACCGGAACCCGCGTTGGACGACGCGGCTGCGGGAGCCGCACCCTGCATGGTCTCGGCGGCGACGTTCGGCCCGGGACTGGCCGGCCCGGCGCTGACCGCCTGGCCCGGGTGCACCCGCTGCACGCCATCCACGATCACCGTCTCGCCGGCGGCCAAGCCGTTGGTGACCACCGCCACGGTGGGCGTCGACTGACCGAGCTGGATGCGCCGCTGCTCCGCCTTGTTCTGCGCATCCACGACATAGACGTAGTCGCCCTGCTGGTCCGTCAGCACGGCGCGGCGGGGAATGCCGAGCACCTGCACGGGTTCCACACCCTGCAGCAGGACGGTCACGAACTCCCCGTCCGCCAGCTCCCGGCTGCCGGGGTCGCCGGCATTGGTGCCCGGACGAACGGGGTTGGCAATCACGCCGCGCAGCAGGATGGTGTCGGTGTTCTGCGAGATCGTGTTGTCGACGAAATTGAGTTTTCCGGTCTCCGGATAGGCCGTGCCGTCCGGCAGCTGAAGCCGGATCAGCACCGCGCTGAAGCCGCCGTTCGACGCGTAGCGGTTGCGCAGGTCGATGGCCGTTCGCACCGAGATCGGAAACACCACGTACATCGGGTCCTGGCTGACGATGGTTGCCAGGGTGCCGGTGCTTGGGCCGACCACGTTGCCGATCGTGACCAGGCTGCGGCCGATCTTTCCGGCGATCGGGGCGTGGATTTCGGTGTACGCCAGGTTGATCTGCGATGCCCGGAAATTCGCCTGCGCCTGCATCAGCTGCGCCTGCTGGGAAAGCTGCTGGGCGCGCGCGTCATCCACCGTGGAGCGCTGGCCGGCCGGCGTGTTGAGCAACGCCTCCGCCCGTCCGAGTGTAATGGTGGCGTTGGTGACCAGCGCCTGGTCCTGGGCGACCACGGCGGCCTTCTGCTGCAGGTCGGCCTCGAACGGCCCGCGCTCCAGCCGGTAGAGCAGGTCGCCCTGCCTGACCTCGCTGCCTTCAGTGAAAAGCTGCTCGTTGAGGAAGGCGCTGACGCGCGCGACGAGATCGACGCGATTGGTCGCCTGGATGCGGCCGACGAACTGGTTGCTCTCGGTGATGGCGGTGCGCTCGGCCTTCGCGACCCCGACCGCCGGCGGCCCGGCCGGGCCGAACTGGGCGTGGGCGGGCGCGAGCCCCACCAGCAGCAGAATGACGAGCAGGCGCAGCATGCGCGCAATGTTCTCCCGAGCACGATGGCCCGATGGCGGGCCCCCAAGGCGGTCTCACGGCGGCGCAGAGCAATACGGAGGCCGGCGGGGCGCGGTCAATCGCCGGCTTGCACCGGGCGCGCTTCGGTCACACTTTCGCCGGGGCGGCAGGCTGGAGGGAGCGCGCATGGGCGAGAGCGTCATCGTCTGCGAAGTGGGCCCGCGGGACGGGCTGCAGATGGCCAAGACCCGCATGCCGACCGAGGTCAAGCTGCGCTGGATCGCGGCGATGGCGGCGGCCGGGGTTCCGGAGATCGAGGTCGGCAGCTTCGTCCCCGCCCGGGTCATCCCGCAGATGGCCGATACCGACCAAATCGTGCGCGGCGCGGTCGCCATCCCCGGCCTGACCGTCGTCGCGCTGGTGCCGAACCTGCGCGGCGCCCAGGCGGCCTACGCGGCCGGGGCGCACCGGGTCAGCGTGCCGGTGTCGGTCAGCGAGGGCCATAGCCGCTCGAACCTCAATCGCATGCCGGCCGAACAGGTGGCGGAAGTCCGCCGCATCGTCGAATGGGCGCGCGGCCAGCCGCGCCGCGTGGAAGTGGAGGCCGCCTGCTCCACCGCCTTCGGCTGCTCGATCGACGGCGTCGTGCCCGAGCGCAAGGTGGTCGAGGTGGCGGCCGGCCTGGCCGAAGCGGGCGCCGACGAGGTGGCGCTCGCCGACACGGTCGGCTACGCGCACCCCGCGCAGATCAGGTCGGTGGTGCGGGCCGTCCGCGCGGCGATCGGCGACAAACTCACCGGGCTCCATCTGCACGACACGATGGGACTGGGGCTCGCCAACGCGCTCGCCGGGCTGGAGGAGGGCGTGCGCAATTTCGACGCGTCGCTGGCCGGGCTGGGCGGCTGCCCCTACGCGCCCGGCGCGTCGGGCAACATCGTCACGGAAGATCTGGTGTTCATGCTGGAGAGCATGGGGTTCTCCACGGGCATCGACCTGCAGAAGCTGCTCGCGGCGCGCGACCTGCTGCACGCCGGGCTGCCGGCCGAACCGATGTACGGCCAGACTGCCAAGGCGGGCCTGCCGAAGACGTTCCGCGCGGCGGCCTGAGCCGGGTCAGGCCGCGGACTTCCACAGCCGGGCGAAGTCGGCGAGCTGCCCGGCTTCGAGGTCGGAGACCGCCCAGAACACCATGCCGCCCGCCGTGCCGCTGATGAAGTTGTAGCCGGCGCGCGTGCCGCTGGCCGGCAGGCGCGGGGCGCGGCCGCTCGGCCAGACATAGACGTCGATGACGTGCTTGGCGTGGCCGTAGACGAGGGCGGCCACCGGCCGGCTGTCCAGGTAGTCGAGCCGGCCGCCGAGCAGCGGAAAGCCCTGTGCGGCGAAGTCGCGCACCGGCGGCGCGAAATCCAGTTTTCCGTCGAACCACGGTTTTACCGTGTGCTGGTCCGAGGAGAGCACGTCGGTCAGGTGCCCGGGCTGCAGCGCGCGGATGTGGTCCGCGACCACCGCGCCGGGAAGGTCGCCGCCGCGCGGCAGCAGCACCAGCGCGAGGCAGGCGGCGAGCGCCATTCCGGCGCCGAAGGAGACGGGCGCCTGCCAAGTCCACGGCCACGTCCATGGCCGCGCCGAGCGACGCCGGGCTGGCGGCGCGGCGGCGGCGCCGGCCGTGCCGATGCGCGCGGCGATGGCCTGGCGCAGCGCTGCGGGTGCGGCGTGGCGCGGTGCGGCCTCGCGCAGCCGGGCGGAGAGGCCGGCGAGCTGCGCCTGCAGCGCCGTGCAATCCCGGCAGTGCCGCATATGCAGCGCCAGGCGCGCGGCCTCGCCGGCATCCAGCTCGCCGTCCAGTCCGGCCTGCACCAGCGGGCGCCATTCCTCGCAATCGTGGGTCATGGCGCGGCCTCCGCGCGGGTCTGCAGCAGCAGCCGGCGGGCGCGCCACAGGCGGGACATCACCGTGCCGATCGGCACGCCGGTGACCTGGCCTATCTCGTGATACGACAGCTCCTCGATCTCGCGCAGCACCAGGCACTCGCGCAGCGTGACCGGCAGGGCGGCCAGCGCGTCGGCGAGGCGCCGGGCATCCTGCTTGCGCGAGAGGGTGGCTTCCGGGCCTTCGGCGGGATCGGGCGGATCGAACGCGTCGTCGGCGTCCAGCGAGACGTCGATGCCGCCGCGGCTGGCGCGGAGCTGGTCGTAGGCGGCGTTGCGGACGATGCGCAGCAGCCAGGCGCGGAAATTCTCGCCGCGGAACGAGCCGAAATAGGTCAGCGCCTTCACGAACGCATCCTGCACGACGTCCTCCGCGACGGTCGCGTCGCGCACCAGGTGGCGGGCGAGCGTGTAGGCCGCATCGAGATGCGGCAGGGCGAGCTCGCCGAAGCTCGCCGCCGGCACCGCCTCAACCCGCGTCCGCCGGTCCGGCCCCGAACCATGCCGTTGCGGCCCGGGCGCCAACGCCACCGCCCATCCTATCCCTCCCCGACAGCCCGGCCTGGCCCAAGCCGTCCGGAGGGTTGCTCCGGGCGCCCGGGCGGTAAAGGGCGGCGCGGCCCCGGCAGACCGCTCACTGCACGACCACGGTGCCCTGCATGTGCGGATGCAGCGAGCAGAAATAGGCGTAGGTGCCGGGCTTGTCGAAGGTCATGGAATACTGGTCGCCGGTGTCGAGCGGTGAGGATTTGAGCGTGCGCGGCTTGTCGTCGCTGGTGACGGTGTGCGGGATGTCGTCGCGGTTGGTCCAGACCACGTGCGTGCCGGCGGGAACGGTGACGCGGGCCGGGGTGAAGCTGAAGTTGTCGATGGTGATCGCCGTGTCGCCGGCCTGCGCGGCCGGCGTGAGCCAGGCGAGGGCGGCGAACAATGCCAGTGCGGCGAGGGCGCGGCGGGTGCGGGGCATCGTTGGGGTTTCCGGTCAGGCGGTGAGGGGGGTGTCGATGACGGCGAGCGGGGCGCCGCCGCGCTTGGCACTGACCCGGGTGATGCCGAGCAGGCTGCGCAGCCGGCCGGGCTCGACGTCCTTAATTGGTCCGGGACCGGGCGCGGTGCCCGGCGCGGGCTGCGGAAAGGCGGTGGAGCGGGCGGTGTGGAAGGCGACGGTTCCCTCCACCTTCTGCATGATCTGGTGGATATGCCCGTTCAGCACGGTGACCGAGCCGAAGCGGCGCAGCATCGTCAGCGCCTGCGCGCCGTCGTCGGTGCCCCAGCCCCAGTCCTGATAGACCGTCCAGAGCGGCACGTGGGCGAACACCACCACCGGCTGGCTCGCCGGCCGGTCGCGCAGATCCCGGTCGAGCCAGGCGAGCTGATCCCGGCCGAGATTGCCGAGGCCGCCGGCCTTCAGGTCCTGGACGTTGTTCAGGCCGACGAAGTGCACGCCCTGCTGGTCGAACGAGTACCAGCCGCGCTCGGCGCCTTTGGTGAAGCGCGCGAAGAACGGCTTGCCGTCGTCCACCAGCACGTCGTGCTCGCCGGGGACGTAGTGCGTCTCGAGGCCGGCGCCGCCGATGATCTGCTCGGCGGTGTCGAACTGCGCGTCGCGCGAGAGGTGGCTGACATCGCCGGTATGGATCAGCAGCGCAGCGTCGCCCTTTTCCCGGGCGACGAGATCGACGGCCGCGCGCAGCGTGCCGGGCGTGTCGGGGTTGGGCGGATTGGCGAAGCCGATATGGCTGTCGCTGATCTGCACGAAGCTGAGGCCAGGCGCGGGGATGCTGGCCGCCTCCGCCGTCCCGCCGAGCAGCCGCGAGCGCGGTATGCCGCCGCTCACGGTCCAGAGCGTCGCCGCCCCGGCCCAGACCATGCACTCCAGCGTCTTGCGGCGCCCGCTATCCGGGGCATCTTCGTTGCGGTCCATGGCTTCCTCGTGCTTGTTGCGCGGGGAATAGACCGGGGCGGGGCGCGCCTTATTCGCTCGGTGCGCCAAAAATCGCCGGTTTGGGAAACAGGCAAGGCCAGGGGCGCTGCCCCTGGAAGGCAGCGCCTTTGCGATCCTTGACTTAAGTTGACACGACCGAGCTGGCGCCCAGATTGCTGACGCCGACCAGGATGATCTGCGTCTTGTCCGGCAAAGTAAGAATGGTCCCGCCGCCGCCGGCATAGGCGCCCTGCAGCGCCGCCGCGGCTTCCCCCGCACCATAGCCGGACAGCGCGATCAGATCGGTCGCCGGGTTGAAGCCGTTGATGATGTTGGTCGCGCCGGACTGGCCGTTGACGAAGCCGAACACGTCCGCGCCGCTGCCGGCGAACACGCTCGAGAAGCCGGTGCCCGCCTGGATGTAGTCGTTCCCGGCGCCGCCGACGATGGTGTTGGAGGCGCTGCCCGCGAAGATCGCCGTGTTGCCGGTCGCGCCGGCATAGATCAGGTCGGCCCCGCCGCCACCCACGACGATGTCGTTGCCGGTCCCCGCCACGATCACGTTGCTGCCGCCGCCGGCGTAGTAGACGTCGTTGCCGGTCGAGCTGCTGCCGAGCAGGGTCTGATTGCCGAACCCGGCAACCAGCACGTCGCCGCCGGCGCCGTTGGCCACCAGCAGGTCGCCGGAGTTGCCGCCGAAGATCGTCGTCGGACCGTTGCCGGCGACCAGCACGTTGTTGCCCTGCAAGCCGCCGCTCAGCAGCCCGCCGGCGGCGCCGCCGAACGCCGTCACGCGGCCGTTGCCGCCGGCGACGTAGGTCGGACCGCTGCCGCCGATCACCGTGCTCGCGCCGTTGCCGTTGGCGAAGGACAGCGCGCCGCTGCCGCCGAACACCAGCACGTTCGTCGTCGCCCCGCCGCCGTAGCCGGAGGCGATCGTCGCCGGGCCGCTTCCCGCGACGAAGTTCAACTGGCCGGAGCCGACGAAATCGACGGTGCTGCCGGCGCCCGCGAACACCGTGTCGGCGCTGGAGCCGGCGCTGGCCCCGATCAGCCAGCTGGCGCCGGGCGCCACCCCGACATAGCCGAAGTTGGTGAAGCTGCTGCCGAGGCCGTACAGCGACCCCGGATTGCCCGCCGTCAGCTCGAGCAGATTGGTGCCGCCGCCGCCATCGACGCGGCCGTCGAACACCGCGCCCGCGCCGACCAGCAGGATGTCGTTCCCCGAGCCGAGCTGCACGGCCGTGCCGCCGCTGCCCACGATCGAGCCGCCGTTGGTGACGATCGCGCCGCCGGTCTCGCCGGAGGCGTCGATGCCGATGCGCCCGTTGATCGTGCCGGCGTTGCCGACGATCGCCACGGCACTGCCCTGCAGCGCCAGGCCCGCGGTCGTGCCGAGCATCGTGCCGGAATTGGCGACCGTGCCGCCTGCCGCCAGCAGTGCGCCCGGCCCGCCGTTGCTCAGGATGGTGCCCGAGTTCGCGATGCTGCCGCCGGCGCCGAGGCTCACGCCGTCGCCGCTGCTCGAGAAGATGGTGCCGGCATTGCTGATGGTTGCCGCGGCGCCGGCGAGCGCCGCGCCCGCGGCCGCGCCGGCGATCAGCGCCCCGGCGGCGTTGGTGATCAGCCCGCCATCGGCGAACGAGACGCCGACGCCGGCCGCGCTGCCGGAGGCGGCGATCGTGCCGGTGTTGGCGAACACGCCGCTGCCGCCGACGATCAGCACGCCGACCGCCGCCGCGTCGATCGTGCCGGCGTTGGTGGCGCTGCCGCCGGCCTGCAGGGAGATGCCGGTTCCGGCGGAGATCACACCGTCATTGGCGACGGTGGCCTCGCCCGCGGCGCCGCTCGCCAGCACGCCGTCGGTGCCGCCGCCGATCGTGCCGCCGGAGGCGTTGATGAAGCTTTCGGGCGCGGCGGCCGTGCCGTCCAGGCGGACCGCGACGTTGCCGTCGATCGTGCCGCTGTTGCCGATCTGCCCGCCCGCGGCCAAAACCCCGCCGGTGATCAGCGCGCCCGCCGCGTTGGCCAGGCTCCCCCCCGCGGCGAGCACCGCGGCATAGCCGCTGGCGGCGGTCATCGTGCCGTCGTTCACCAGCACGGTCGCACCCGTCACGGCCGCGAACCCGGCGTCGATGCGCGCGCCCGATTCGTTCGTCAGGGTGCCGCCGGCGTTCAGCACCACGCCGTAGCTGGCCGTGCCGGAGATGTTGCCGGAATTGTCGACCGACCCCGCCGCCTCGAGCACGACGCCGTTGAAATTGCCTTCGACCAGGCCGTGGTTGGTCACCGCGCCGCCGGCCGCCGCCAGATAGATCCCCGCCGGGTATTTCGCCGAGAACAGGCGGCTCTGGCTGGCGTAGCTGCCCTGGCCGATGATGCCCGCCGCCACGGTCCCGTCGTTCACCGCGGTCGCCGGCGCGCCCGCGACGACGATGCCCCCGGTGTAGCCGGCGACGAAACCCGTCTCGTCGATGCTGCCGCCGGCCGCCAGGTCGATGCCGTAGCCGACGCTGCCGGCGGCGATGATCGTGCCCTCGCTGTCGATCGTCCAGTTGTAGCTGGCCTCACCGAGTATTCCGGTGCCGTTGGCGAGCCCGGTCCCGCCGGAGACGTAGAGCTTCCCCTCGAACGTCACGGGATTCTGCACGTTCGTGCTCAGCGTGATGCCGGCGTTGTACGTGCCGTTGTAGAGCGTGCCTGCCATGAGGGGGTCCGGGACTGCTGTTGGGGGCGGGAGTGTGCCGTCAGAAGCCGCCCGGCGCCAGTCGCCCCGTCAGCCCGGCTGCACTGCGCTCAGAGCGCAGTCAGTGCGGCTGCATCGCCTTCAAAGCGTACGCGCCCGCTCGCGGAGCACGAATTTCTGCACCTTTCCGGTCGAGGTTTTTGGCAACGGCCCGAACACCACCGTCCGCGGCGCCTTGTAGTGCGCCATGTTGTCGCGGCAGAAGGCGATGATCGCCTCCGCGGTCGCTTCCGCGGCCGGCTTGAGAGTGACGAAGGCGCACGGCGTCTCGCCCCATTTCGCGTCCGGCCGCGCCACCACGGCGGCTTCCAGCACCGCGGGGTGGCGATAGAGCACGCCCTCGATCTCGATCGTCGAAATGTTCTCGCCGCCGGAGATGATGATGTCCTTGGCGCGGTCCTTCAGCTCGACGTAGCCGTCCGCATGCGACACGCCGAGGTCGCCGGAATGGAACCAGCCGCCCGCGAATGCCTCCGCGGTCGCGCGCGGGTTCTTCAGGTAGCCCTTCATCACGATGTTGCCGCGCAGCAGCACCTCGCCCATCGTCGCGCCGTCATCCGGCACCGGCGCGCCCTGCGCATCGGCGACCATCACGCCTTCCAGCACCGGATAGGCGACGCCTTGCCGCGCCTTCAGGCGCGCGCGCTCGGTCGCCGGCAGCGCGTTCCACGCGTCGTGCCAGGCGCAGACCGTCGCGGGGCCGTAGGTCTCGGTGAGCCCGTACACGTGCGTGATGTCGAAGCCCAGTCCTTCCATGCCCTCGATGACCGCCGCCGGCGGCGGCGCGCCGGCGGTCATCATGCGGATGCGCCGGCCGCCGAAATCGGGCCTCGTGCCAACCGGCGCGTTCAGCAGCATGTTCATCACGATCGGCGCGCCGCAGAGAT
Source organism: Acidisphaera sp. (assembly GCA_019240635.1). Taxonomy (GTDB): domain Bacteria; phylum Pseudomonadota; class Alphaproteobacteria; order Acetobacterales; family Acetobacteraceae; genus JAFAYA01. Next base: position 20,185 of record JAFAYA010000047.1, on the reverse strand, counting down.
GCGTCACACCCTGCCCGGCCATCGCGGCGAGGATGCCCTCGGCCTCGACGCGCCGCAGGCAGACATGCGTGCCGGCCAGCGCCGTGATCGTCCACGGAAAGCACCAGCCGTTGCAGTGAAACATCGGCAAGGTCCAGAGATAGACGGGGTGCTGCGTCATCCCCCAGACCAGCACGTTGCCGAGCGCGTTCAGGTAGGCGCCGCGGTGGTGATACACGACACCCTTGGGGTCGGAGGTCGTGCCGGAGGTGTAGTTGAGCGTGATCGCGTCCCATTCGTCCGGCGGCAGGGTCCACGCGTAGCCGGGATCGCCGCCGGCCAGGAACGTCTCGTAGTCGGTCTCGCCGAGCAGCCTTCCTTCTGACGCCAGCGCGTCGTCGATGTCGATCACCACCGGGCGCTCGCCGGGCGGCAGCATGTCGAGCGCGCGGCCGGTCACCGCCGCGAACTCGCGGTCGGTGAACAGCAGCTTCGCCCCGGAGTGGCCGAGGATGAAGGCGATCATTGCTGCGTCGAGCCGGCAGTTCAGCGCGTTCAGCACGGCGCCGGTCATCGGCACGCCGAAATGCGCCTCGAACGCCGCCGGCACGTTGGGCGCCATCACCGCCACCACGTCACCGCGGCCGATGCCGCGCTGCGCCAGTGCCGAGGCCATCCGCCGGCAGCGCGCATCGGTCTCGCGCCAGGTCGTGCGGTGCGCGCCGTGCACCACGGCCAGCCGCTCCGGATAGACCGCGGCGGTGCGCGCGAGGAAGCTCAGCGGCGACAGCGGGACGTGATTGGCGGCGTTGCGGGGGAGGTCGAACGGGTCGGCCGCGCTTCGCTCGCTCATCTCGCGCCCTCGCATGCAGGGCCGTCATCCTATGCAGCGCCGCGTCGTCCCGGCAACGCGGCGATTGCGCGCCCCGCGTGCGCGTGCCAGCACCGGCGCATGCCGATCCCGCGCCGCGCCCTGCTCGCCGCCCCTTTTCTCGCCAGCAGGGCCGCGGTTGCCGCGCCGCCGGCGAGTGCCGCGCACCTGCCGCGCTGGCGCGGCTTCAACCTGCTGGAAAAATTCGACCGCGCGCATCCGCAGCCGTTCCGGGAGGCGGATTTCGACATCATCGCCGGCTGGGGCTTCGACTTCGTCCGCCTGCCGCTGCACTACCGCGTCTGGACGGAGGCGCCCGGCCGCTACGACGAGCGCCAGCTCGCTGAGATCGACCAGGCCGTGCGGTGGGGCCGCGCGCGCGGCATCCATGTCGATCTCTGCCTGCACACCGCCCCCGGCTACAACGTGGGCGACGGATACGCGGAGGAACGCGCCGCCGGCCTCGACCTTTGGGGCGAAGGCGAGCCCGGCGAGGCGGCGCGGGCGCAATTCGCCGAGCAATGGCGCATGTTCGCCGCCCGCTACCGCGGTATCCCCGCCGCGGCGCTGTCCTTCAACCTCGTCAACGAGCCGCCGGAGATTTCCGGCGAGACCTATCTGCGCAGCGCCCGGCCGGCCGTCGAGGCGATCCGGCGGGAGGATCCGGGCCGGCTGATCATCGCCGACGGCGCCGGCGGCACCGACGGCGGCCGCCTGCCGGTGCCGGCGCTGATCCCACTCGGCCTCGCCCAGAGCACCCGCGGCTACCGCCCGCTCGCCCTGAGCCACTACCGCGCCCCCTGGATGCTTGGCGCGGACATGTGGCCGGTGCCGACCTGGCCGGTGCGCAACGTGATGAACCAGTTCCTGTTCGGCGCCGAAAAGCCGCAGTTCCAGTCACCGCTCACGCTGGCCGTCGATCTGCCGGCGCGCACGGCGCTCGGTGTGCACATCGCCTACGTCTCCGGTCACGCGCAGCTCGTCGTCGGCGCGAACGGCGCGCGCGAGTTCGACCGCACGCTTCGCCCGACGCCGGACGGCGGCGGCTGGAAGCGGCTGATCGACACGCCCACCCCCGGCGCCTGGCAGGCGCTCTACGACACGGACCTCACGGCCGAGCTGCCGGCCGGCACGCGCGAGATCACGCTGGAGGTGCTCGACGGCGACTGGCTGACCTTCTCGCAGCTCTCGCTCGCCTCGCCGGGCCGCCGTATCGAGCTCACGCCGGGCCTCTCGGCCTGGCCGGTGCGCCAGCAGCGCTTCACGCTGGCTGCGGACGGCGAGCCGGTGCCGGCGCACGGTGCCGCGACCTACGGCCGCGACGACCTCTGGCGCGACGAGATCCTGCCCTGGCAGCGCCTGCAGGCCCAGGGGGTGGGGGTGCATGTCGGGGAGTGGGGCTGCAACATGTGGACCCCGCACGCCGTCGCCCTGGCCTGGATGCGCGACAACCTGGCGAACTTCCGGCGCGCCGGCTGGGGCTGGGCGCTGTGGAACCTGCGCGGCGAACTCGGGCCGCTCGACAGTGGGCGGCCGGATGTGCGCTATGAGGCCTGGCGCGGCCACCGGCTCGACCGTGCCATGCTCGATCTTCTGCGAGGGGGGTGAATGGCCGCCGTACGCGCCGTGACCGCCGGGCTGCACGCGGCCCTGCTGCTGGCACGCGGCCGGCGGGAGGGGATGAGTTACGTCGAGACCGGGCTGGAAGGGGCGCGGCGCAGCTTCTGGGCCGCGGCGATCTGCCTGCCCGCGTTCGTCGTCCTGCGCCTGCTCGACTGGGCCGACGGCGCGCTGCCCTCGGCGCCTGCGCACGCCCTGGCGCTCGGCATCCTGGGCTACGCGACGGGATGGGCGGGCTTCGCCGTGGCGACCCGGCCGCTCGTGGTGCTGCTCGGCCGGGCCGGGCGCTGGCCGCGCTTCATCGCGGTCTGGAACTGGTGCAACGTCGCGCAATACGTCTTGCTGCTCGCCGCCGCGGTGCCGGACCTGCTCGGCGCCCCCGCCTTCGTGGACCAGGCAGCCGGGCTGGTCGCGCTGGGCTGGGCGCTGTGGCTCGAATGGTACGCGACACGGCTGGCGCTCGACCTGGGCGCGCTGCCCGCCGCCGGGCTGGTCTCGCTCGATGTCTTGATCGGCGTCGTGGTCGCCGGGGTCACGTCGGCGCTGTCCGGCTAAAGCCTGATCGCCTTTCAGCCTGCGTGAGCGGGCCGCCGCGCCGCCACGAGCAGGAAGGCTGGCCGCTCGCGCTCGGCCGCCAGTTCCGGCCGGGCGGCGATCTGCTCCGCCGTCGGCCCCCACTCCTCGACATGCGACAACGCGAAGCCCGCGCGCAGCAGCGTGTTGAGGTAGGTGCCGACCGTCCGGTGCTGCTTGATCACGCCGGGAGCGAGCCAGTCGGTCCGGCGCGGCCCCTCGTCCAGGTAGCGGTCGACCGGCCACGTCCGGCGGCCCTCGGCCTCGCCGGACCAGCCGGGCGCGCCCGGTGCGGTGAAGATCGGATGCTCGGCCGAGAAGACCAGGGCGCCGCCGGGCAGCAGCGAGCGGTGCACCTCGGCGATCAGCCGCGGCAGATCGGCGATGTAGTGCAGCGCGAGGGAGCTGTAGGCCAGGCCGAAGCACCCCGCCGGCAGCGTGAGATGCTCGAGGTCGGCCCGCCGGTATTCGATGGCTGCGTCCGGCGTGCTCGCCCGGGCCCGCGCCAGCATCCGCTCGGAGAGATCGACGCCGAGGACGCGCGCCGCCCCTTGCTCCCGCGCCCAGCGGCAGAACCAGCCGAAGCCGCAGCCGAGATCGAGCACGTGGCACCCGTGCAGCTCCGGCAGCAGCGCGCGCAACGCCGGCCACTCCGGCGCGCCGTCCAGCCCTTCGACCGAGCGGCGGAGCTGGCTGTAGCCCTGGAAGAATTCCGCCTCGTCGTAGATGTTCTGGGCCATGCGTCGGCGGCGGCTAATCCTGCGCCAGCACCCGCTCGACCGCCGTGGCGACGGCGAACAGTCTTGCGTCGCCCATCGTCTCGCCCACCAGCATCAGCCCGACCGGCGCCTCGCCCGGCGCGTGGCACGGCAGGCTGATGGCGCAGCGGTCGAAGAAGTTGCCGAGGGCGGTGTTGCGCAGCACCAGCATGTTCACCCGGTTGTACTCGCCGTCCTCCTCGAGGTCGGCGATGCGCGGCGGCACCACCGGAACGGTCGGCATCAGCAGCGCGTCGTAGGGCGCGGTCGCCATGTCGAGCGACGCGACCAGCCGGCCGCGGGCCGCGCGCAGCCCGATGTAGTCGGCGGCGGTCTGCCGCGCGCCGCGCTCGATCCGCGCGCGAACGCGGGGGTCATACAGCGCGGCCTTTGCCGCGAGCAGGTCCTTGTGCCAGGCGAACGCTTCGGCCGCCGCAAGCCCGCCGAGCGCGTTCACGCCGGCAACCTCGTCCAGCGCGGCGAAGCGGCAATGTAGGATCAGCGCGCCCGCCTCAGCCAGTCGTTCAAGCGCGCGCTCGAACGCGGCGGCCGCCGTTTCGTCCATCTCCTCCAGCACCACGTTCTCCGGCACCGCGAGCCGCAGTCCGCGGACCGGCAGCGCGGCGGTCCGTGTCGGCGCCGCGCCCGCCAGCACGGCGTCGAGGATCGCGCAGCAATCGACCGACCCCGCCAGCGGCCCCACCGAATCGAGCGACGGTGAAAGCGGCAACACGCCATCGAGCGGCACCCGCCGCGCGGTCGGCTTGTAGCCGACGATGCCGCAGAACGCCGCCGGCACCCGGCACGATCCCCCGGTGTCCGTGCCGAGCGAGCCGAGCGCCATGCCGTCCGCCACCGCCACCGCCGCCCCCGATGAACTGCCGCCGGGCACCCGCGCGCGCTCCCGCTGCCACGGGCTCAACGGCGTGCCGTGATGCGGGTTGATGCCGAGCCCGGAGAAGGCGAACTCCGTCATGTTGGTGCGGCCGACCGGCACGAAGCCGGCCGCCAGCACGCGGGCCACGACCGTCGCGTGCGCGCCCGCCGGCGGCGCGTCGGCGAGCGCACGCGAGGCCGCCGGGGTCGGCTCGCCGGCGACGTCGAACAGGTCTTTCAGGCTGATCGGGATGCCGGCGAAAGGTGAGGCCGCGCGGCCGGCCCGGCGCAGCGCGTCCGCAGCGTCGGCCATCGCCCGCGCCTGCGCGGCGTAGACCGTCAGGAAGACGGGACCGGCCGCGGCGGCGGCGATGCGATCGAGGCAGCGCTCGACCAGCGCCCGGGCGGTGAGGCGGCCTTCGGCCAGGGCGGTCGCGTGCTCGCGGATGCCGTGCATGGTGCCAAGCCTGCGCCGGCCCGCGCCGCGCCGCAACGGCGCTTGACGGCGCGGCGATCGGGTGCCCCCCTTCTTCGCACGGAGGAAGCGATGATGCGCATCACGGCGCTCGAGACGATCCGGCTGGCGCCCTACGACAACATCCTCTGGGTGCGGCTGCACACCGACGCCGGTCTGGTCGGCCTCGGCGAGACGTTTCGCGGCGCCGATGCGGTGGAGGCGTGCCTGCACGCCGAAGTCGCGCCGGCGCTGCTCGGCGCCGACCCCTCGCGCATCGACGCGATCAGCCGCAGCCTGACCGCACCGTATATCGGCTTCCGCTCCTCGGGGGCGGAGATGCGCGCCGCCTCGGCGGTCGACATCGCGCTGTGGGACCTTGCGGGAAAGGCGCTCGGCCGGCCGGTGCACGACCTGCTGGGCGGGCTGACCCGCCCGCGCATCCGCACCTACAACACCTGCGCCGGCTACGCCTACAATTCGCGCGGCGGGCGGCGGCAGATCGGCGCGGAGGACGCGCCGCAGGGGCCGTACGACGACCAGCTCGCCTTCTCGCGCGACGCCGCGGCGCTCGCCCGCTCGCTGCTCGAGATGGGCATCACCGCCATGAAGATCTGGCCGTTCGACCCGTTCGCCGGCGACGGCACGTTCATCCACGCGCGCGACATCGAGGCCGGGCTGAAGCCGTTCCGCGACATCCGCGCGGCGGTCGGCGACGCGATGGAGATCATGCTGGAACTGCACTCGATGTGGGACCTTCCCGCCGCCTGCGCCATCGCCCACGCGGTGCGGCCGTTCCGGCCGTTCTGGATGGAGGACCCGCTGAAGATGACCGACCCGGAGGCGCTCGCCGCATACGCGCGGCGCACGCACCTGCCGGTCTGCGCCTCCGAGACGCTGGCGACGCGCGCGCAGTTCCTCGACATCCTGCGCCGCGATGCGGTCGACTGGGTGATGCTCGACGTGTCCTGGTGCGGCGGGCTGAGCGAGGCGAAGAAGATCGCCACACTCGCGGAGGCGCACCAGCGCCCGGTGGCGCCGCACGACTGCACCGGGCCGGTCGTGTTCTGCGCCTCCACCCATCTCGCGCTGAACCTGCCGAATGCCGCCTTCATGGAGAGCGTGCGTGCCTATTGGAGCGGCTGGTACCGCGACCTCGTCACCGCGCTGCCGGAGGTCGCTGACGGACAGGTCGCCGCGCCGCCCGGACCGGGGCTCGGGCTCGAATTGCAGCCCGACGTGCTGCGGCGCGGCCGGGTGCGGCGGAGCGAGGCGCCGTGACCGTGGAACTGGCGTGGGACGTGCGCTGCAAGACCGGCGAGAGCCCGGTGTGGGACGCAGCCAATCGCCGGCTGCTGTTCTGCGATATCCCGAACGCGACGATCCACGCGTTTCCTGTCGACGGGCGTGCCACGCAGAGCTGGGCGTTGCCGGAGGTCGTCGGAGCCTTCGGGCTCTGCCGGTTCGGCCGGCTGGTCGTGGCGCTGCGCCATCGCGTCGTGCTGTTCGATCCCCCGACCGGGCGCGTCGAGGAATTTTCCGATCCCGTGGACGAGCCGGAAACCAACCGGCTGAACGACGGAAAGGTCGGGCCGGACGGCTGCTTCTGGATCGGCAGCATGGACGAGAGCCCGGCGCACCAGCCGACCGGCAATCTCTATCGTGTGCGGCCGGACGGCGTGGTCGAGCGCAAGGCCGAGGGCTACGTCACCTCCAACGGTCTCGCCTGGTCGCCGGACGGGCGTACGCTGTTCCATTCCGACAGCCGTCGCGCCTACATCGAAGCCTGGGATTTCGATCCGGCAACCGGCCGGCTCTCGTCGCATCGGCGGGTCATCACGCTGAACGAGCAGGAGGGCCGGCCGGACGGCGGCGCGTGCGACGCCGAGGGTTGCTACTGGTCGTCCGGCGTCTCGGCGGGGTGCCTGAACCGCATCGCGCCCGATGGAAAACTGCTGCACAAACTGCCCATGCCGGTCGCCGCGCCGACGATGCCGTGCTTCGCCGAGGAGACGCTCTACGTCACCTCGCTGCGCCATGATGAAACCGACCCGCGCGCCGGCGGCTTGTTCCGCATGAAGGCGCCGGTCGCCGGCGCGCCCGTCGGACTGTTCGCCGATCGCTGAAGGAGGTTTTCCGATGCCCCAGCCCAGGCCGATCCTGCTCACCGGCGCCTCCGGCGCGCTCGGCCGCGTCATCACCAAGGGGTTGGCGGGGCAGGGCTGGACCCTGCGCCTGACCGACATCGCGCCGTTTCCCGACGAGCTGCCGAAGGATGCGAGCTTCACGCGCGCCGACCTGAACGACGGCGTGACCATGCTGCGCCTGGCCGAGGGCTGCGGCACAATCCTGCATTTCGGCGGCGTCTCGGTGGACCGGCCGTTCGATGAGGTGCTGGGGCCGAATCTGCGCGGCCTCTATCACGTCTACGAGGCCGCACGGCGGGAGCGGGCGCGCGTGGTCTTCGCCTCCTCCAACCACAGCATCGGCTTTCACGAGCGCAGCGAAAAGCTGGACCACGACTGCCAGCTCCGGCCGGATTCTTTTTACGGCCTCTCCAAGGTGTTCGGCGAGATGATGGGCCGGCTCTACTGGGACAAGCACGGCGTGGAGAGCGTGCTCGTGCGGATCGGCTCGAGCTTTCCCGAGCCGACCGAGGCGCGGATGCTCTCGACCTGGTTCTCCTACGCCGACCTCGTGCGCCTGATGCAGCGCTGCGTGCTGGCCGAGCGCACCGGGTGTGCGGTGATCTGGGGCGCTTCGGCCAACTCCCGGACGTTCTGGGGCAGGGACGCGCGGGAAAAGCTCGGCTGGGCGCCGCAGGACAGCGCCGATACGTATGCCGGCCAGCTCGGCGGAAAGACCAGCGGCAATCCGGTGATCGAGCGCTACCAGGGCGGCGCCTACCCTGCGAACGGCTACACGCGGGAGACGCCCTCGCCCGCCCGGCTGTTCGAGGCGTAACCCGCCAGCGAGCAGAACCGCACGGGCATTCCCGCCGTTCATCCTGCGGCAGAGCGGGGAGAGCACATTGTCAGGAGTGGATGCAGGCGCGGCGGAGGAGCCGCCACGCCACGCCGTCGAGCACGTCGACACGATCGTCCGGCTCGAGCAGGAGATGCTGGACGAGCGGAGCTTCGCCGATCGCCTCTCGGACCGGATCGCCAGCTTCGTCGGCACCATCGGCTTCGTCGTGCTGCACGTCTGCGTGTTCAGCCTCTGGGCGGTGCTGAACACCGGGCTCATCCCGCTGCACAGCTTCGATCCCTATCCCTTCGCCCTGCTCTGCATGATCGTATCGCTCGAAGGGGTGCTGCTCTCGACCTTCGTGCTGATCAAGCAGAACCGGATGGGATTGCGCTCCGACCGGCGCAGCCATCTCGACCTGCAGATCAACCTGCTGACCGAGAAGGAGGTTACCAAGGTCATCCAGATGCTGCAGAGGATCAGCGAGCGGCTGGAACTGCCGGAGACCGCCGCCGACCCGGAGGCGCAGGAGCTGGCGAACGTGACCGCCGTGGAGACGCTGGCCCGCCACGTGCACGAGCAGCTGCCCGATTAGCGCCGGCCCGGCGAGGGGAAGGCGGCCCGCCGTGCGGCGGCCCTTGCGCGGCGCCGGCACTGTCCCGCTATAGTTGCGCTCCCGTTCGCATCAGGCGGACGGCGTTGGGGTCGAGACACATGAAAAGCACCTGCCTCGCTGCCCTTGCCGCGCTCGCTCTGCTGGCCGGCTGCAACCAGCAGCAGCCGCAGCCGCAAGCGGGCACCTACAACTCGTCCGGGTCGATGGGGGAGCAGCCGCGGGGCGTCGGCGTCAACCAGCCCGCGGTCGGCACGCCGAATGTCGGCTCGATGCAAGAGCAGCCGCGCACCGGCGGCGCCACCCAGACCCCGATGTCCACGCCGAACCAGGGCACGATGCACGCGCCGTGACCGGCTGAACCGCGGGTGGCGGGGCGGGCAGGCTCCCGCCCCGCCGCGCGCGAACCGTCGGGGGGCGGCATGGCGGACGGACGCCTCTACATCGGCACGCGGCGCTACTCCTCCTGGTCGCTGCGCGGCTGGCTCGCGGTGCGGCTGGCCGGACTCGACGTGGAGGAGGTGGTGATCCCGCTCAGCGGGCACGGGGACACCGCGGCGGTGAAGCGGCTCTCGCCGAGCGGGCTGGTGCCCTACCTGGAGCACGGCGCCAACCGGGTATGGGAGACGCTGGCGATCTGCGAATACTGCGCCGAGATCGCGCCGGCGCTCTGGCCGTCGGAGCCGGCGGCGCGCGCGCAGGCGCGCTCGATCGCCGCCGAGATGCACGCGGGGTTTTCTGAGCTGCGCCGTGCCTTGCCGATGAATCTCGGCCGGACCAGGCCGGGGGGCGCTCGTACCGCCGGCGTCCTCGCCGACATCGCCCGGATCGAGACGATCTGGCGCGAAACGCGGGAAAAATTCGGCGGCGGCCCCTTCCTGTTTGGCCCGGCCTTTACCGCGGCGGACGCCATGTACGCGCCGGTGGTCGCGCGCTTCCTCGCTTACCGCCCGGAGATCAGCGCCGCGAGTACCGACTACTGCGCCGCGGTGCGGGCGCATCCGCTGGTCGCGCGCTGGTACGAGCAGGCCGCGCAGGAGCCGCCGGAGTGGCGCATTGCAGCTTACGAAGAGGCACCCTGATAGTCGGCCGGGCATGAATGCCCTGGCACGCGATCGGGTGCGGTTGTATGCTCCACCCTGGCTCCCGACCGTCCAAGCCGTTCCGACCGCAAACAGAACTGGCCGGCGCCGGCCGATGCGGCCGTCTGCATGGCCTGAGCGAGGACCCATGCCAGCTGTCCCCGACAAATACGTTTTTCTGCCCAGCCGGGAAGTGCCGACCACCCATCAGCCACTGCTCGAACAGGCATTGAAAATCCTGGCCGACGACCGGCAGGCCCAGCGCACCGCGGAGACCGGTGCCATCAACCGGATGACGACCCGGTTCTCGACCGCCCGCCGCGGCGATGCGCACGCCATCCTGTTCGACTACGAAAAAGCGCATCTGAACGCGCGCGGCGACTGGGACAAGGCGATCATAAAACTCCGCCAGACCCGCGACCCCCAGGGCAACGGCATCCACGTCACCGATTTCTGGGACGCCAAGAACAACCGCGGCACCGCGCAGATCGAGGGCCAGGTCAAGGGGTCGATGGCCAAGCTCGGCACGGTCTTCCTCGGCGACGCCCGGATGACCGACCTGCGCCCGCAGCCGACCGGGCTGGTGAACAAGGTGTACGTGCTCGGCCGCTTCATCTACGATCGCGCCGGGCCCAAGCTCGAGGCTGATCCGAACCACACGAAAATGCAGTTCGTGCGGCTGCCGAATTCGGACACCTATGTGCGGCGCTATGTCACGCGCGGGCTGAACCACAACGACTGCGTCAACCTGCGCAATGGCCGCGACCTCACCGCCCCCGTACTGGACCAGACGGCGCAGCGCCGGGAGATCGCATCCGGGGGACAGGCGAGCGGACACGACGTGTCGGCCGGCGGCGCGCTGAGCGAGGCGCAGCAGATCCTCAGTCACACCCGCGGCTGGCAGAAGCGCTACATCTCCACCGGCGTTTCCAGCCGCCCCGTGTTCTCGACCCGCGGCACCCAGTTCATGAGCCTGTTCGGCGCCGCGGTGATCGATCTGGCCAAGCTCGACCTTTCAGCGGTGTTCGACATCCACAGCCCGGTCGCCGTCCAGAACCTGCTGAAATGGGACGCGACGAGCGTGCTGTCCGCACCCGGTCCGGGAGACGGCGCGACCACCCTGAAGCAGGAGGAATTCCTGGCTCTGCGCGACGTGCTGCGCACGCGCGAACTGCTGATCAAGGGCCGGGTCGATCAGCGCGCGGTGCTGCGCGTCGGTGAAGGCCAGCGGATTCTGGGGCTGGGCCTGGACTACAAGGACGGACCAAAGCAGCAACTCGCCGCCATCAAAAAATGGCCTGGCGGCTGGTCCAAGGTGCGGCAGACCGACGACACCAACTACAAGGGGTATTTGGACCAGTTTTGGCTTTTCCTGCTGTTCGATAATGAGACGACGGCGCGCTGGTTCAAGGACAACGTCCGCGGTCCTTGGCAAAAGTGGCAGCTTTTTGAGCGCTACAGCATGCCGGCGATCTGAAGAAGCCGCGCGTCGCCCCAGCGTGACCGCGGAGGTGGCATCGCCGAAGGCGTGACTCACGCGACCAAACGAAGGCATGGAGCGGAATGCGTGAGCGCAAGCGATCGGATTCTGCCGCTGTCGCGATCGTCCTGCCGCCGCGTGAGGCTTTTTCTCCGGGGGCGACCGGCGCGGTCGGGCTGATGGCGCATCGCCTGGCGTCGCGCGGCGATGCCGTGGTGATCGGCTCGCCGGGCGGGGTGCCGCACGCGGACGTGCCGTTCCGGCCGGTGCGGTCCGGACGCTGGCCGCTGGGGAGCCAGACCGCCCGTTATGCCGCAGCCGCTGCCCGCCTCCTGGCCGAACTGCGTCCGACGCTCATCGAGGTGCACAACCGGCCGGAGATCGCGCTGCATGTGGCCCGCCGCTTCCCGTCGGCGAAAATCGCGCTGTTGCTGCACAACGAGCCAACGGAGATGCGGGGCGCCCGCAGGCCGGCCGAGCGGCTGGCCTTGCTGAAAAATCTGTCCGGCATCGCCGTCGTATCCGACTACCTGCGGCGCGGCTTTCTGGAAAACCTGCCGCCCGCCTGCGGCGACAGGTTGCGCGTATTGCCGAACTGCATCGATCTCGCGGCACTCGGTCCGGCGCCGGCCGCCGCCGCGCGGGAAAGGCGTGTGCTCTTCGCCGGCCGGGTGGTACGCGACAAGGGCGCCGACACTTTCGTCGCCGCCTGCGCCCGCGCGCTGCCAAAACTGCCGGGCTGGCGCGCGACGATGATCGGTGCCGACCGGTTCCGGCCGGACAGTCCGGAAACGCCCTTCACCCGCCGGCTGCGCCCGGAAGCCGAGCGGGCCGGGGTAGAATGTCTGGGCTACCAGCCGCACGCGGCCGTGCTGGACGTCATGCACCGGGCGGCCATTGTCGTCGTGCCCAGCCGGTGGCAGGAACCGTTCGGCCTGACCGCGCTGGAAGCCATGGCCTGCGGCGCCGCCCTGGTCACCACCCGCCGAGGCGGCCTGCCGGAGGTGGCCGGCGACGCGGCTCTCTACGCCGGTCCGGATGATCCGGACGGCCTGGCAGACGCCATTGCCGGTCTGGCCAGCGACGAGAAGCGGCGCGGCGCGCTGGCTGAGGCCGGACGCGAACGGGCGCGCCTTTTCGACCTGCCGCAGGCGCTGGCGCGGCTCGATGCGTTTCGTGAGGAGATCCTTTTCGGGTGACCGCGTCTGCCGAATTTTTGGCCCCGCCGCGCGCCGGCGAGGTCAGCGGCCTGCTCCGCGGGCTGGACCGTGCAGCGCTGGCCGCGACGCTCGCCCTGCCGCTGTTCCTGCTGCATGGGCGCGGCATCGCCGAGGCGTCGATCGCCGTCATCGACCTCTGCTTCGTGGCCCGCTCCGCGATGCTGCGCGACTGGACCTGGCTGCGCACGCCTTGGCTGCTGGTGGGGCTCGCCTGGTGGGCCTGGCTGCTGCTCTGCTCGGTGCCGGCAGGGGATCTCGGCCAGGGCGGATTTCCGTCCTTCGTGCAGGCGCTGCTGACCGTGCGCTTCCTGCTCTTCGTTGCCGCGCTCGAATGTTCTGTGCTGCGCGAAGCACGCTGGCGAAACTGGCTCTGGCGCATGATCGCCGCCGCCGCCGCCTACATCGTCGCCAACACGCTGCTGCAATTTGCGTGGGGCCGGAACTTTTACGGCTTTCCGCGCAGCGGCGACGGCGAACTGACCGGCCCGTTCGAGGAGGCGCGTGCCGGCGCGCCACTGTCGCGCCTGCTGTTCCCCGCGCTGCTGCCGCCCCTCGCCGTCCTGCTCGCGCGCCCGGGCCTGGCCGCCCGCGCCGCCGCGGCCGGCCTCGCCGTGCTCGGCCTCGCGGTCATGGTGCTGATCGGCCAGCGTATGCCGGTATTGCTGACCGGGCTCGGCGTCGTGGTGAGCGCGCTGTTCCTGCCGCGGCTGCGCCTGCTGCTGCTGGCGACCGCCGTCGCCGCCGGCGCCCTGCTCGCCGCGAGTGCGGTGATCTCACCCCCGACATGGTACCGGCTGGTGACGAAATTCAGTTTTCAAATGGAGCATTTCCAGGCGAGTCCGTATGGCGCACTGCTCGACCGTTCGCTGGTGATCGCCGAAAAAAATCGCTGGACCGGGCGCGGCTTCGACGGCTTCCGCACGGGCTGCAGGCTGCCGGCCTATTTCCACGGCTGGACCTGGCCGGAAAACCCGGCCGACGACGGCGGCGGGGCGGCGATCTGCAACGAGCACCCGCACAACCACTACCTCCAGGCCGTTACCGACGCCGGCATCCCCGGCCTGCTGCTGTTCTCCGCCCTGGTGGTCGCCTGGCTCGCTTCCCTGGCGCGGGGTCTGTGGCAGCGCCCGGATCCGCTGCGGGTCGGCCTGTTCGTCGCCGCGCTGATCCAGGAATGGCCCATCGCCTCGGCCAGCAGCGTGACATCGATGCCGCTGAGCGGCTGGTTCTTCCTGTCGCTCGGCCTGGGCCTGGCGGCGGCGCGCTGGCAGCGGCGGTAGTCCGGGCGCCAACCGCACCCTATATCTGGCCAAACCCCGATCGGAGCCTTTGCCATGTCGGATGCCTCCTCCGCCCCGAACGCCGCACCCGAACAAGTGCCGGTGACCGTGCTGACCGGCTATCTCGGCGCCGGCAAGACCACGCTGCTCAACCGCATCCTCAGCGAGAACCACGGCCGCCGCTACGCCGTGGTGATCAACGAGTTCGGCGAGCTGGGCGTGGACAACGACCTTGTGGTCGATACCGACGAGGAAGTGTTCGAGATGAACAACGGCTGCATCTGCTGCACGGTGCGCGGCGACCTGATCCGCATCGTCGGCGGGCTGATGAAGCGGCCCCAGAAATTCGACGGCATCATCATCGAGACGACCGGTCTCGCCAATCCCGCGCCGGTCGCGCAGACTTTCTTCGTGGACGAGGGCGTGCGCAGCCGCACGCGGCTGGACGCCATCGTCACCGTGGTGGATGCAAAACACCTGCCGCAGCGGCTGGCGGACAGCCACGAGGCGGCCGACCAGATCGCGTTTGCCGACGTCATCGTGCTGAACAAGACCGACCTGGTGACGGCCGAGGAGCTGGCCGAGGTCGAGCGGCGCATCCGTGCCATCAACCGGTTCGCCGAAATCCACCGCACCCAGCGCGCCGGCCTGCCGATCGCCGACGTGCTCGACCGCGGCGCCTTCGACCTCGATCGCGTGCTGCAGCGTGCGCCGGATTTTCTGACCGACGACACGCACGAGCACAATGACGACGTGGCGAGCGTGAGCTTCGAGGCCGGGCGCCCGATAGACCCGGAAAAGTTCAATCTCTGGATCGGCGCGCTGCTGGCCGAGAAGGGGCAGGATCTGCTGCGCACCAAGGGCATTCTGCACTTCAAGGGCGAGGACCGGCGGTTCGCCTTCCAGGCCGTGCACATGATCGCCGACGGCGACCACATCGGGCCGTGGAAGCAAGGCGAGAAGCGCACCAGCCGCATCGTCTTCATCGGCCGCAACCTCAACCGCCCGCTGCTGCGCCGCGGGTTTGAGGCATGTCAGGTGGATTGACCGGTGAGAAGCGACAGCAAGGCCAGGGGCAACGCCCCAGGCCCCCTTCCTCAAGTGAAGGATTGCAAAGGCTCTGCCTTTGCCGGGGTCCAGGGGCGGAGCCCCTGGCCTTCCCATCCGGCATGAGCGGCACCTACCTCATCGAGACCCGCGGCACCCGCCGCGACCTCGGCGCCTGGATCGTCGCGGCTGCCTTCGACCGCGCCGGCCACGCCGGCTTTGCGCTCGGCGACGGCACGCTGCGCATCGTATCACCCGGCCAGCAGGAAGACTGGCGCGAGATCGCGGTGCATGACGGCGCGGTGCTCGCGATGTGCGCCGATTGCGCGGGCGGCTTTCTCTCCGGCGGCGATGACGGGCATCTGCGCCGGGTCGCGTTCGACGGATCGGTGAGTTCCGTCGCGGCCTACGGCTCGAAATGGGTGGAGCACGTCGCGGCGGTTCCGGGAGAGGGTGCGCGCGGCGTGCTGGCCTGCGCCGTCGGCAAGCGGATGCACCTGTTCGACGGCACTGGCGCCGCGCTGAA
Organism: Acidisphaera sp.; assembly: GCA_019240635.1. Taxonomy (GTDB): domain Bacteria; phylum Pseudomonadota; class Alphaproteobacteria; order Acetobacterales; family Acetobacteraceae; genus JAFAYA01. The sequence goes on along the minus strand of JAFAYA010000047.1, from coordinate 4,839 downwards.
GTCGCTCGAGCATCCCTCCAGCGTCACCGGCCTGGCCTTCGACGGCCGCGGCAAGCGCATCGGCGCCTCGCACTACAACGGCGCGAGCCTGTGGTTCGTCGCCTCGAAGACCGACAATCCACGCCTGCTGACCTGGAAGGGCAGCCACACCGGCATCGCCATCCATCCCGAGGGCGACGCCGTGGTGACGGCGATGCAGGAGAACGCGCTGCACGGCTGGCGGCTGCCGGACGGCCAGCACATGCGCATGAGCGGCTATCCCGCAAAGACCCGCTCGATGTGCTTTACGCATAACGGCCGCTGGCTCGCCACCTCCGGTGCGGACTGCGTGGTGGCCTGGCCGTTCTTCGGCGGCGGGCCGATGGGCAAGCCGCCGATCGAGCTGGCCGGCGGGGACGGCGTCACCTGCACGGCCGTGGCCTGCCATCCCGAGCACGAGGCCTGCGCCGCCGGCTTTGCCGACGGCCTGGTCGTGCTGGCCGAGATCGGCTCCGCCCGCATCCTGCCCGTCGCCCCGCCCGGCGCCGGCCCCGTCTCGGCGCTCGCCTGGAGCCCGGACGGCGCGCGGCTCGCCATCGGCGGCGAGCAGGGGTTCGCCGCACTCGTCGATTTCTCGCGGCGCTAGAGCGTGATCGTTCGAATCGGAATCGGCGAGGGCGTGAATCACGCGACAAGACAAAGCGCTAGAGCACGGTCGGCGCTCCCGTCTGCGCCGATCATGCTCTAGGCGCGCAGGTCCGCGGCGCCGGTCATGTCCGAGGCCGCCGCACCGCCCGACTCCGTCCACGCCGGCCGCGCCGAGCAGATCGAAGTGCAGCTGCAGGCCGAGAACGGGGCGGAGGAGCCGCTCTACTGCGACCTGATGCGCGGCGCCCGCGACCTGCTGCGCGGCGACGCCGCCGCAATCCGCCGCGTCGTCGGCCTCGTCGTGCGCCATCAGAAGGAGATCTGTCGGAGCTACGTGCTGATGTCCGCCTGCTGCGAGGCGCTGTTCCACGCCGGCCGGCTCCGCATGCTGGCGCACATGCTGCGCGCGCACGCGCACATCGGCGGCCGGCTCGCGATCGACCTCGCGCCTGACGTGCCTGGCCGGGGCGACGTGGCGCTCTGGCGCGTCGGCGCCGACCGCGCCGGCACGCTCTCCCTCAGCCCGCTGCTTTCCGCATCGATCGGCTGCGACGACGTGCTGCGCCTGCTGCTCGGGTCGATGCGCCTGCTGCGCTGGTACCTCGACGATCCCGGCTGCGAACCCGGCACCGTGCCGTTGAGCCTCGGCGACGCGCCGGACCTGCGCGGCCTGGCCTTCTGCGCCAACGACCCGCTCGGCTATCTCCTGCCCGACCCGATCTACCTGGTGCGCGAAGCATACGCAGAGGAGAAGCGCGAGACCGACGAGGCCTGGATCGAGTGGGAGGACCGGCGTCCCGCCGCCGTCTGGCGCGGCTCCACGACCGGCGTCGCCGACGCCGAGGGCTGGCGCAGCCTGCCGCGCGCCCGGCTCTGCGCGCTGGCGGCGAGCGTCGGGCCCGGCCTGATCGACGCGGGCTTCACCGAAATCGTCCAGGTCGAGCCGGAAGAGCACCGGGAGATCGAGCGCTCCGGCTGCATGCGGCCCTACGCGCCGCTGGAGACGTTCCAGCGATGGAAGTACCAGATCGACATCGACGGCAACAGCAACTCCTGGCCGGGGCTGCTGCTGAAACTCTACAGCGGCAGCCCGGTGCTGAAGGTCGCCTCTCCGGGGGGCTACCGGCAGTGGTACTACCGCGACCTCGTCCCCTGGGTGAACTACGTCCCGGTGAACGGCGATCTCTCCGACCTCGTCGAGCGCATCGAGTGGCTGCGCACGCACGACGATGAAGCCCGTGCCGTCGGCGAGCGCGGCCGCGCGCTGGCGATCGCGCTCGACTTCGCCGATGCGCGCCGGCGGTCGGTGACGACGTTGCGCGAGGCCTTCCGCCGTTCGCGCGGCGAGCCCGACCTGCGCCTCGCGTGCGACGACCGCACGCTCCGGCCGGCGATGCTGCGCTGGGGCTGGTCGGAGCCGGAGGAGCACGACGTCTGGGCGGAAGGCTCGGAGAGCCTCCTCGTGCTGCCCGCACCGGCCTGTGAGGCCGACTACGAGTGCCGGCTCCAGCTGCATCCCTTTGTCGCTCCCGCACGGCCGGCGCAACGCCTCGCCGTCTTCGTCGACGGCCGGGCCTGCGGCGAGTTCGTGCTGACCGGCGACGAGACCGTGCGCGTCACCATCCCCGCGGAGCAGATCGCCGGCCGGTCGCAGCTCACCCTGCTGCTCGTCCATCCCGATGGCGCCCGCCCGTGCCAGGCCAGCCTCAGCGGCGACTCCCGCGTGCTGAGCGTCGCGCTCGCGGCCGTCGAGTTCGCGCGGCTGGACTGAGGCCATCCTGTCCCGCCGGCGCAACGCGCGCCGTGCACGCCGGCGGCACAGGATGGCGGACCGGGATTGCCCTCGCACGACTCGCAAGGCACATAGGCAACGGTTGGGAGGTGCCCGATGCCGTTCGTCGACACGGAAAGCGAGCTGTTCCGCCTGTTGCGCGTGCTGGAATCGGGCGACCGCACCACGCTCACCGGCGAGAACTACGGACTGCGCAACGGCAACGCGCTCGGCGCCTACCAGATGGGCGCCTCCTCGCTGCAACAGATCGGCGCGGTGCGCCCGCAGGGCGACGTCAATCGCCCGGCCGACTGGACCGGCCGCTACGGCAGCAGCGCTCAGGAGTTCCTCGCCAGCTCCGCGCTGCAGGACTCCGCCTGCGTCGCCTACATGAACGTGCTGGACGACTGGATCGACGGCAACTTCGATCGCTACATCGGCACCACGCAGAACGGCGCCGAGGTCAATCGCGGCGGGCTGCTGCTGTGCAGCTGGGAGAACCCCGCGCAGACCCGGCTCGCCGCGATGGGCCGGCCGTTCAGCCGCGATCCCCGCACCGGCCTCGCCGACTATGTCACGCGCATGCATTTCGGCGCGCTCGCCGGGACGATCCCGACCGCGCCGCCGCCGCCACCGACAACAGGGCCGGGCCCGGCGCCGGACGGCGGCGTCAACTGGCAGGACCCGCCGCTGCCCCCGGGCGTGTAACCGCGAGGCGATCCGGCAGCGTCACGCCGATCATGTCGCCCTCGCGCACCAGCGCGGCCAGCCGCTCCTCCGGCCAGTCCTCCGTGCCGGCCGGGCGCAGCGGCAGCACCATCCAGCGATAGTCCGCCGTCGAATCCACCACCCGCACCCTGGTCGCTTCCGGCAGCACGGTGCCCCACTCCGCCAGCACGCCGCGCGGGTCGCGCACCGCACGCGCGCGATACGCGGCGGACTTGAACCAGAACGGCGGATAGCCCAGCACCGCCCGTGGATAGCAGCTGCACAACGTGCAGACGACGAGGTTGTGCAGCTCCCCCGTGTCCTCGAGCACGCCGAGCGGCGGCGCGCCGCGCATGGCGATGCCGAGCGCCTCCGCCGCCTTGGTGCCGTCGGCCAGCATCAGCGCGCGATATTTTGGGTCGCACCAGGCTTTTGCGACCATTCGCGCGCCCTGCGCGGGGGAGGCGGCGTCGGTGATGCGGATGCGCTCGGCGATTTCCTGGGGGGTCGTGACGTTTTTCGCGAGCAGCAGGCTGCGCACCGCGTCCAGCAGGCGGGTGCTTTCGGCTTCGATCGGGCTGTTCATGCCGCATCCAGCCAGTGGCCGAAAATTTCTACCAAAAGCTCCTCGCCCGGTGCCGCGTCCGGCCAGATCGCGTGGCGGTCGAAGGCCACGTGGTAGAGCGGCAGCACCGGCGCCGGGCGGGCGAACGCGAGGTCTTCCGGATTGCGGAAGGCGCCGAGTGTGCGGACCACGCGGCCGATCCGGCCGCGCACGTAGTGCGGCGTGCGGATATGCGCGGGGCCGCGCGCCTCGGGAAAATCGAAGCGCACGCGCACTTCGGCGCCGGGGGCGAAGGTGTCCGTCATCCCCCGCCCTCCAGCGCCTGTCGCAACTCGGCTTCGCTGAGCACGCCCTTGCGCAGCAGGTTGTCGGCGATCGAGCGGATCCAGCGCTGGTAGTAGGACAGCCGGTGGTAGGTTTCCTCGGGAATCGCCTCGATGCCCCGGCGCAGCTCATCCACGCTCATCACGCGCTTCATGCCGAGAATCTGGCGGATGGCGTCCACCTCCTTGTCGAAGTCGGTCAGTGCGTGGGGCTCGGTATCGATCGCCTCACAAAAGTATTTTTGCACGCCGCCGAGGTCGTGGTGGGCGCGCGGGAGTTCGTCGGGGTCGAGTTCCTCAGTCGACGGCCTCTCCGGCATAGCTGCCCCAAAAATCCCCGCGTTTCAGGTAGCCACGATACTCGCCGACCTGCACCTGGCACCAGTCCGCGCCGGCGGCGCAGGAGAGCAGGCGGCCGACCACCCCTGGCTTCAGGTAGGCGACGGGGGCGGCGTGGTCGTCGGCGGTGCGGCGCATCGCGCGCTGCTCGCCGGTGACGACAAAACTGCGGCGGCCGGTGAGGGTGGCTTCGTGCACCCAGCCTTTGACCCCCTCGGGGTCGCTGACCAGCCGCCAGACCTCGAACTCCCGCTCGATTTCGACCGGCAGGTCGCGGCGCTTATAGACCCATTCGATCGGGTAGCGGGTGCCCGGCCCGGCGCGCAGGTTCACCTCATCGGCGCGCAGGGCGGCGAACCGCGGCAGCGGCAGGCCGGTGGCGGTGCCCTTTTGCGGCTCCGGCGATTTTTCCGGCGCCGGCTGTGGCAGAGGCGCCGGCGCGGGCGGGGGTGCGGCCGGCTGGCCGGCCGGGCGTTGCGGGCGCGCGGTTTTCCGCGGCCGGATTG
>JAFAYA010000051.1 GCA_019240635.1 Acidisphaera sp. | reverse complement strand
TCGGCACCATCGTCCACAATGTCGAGATGAAGGCCGGCGCCGGCGGCAAGATTGCGCGCGCGGCCGGCACCTACGCCCAGCTCGTCGGCAAGGACGCCGGCTACGCGCAGATCAAGCTGCACTCCGGCGAGCTGCGCATGGTGCGGGCGGAGTGCATGGCGACGGTCGGCGCGGTCTCCAACCCCGACAACGCCAACGTGCATATCGGCAAGGCCGGGCGGCAGCGCTGGCTCGGCCGCCGCCCGCACAATCGCGGCGTGGTGATGAACCCGGTGGACCATCCGCATGGCGGCGGCGAGGGCCGCACCTCCGGCGGGCGGCATCCGGTGACGCCGTGGGGGCAGCCGACCAAGGGCTACAAGACCCGCCTCAACAAGCGGACGGACAGCCTGATCATCCGCCGCCGCAACAAGGGCAAATGAGGTGGGGGCGAGCGACGTGCTGGGGCAAGTGACGGCGATGCGGGGAACACGCTGATGGCGCGCTCGGTCTGGAAGGGCCCGTTCGTGGACGGTTATCTGCTGAGCAAGGCGGACGCGGCGCGCGCGTCGGGGCGCAACGAGATCATCCGCACCTGGTCGCGCCGCTCGACCATCCTGCCGCAATTCGTCGGGCTGACCTTCGGCGTCTACAACGGCCGGAAGTTCCTGCCGGTGCAGGTGAACGAGAACATGGTCGGGCACAAGTTCGGTGAGTTCTCGCCCACCCGCACCTTCACCGGGCACTCCGGCGACAAGAAGGCCAAACGGAGCTGAATGGGGTGTTGCTGACATGAGCAAGCCGAAGCAGCTGCGCCGGCTCGAGGACACCGAGGCGCAGGCGATCCTGCGCAACGTGCGGGTGAGCCCGCGCAAGCTGAACCTGGTCGCCGGCATGATCCGCAACCTGCCGGCGGCGGAGGCGGTGGCGGCGCTCACCTTCAGCAAGCGGCGCATCGCCCAGCAGGTGCGCAAAGTGCTGGAGAGTGCGATCGCCAACGCCGAAAACAACCACCAGCTCGACGTTGACCGGCTGGTGGTGTCGCGGGCGGAGGTCGGCCGGGCGATCGTCATGAAGCGCATGCACCCGCGCGGCCGCGGTCGGGCGGCGCGCGTGGAAAAATGGTTCAGCCATCTGAAGATCGTCGTCGCCGAACGGGCGCAGCAGCCCCAAGCCGGCCAGGAGGCCGCGTAGCAGCATGGGTCACAAGGTCAATCCGGTCGGGCTCCGGCTCGGCATCAACCGCACCTGGGACAGCCGCTGGTTCGCCGGCGCCGACTATTCCAAGCTGCTGCACGAGGACCTGAAGCTGCGCACGCATCTGCGCGGCAAGCTCTCCGGGGCGGGTGTGTCGCGCGTGGTGATCGAGCGACCGGCCAAGAAGCCGCGCGTCACGATCTACGCGGCGCGGCCGGGCGTGGTGATCGGCAAGAAGGGCCAGGACATCGAGGCGCTGCGCCGCGACCTCGCGACCATGGCAAAGTCCGAGGTGTCGCTGAACATCGTCGAAATCCGCAAGCCGGAGATCGACGCCACCCTGGTGGCCGAGAACATCGCCCAGCAGCTCGAGCGCCGCGTTGCCTTCCGTCGGGCGATGAAGCGGGCGGTGCAGTCGGCCATGCGGCTCGGCGCGCAGGGCATCCGCATCCAGTGCGGCGGCCGGCTCGGCGGGGCCGAGATCGCGCGCGTCGAGTGGTATCGGGAGGGCCGGGTGCCGCTGCACACGCTGCGCGCTGACATCGATTTCGGCATCGCCACCGCGAAGACCACGTATGGCACCTGCGGCGTGAAGGTCTGGATTTTCAAGGGCGAGATCATGGCGCACGACCCGCTGGCGCAGGACCGCCGGGCCGCTGAACAGGCGCCGCAGCGTTAGGCAACCGACATGCTCTCTCCCAAACGCACAAAGTTCCGCAAGGCGCACAAGGGCCGCATCCACGGCAACGCCAAAGGCGGCACGACGCTGAACTTCGGCGCCTACGGCCTGAAGGCGCTCGAGCCGGAGCGGGTCACGGCGCGCCAGATCGAGGCGGCGCGGCGCGCCATCACGCGCGCGATGCGGCGCACCGGGCGGGTGTGGATCCGCATCTTCCCGGATGTGCCGGTCTCGGTGAAGCCGGCTGAGGTGCGCATGGGGTCGGGCAAGGGCAGCCCCGAGTTCTGGGTGGCGCGCGTCGCCCCAGGCCGCATCATGTTCGAGGTGGACGGCGTGCCCGGCGAGGTGGCGCGCGAGGCGCTGACGCTGGGCGCGGCCAAGCTGCCGATCAAGACCCGCTTCGTCACCCGCACGCTGGATGCCTGAGGCATGAGCAAGCCCGCCGACATTCGCGCCAAGACGCCGGACGAGCTGAGCACGATGCTGCTCGACCTTCGGCGCGAGCAGTTCAACCTCCGCTTCCAGCGGGCCACCGGCCAGCAGGAGAAGACGGCGCGCATCCGTGCAGTGCGGCGCGACATCGCGCGGGTGAAGACCATCATCGGCGAGAAGCGCCGGCCGGCCGGCAAGGCCTGAAAGGAGCGGCGATGCCCAGGCGTATCCTCAGCGGCCGGGTGACCAGCGACAAGATGGACAAGACGGTGACCGTGCTGGTCAGCCGGCGTGTCATGCACCCGCTCTACAAGAAGTTCATCCGGCGCTCGAAGAAATACGCCGCCCACGACGAGGCCAACGCCTGCAAGGTCGGCGACGCCGTGCGCATCATCGAGTGTCCGCCGATCAGCAAGCGCAAGACCTGGACGGTGCTGGAGCGCAACGGCGAGGCTTTGGGCGGGGTGCCGGCCGACGCGATCGCCGCCGCCGACGCGCAGCCGCCGGCCGGCCCGCAGCAGGTCTGAGGCAGTCCGATGATCAGCGTGGAAAGCAACCTCGACGTGGCTGACAATTCCGGCGCGCGGCGGGTGCAGTGCATAAAAGTGCTGGGCGGATCGAAGCGGAAGACCGCCTCGGTCGGTGACGTCATCGTCGTGTCGATCAAGGAGGCGATCCCGCGCGGCAAGGTGAAGAAGGGCGACGTGCACCAGGCGGTGATCGTGCGCACCTCCTTCCCGGTGCGCCGGCCGGACGGCAGCGCGATCCGCTTCGACCGCAATGCCGCGGTGCTGATCAACAAGCAGCAGGAGCCGATCGGCACGCGCATCTTCGGCCCGGTGGTGCGCGAGCTGCGCGCGAAGCGCTTCATGAAGATCATCTCGCTGGCGCCGGAGGTGCTGTGATGGCCGCCAAGATTCGCCGGGGCGATCGGGTGGTGGTGATCAGCGGCGCCGAGAAGGGTAAGCGCGGCGAGGTGCTGCGCGTGTTCCCGGCGGCGAACCGGGCGATCGTGCAGGGCGTGCGGGTGGCGACGCGCCATACCAAGCCGCGCGGCATGGGCCAGCCGGGCGGGATCGTGCAGCAGGAGGCGGCGATCGACCTCTCCAACCTGATGCTGCTCGATCCGAAATCGGAGAAGCCGACGCGGGTCGGTTTCCGCATCCTGGCGGACGGGCGCAAGGTGCGCGTCGCCCGCGCGACCGACGAGGCGATCGATGGCTGACGACAAGAAGTCGGACAAGAAGGCGGGCCAGAAGGCCGGCCAGAAGAAGCCGGAGCGTCAGAAGCCCGATCCGAACCGGCCGGAGGCCAAGCCACGCGAAAAGGCGGCCAAGCCTGCGGCCGACGCGGCGCGGGCCGAGGCGGCGCCGAAGGAAATGCCGCGCCTGAAACGGCGCTATCTCGAGGAGGTACGGTCGAACCTGCAGAAGGAGTTCGGCTACGCCAACCCGATGCAGGTGCCCCGGCTCGAGAAGATCGTCATCAACATGGGCGTCGGCGAGGCGACGGCGGACCAGAAAAAGCTCGATTCCGCGGTTGGCGACCTGACGCTGATCGCCGGCCAAAGACCGGTGAAGACGTTGGCCAAGAAGGCGATCGCCGGCTTCAAGATCCGCAAGGGCCTGCCGATCGGCTGCAAGGTCACGCTGCGTCAGGCGCGCATGTACGAGTTCCTCGACCGGCTGGTCACCATCGCGCTACCGCGGGTGCGCGACTTCCGGGGCATCGGTGCCAAGGGGTTTGACGGCCGCGGCAACTTCGCGATGGGCCTGCGCGAGCAGATCGTGTTTCCGGAGATCAACTACGACCGGGTGGACGCGATCCGCGGCATGGACATCGTGATCGTGACGACGGCGCGCACGGACGCCGAGGCGAAGGCGCTGTTGCGCGGCTTCGACATCCCGTTCGCCAGCTAGAGGATTGGAAGACCGCCGGGGACGTCCCGGCAGGTTCCGGAGGGTAGCAGAGCCACATGTCCAAGCTTTCCCAGATCAACCGCAACAACCGGCGCCAGAGTATGGCCAACCGCGACCGCGCCAAGCGCCGCGCGCTGAAGACGGTGGTGATGGACCGCGACCGGCCGGTGGAAGACCGCTTCAACGCAACCTTGAAGCTGGCGCAGCTGCCGCGCAACGGCGCCGCCGGCCGGGTCCGGCTGCGCTGCACGCTGACCGGCCGCTCGCGCGCCAACTACCGCAAGTTCAAGCTGTCGCGCATCGTGCTCCGGGAGCTGGCGAGCACCGGGCAGATCCCCGGCATGGTCAAGGCGAGCTGGTAGGAGGCGCCGATGTCACTCTCCGACCCGCTCGGCGACATGCTGACGCGCATCCGCAACGCGCAGCGTTCGCGCCACAGCTCCTGCGTGGCGCCGGCCTCCAAGCTGCGCGCCAATGTGCTGGAGGTGCTGAAGCGCGAGGGCTTCATTCGCGGCTTCTCGGCCGAACAACTGCGGCCCGGCCTCGCGCAGCTGCGCATCGAGCTGAAGTACAATGAAGGGGAGCCGGTGATCAAGGAGATCACCCGGGTCTCCAAGCCCGGACGGCGGGTCTACTCGCGCATCAAGGAGATGCCGCGCGTCTACGCCGGGCTCGGCATCTCCATCCTCTCGACGCCGCGCGGCGTGCTGAGCGATGCCGAGGCGCGCGCCGCCAATGTCGGCGGCGAAGTGCTGTGCCGGGTGTTCTGATGCCGGGTGTTCTGATGAGGAAGGTCTGATGTCGCGCGTCGGCAAGTATCCGGTGGAAATCCCGCAGGGCGTGGAGGTCGCGCTCGCCGGGCAGCGGCTGACCGCGAAGGGGCGGCTCGGCGCGCTGAGCCTCGAGCTGACCGATCACGTGAACGCGGCGGTGGAAGGCAACCGGGTCACCGTGACTCCGCGTTCGGCCGAGCGGCAGGCACGCATGATGTGGGGCACCACGCGCGCGCTGGTGCAGAACATGGTGCGCGGCGTCTCGGCCGGCTACAGCCGTTCCATGGAGATCACCGGCACCGGCTTCCGCGCCTCCGTGCAGGGCAGCAATCTCGTGATGAACCTCGGCTATTCGCACGACGTGGTCTATCCGGTACCGGCCGGCATAAAGATCACGACGCCGCGCCCGACCGCGGTCACCGTCGAAGGCGTGGACAAGCGGCTGGTCGGCCAGGTGGCGGCGGAGATCCGCGGCTTCCGCCCGCCCGAGCCGTACAAGGGCAAGGGCGTGCGCTATTCCGACGAGACGATCCGGCGAAAGGAAGGAAAGAAGAAATGAGCGCGATGCAGGACCTGCGCGACCGCCGGCGGGAGCGCCTGCGGTTTTCGCTGCGCCGCAAGTCGGCGGGGCGGCCGCGCCTGTCGGTATTCCGCTCGAGCAAGCACATCTACGCCCAGGTCATCGACGACGCGGCCGGGCGCACGCTCGCCGCGGCGTCCAGCCTCGACCGCGCGTTGCGCGAGGGCCTGAAGACCGGCGCCGACAAGGCCGCCGCCGCCGCCGTCGGCAAGCTGCTGGCCGAACGCGCACTCGCCGCGGGGGTGGGCCAGGTGGTGTTCGACCGCGGCGCCTATCTCTATCACGGCCGGGTGAAAGCGCTGGCCGACGCCGCCCGCGAGGGCGGCCTAGCCTTCTGAGGAAAGCAATCGATGGCACGTGAACCGAGGGAAGGCCGGGGCCGCGAACGCGATCGCGACGGCGACGAGCTTCTCGACAAGCTCGTCACGATCAACCGCGTCGCGAAAGTGGTGAAGGGCGGCCGTCGCTTCGCCTTCGCCGCGCTCGTCGTGGTGGGCGATCAGAAGGGGCGCGTCGGCTACGGCGCGGGCAAGGCGCGCGAGGTGCCGGAGGCGATCCGCAAGGCGACCGACCGCGCCAAGCGCGGCATGATCCGTGTGCCGATGAAGGAAGGCCGCACGCTGCATCACGACGTCGAAGGCACCTTTGGTGCCGGGCGGGTCGTGCTGCGCGCGGCCTCCGCCGGCACCGGCATCATCGCCGGCGGCCCGATGCGTGCGGTGTTCGAGACGCTCGGCATCGGCGACGTCGTCGCCAAAAGCCTGGGCAGCCGCAACCCGCACAACATGGTCAAGGCGACCTTCGCCGCCCTGCAGCGCTGCGCCAGCCCGCGCACCGTCGCCTCGCGGCGGGGCAAGAAGGTCGCCGACCTGCTCGGCCGGCGCGACGCCGCTCCGCCGCAGGAGACCGCCGATGCCGTCTGAGCGCGTCCGCGTGACCCAGATCGCCTCCGGCGACGGGCGCAAGCCCGGGCAGCAGGCGACGCTGATCGGCCTCGGTCTCAACAAGCTGCGCCGGACCCGCGAACTGGAAGCGACGCCTGCGGTGCGCGGCATGATCCGGAAAGTGTCTCACCTCGTCCGGGTCGAGGAGCTGTCCTGACATGAAGCTCAACCAGCTGCGCGACAATGCCGGCGCGCGCCACCGCTCGAAGCGGCTCGGCCGCGGCATCGGCTCCGGCAAGGGCAAGACCTCCGGCAAGGGCGTGAAGGGCCAGAAGGCGCGCACCGGCGTCGCGCTGAACGGGTTCGAAGGTGGGCAGCTGCCGCTCTATCGCCGGCTGCCCAAGCGCGGTTTCTTCAATCCGTTCCGCAAGGAATACGCGCCGGTCAACCTCGGCGCGCTCGAGGCGGCGATCGCCGCCGGCCGGCTCGACGCCGCCGCGCCGATCACCGAGGCAAGCCTGCGCGCCGCCGGCCTGGTGCGCGGAGCCAAGGTGGCCGGCGTGCGGTTGCTGGCGAAGGGCGAGATCACCCGTGCGGTCCGGCTGACCGTGTCCGGCGCATCGGCCGCCGCGGTCGCCGCGGTCGAAAGGGCTGGCGGCCAGGTGACCACAACCGGTGCCCGGGTTCCCCCTAGCGCGTAAGTCCTGGTTGGAGGTTCGATCCGCGGAAACAGGATACGATGCCTAAGGGTTCGAAAAAGGCAGAGAGCCGGAAGGATGTTGCCGGATCAACTTGGTCAGATACCGATTGGAATGTAGTCCACGGAAAGCTGACTCCGAGTCCAGGACGTCCTCGTAAGGTGAAGCCTCTATTCAAGTATGTGGCTGAGAAATTGCCCTTCGATTGCCTCAAGGCAGTTAAGAAGCAACTGGCGAATGGAGCTGACCAACCATTTGACGGTGTCTATTTCGCGCACGACTCACTTGGCGTCGCTCGGTATGGAGGTCGGGGGAATATTTTTTCGCGATTGGAACGTCACAAACGCAAATACCCCAAAGAACTCCTCTATTTTTCATTTTATGTAATCGAGGGCAAAAATCACGAGCGGGAGATCGAGACGGCGATCTTGCGAGCCGCTGGGCCACAAATGATCCTAAACACGCGAAAAGTTCGGGACGGAATCGAACCGGGTAACGTCAAGGACTACGAGCCTGGGACTCGGTTTTTTGAGCGGCAGCGATGCCGGGGCCGCAGGGTGAAACCGAAACGGGCAAAGGCCGGGAAATGAGCTTTACGCTCCCGCGTTAGCGCCCGCCTAGCTTGCACCCCGCCGGCCGGCGGCGGCACACTCACCCGCGACGGGGAGGCACTTATGGCTTCGGCTGCCGAACAGCTTGCGGCAAACCTCAATCTCGGCGTTCTCTCCAAGGCGACCGAGCTCAAGAAGCGCATCTGGTTCACGCTCGGCGCGCTGATCATCTACCGCGTCGGCACCTACATCCCCGTCCCCGGCGTCGATGCGACGGTGATGGGCGAGCTGCTGCAGCAGCACGGCGGCGGCATCTTGGGCATGTTCGACATGTTCACCGGCGGCGCGCTCGGCCGCATGACGGTGTTCGCGCTGAACATCATGCCCTACATCAGCGCCAGCATCATCGTGCAGCTGATGACGGCGGCGGTGCCGCAGCTCGAAGCCCTCAAGAAGGAGGGCGAGAGCGGGCGCAAGAAGATGAACCAGTACACCCGCTACCTGACGGTGGTGATCGCCACGTTCCAGTCGTACGGCATCGCCGCGGGGCTCGAAGGCATGCGCGGTGCGATGGGGCCGGCGGTGATCGATCCCGGGCTGGTGTTCCGGCTCTCCTGCGTCATCACGCTGGTCGGCGGCACGATGTTCCTGATGTGGCTCGGCGAGCAGATCACCGCGCGGGGCGTGGGCAACGGCACCTCGCTGATCATCTTTGCCGGGATCGTCGCCAACCTGCCGCATGCGCTGGCCAACCTGCTGGAGCTCGGCCGCACCGGCGCGCTGTCCCCAGTGTTCATCCTGGCCTTCATCGTGATCGCCGTGGCGGTGGTCGCCTTCATCGTCTTCATGGAACGGGCGCAGCGACGCATCGTCGTGCAGTACCCCAAGCGGCAGGTCGGCACGCGCATGTTCGGCGGCGATTCGACGCACATGCCGCTGAAGGTCAACACCTCCGGCGTGATCCCGCCGATCTTCGCCAGCTCCATCCTGCTGATCCCGGCGACCATCGCCGGCTTCTCGTCGAGCGCCGGCCCGTCGTGGCTCGGCTGGATCTCCGGCGAGCTCGCGCACGGCCAGCCGCTCTACATGGCGCTCTACGCCGGGCTGATCATCTTCTTCGCGTACTTCTACACCGCCGTCGTGTTCAACCCGCAGGAGACTGCGGACAACCTCAAGAAATACGGCGGCTTCATCCCGGGCATCCGCCCGGGCAGCGCCACGGCCGAGCATTTCGACTACATCCTGACCCGGCTGACGACCCTGGGCGGGCTCTACCTCGCCGTGGTCTGCCTGCTGCCGGAAATCCTGATCAGCCGCTACGGCGTGCCCTTCTACTTCGGCGGCACCAGCCTGATGATCATCGTATCCGTCGCGATGGACACGATGACGCAGGTGCAGTCCCACCTGCTGGCGCATCAATACGAGGGGCTGATCCGCAAGGCGCGAGTGCGGGGGCGCGGCAGGTGAAGGCGCGGCTGAACCTTATCGTGCTCGGCCCGCCCGGCGCCGGCAAAGGAACCCAGGCCAAGCGGCTCGAGGAGCGATACGGCCTCGCGCAGATTTCCACGGGCGACATGCTGCGCGCCGAGGTCGCCGCGGGCAGCGCGATCGGCCGTCAGGCCGGCGCCATCATGCAGGCCGGCGGGCTGGTGCCGGATGAGACCATCATCGCGATGCTCGGCAATCGCGTGGACGAGCCGGATTGCGCCCGCGGCTTCATCCTCGATGGCTTCCCCCGCACCGCCCGCCAGGCCGCCGCACTGGATGTCATGCTGGCCGAGCACCGGCTCGCGCTCGACGCGGTCATCGAGCTGAAGGTGGACGACGACGCCCTGGTGGAGCGGATCGCCGGCCGCTTCACCTGCGCGCGATGCGCCGCGAGCTATCATGATCGCTTCAAGCAGACGCGCGTCCCCGGCGTTTGCGACATCTGCGGCAGCACCGAGTTCATCCGACGCCCCGACGACAACCGCGAGACCGTGATGGCGCGGCTGGCCGCCTATTACGGCCAGACCGCGCCGATCCTGCCGCACTACCGCGACCTCGGCCGCCTCTTCCCGGTCGACGGCATGGCGCCGATCGACGCGGTCAGCACCGCGATCGAGGGCGTGCTCGCCAGGCTCTCGCAGGAGCTGTAGCGGCTCCGACGGATGCGTTCGCGGGGCGCACCTCCGGCGATCCCGCGCTAACCAAGTTGACGCAATTTTGATCGCCTCGCGTTGACTCCCCCGGGCTCGCCGCTATAGTCCCGCCCTCCGAAGGCCCAGATAGGGTTTCCACCGGAAGTTCTCGAGCAGGATGAAGGGTCTGGCGCGCTGGCGCGACGGCCCCTTTTGGCTGTTCGCTCAGGAGACAGGGCGTGGCGCGCATTGCCGGCGTTAACATTCCGACCAACAAGCGGGTAACGATAAGCCTGCGCTACATCTATGGCATCGGTCCGACCAAGGCGCAGCAGATCTGCCAGCGGCTGAACATCCCCGATGAGCGGCGGGTGAACCAGCTCACCGACGAGGAGGTGCTGCGCATCCGCGAGCTGGTGGACCGCGACCTGCGGGTCGAAGGCGACCTGCGCCGGGAAGTCGCGATGAACATCAAGCGGCTGATGGATCTGGGCTGCTATCGCGGCCTGCGCCACCGCCGCGGGCTGCCGGTGCGCGGCCAGCGCACCCACACGAACGCGCGCACGCGCAAGGGCAAGGCGGTGGCGATCGCCGGCAAGAAGAAGGTCACCAAGTAGCGCGGCCGCCGCCGCCGATCGCAACCCCGGGCGGCGCCACCGCCCCGCCGAACTGGACAGGAATCTCCCGCACCATGGCGAAGCCCGCCGCGACCGCGCGTCCGCGCAGGAAAGAACGCAAGAACATCACCTCCGGCGTGGCGCACGTCGCGGCGACGTTCAACAACACGATGATCACCATCACCGACGCGCAGGGCAACACGATCGCCTGGTCGTCGAGCGGCAGCCAGGGTTTCAAGGGGAGCCGCAAGTCCACCCCCTACGCGGCCCAGGTCGCCGCCGAAGACGCCGGGCGCAAGGCGCGCGAGCACGGGATGGAGACGCTGGAGATCGAGGTGAGCGGCCCCGGTTCGGGCCGCGAGAGCGCGCTGCGGGCGCTCCAGGCGGTCGGCTTCGCGATCACCGCGATCCGCGACACGACGCCGATCCCGCACAACGGCTGCCGGCCGCGCAAGCGCCGGCGGGTCTGAAGCGGGCATCACGGGCGGGCCGCGGTCGCGGTCGGCCGATCCATCGAGCGAGGTTACCGTGGTCATCCAGAGGAACTGGGAAAACCTGATCAAGCCGGAGAAGCTGGAGGTGGAGCCGGGCGCGGACCCGTCGCGCGCGGCGACCGTCGTCGCCGAGCCGCTGGAGCGCGGCTTCGGCATGACGCTCGGCAATGCGATCCGCCGCATCCTGCTCTCCTCGTTGCAGGGTGCCGCGGTCACCGCGGTGCAGATCGACGGCGTGCTGCATGAGTTCAGCAGCATTGCCGGCGTGCGCGAGGACGTGACGGACATCGTGCTGAACATCAAGCAGCTGGCGCTGCGCATGCACGGCGAGGGGCCGAAGCGCATGGTGCTGACGGCGACCGGCCCGGGCGAGGTGAAGGCCTCGCAGATCCAGGCCGGCCACGACATCGACATCATGAACCCCGACCTCGTGCTGTGCACGCTCGACGACGGCGTGAAGCTCGGCATGGAGTTCACCGTCAATTTCGGCAAGGGCTACGTGCCGGCGAGCGCCAACCGCCAGGAGGACAGCCCGATCGGCCTGATCCCGGTCGACGCCATCTATTCGCCGGTGCGCCGCGTCTCCTACAAGGTCGAGCCGACCCGCGTCGGCCAGGTGACCGACTACGACAAGCTGCTGCTGAGCGTGGAGACGAACGGCGCGGTGGGACCGGAGGACGCGGTGGCGCTGGCCGCGCGGATCCTGCAGGACCAGTTCCAGCTGTTCATCAACTTCGACGAGCCGCAGCAGGTTCGTCACGAGGAGCCGCAGGACGACCTGCCGTTCAACCGCAACCTGCTGCGCAAGGTCGACGAGCTCGAACTCTCGGTCCGCAGTGCGAACTGCCTGAAGAACGACAACATCGTCTACATCGGCGACCTCGTGCAGAAATCCGAGCAGGAGATGCTGCGCACGCCGAATTTCGGCCGCAAGTCGCTCAACGAGATCAAGGAGGTGTTGAGCAACATGGGGCTCTCGCTCGGCATGACCGTGGCGGGCTGGCCGCCCGAGAATATCGAGGAACTCGCCAAACGGCTGGAAGAGCCGTTCTGACGGAGGGAGTGCCATGCGCCACGGTGTAGCCGGCCGCAAGCTCGGCGTGACGAGCAGTCATCGCGCCGCCATGTTCCGCAACATGGCGGTCGCGCTGATCAAGCACGAGCAGATCACGACGACGCTGCCGAAAGCCAAGGAACTGCGCCCGGTCGCCGAGCGGCTGATCACGCTTGGCAAGCGCGGCGGCCTGCACGCCCGCCGGCTGCTGCATGCGCAGCTGCGTGACGACGTGATCGTCGCCAAACTGTTCGGCACGCTCGCCGAGCGCTACCGCGCGCGACCCGGCGGCTACACGCGGGTGCTCAAGGCGGGGATGCGGTACGGCGACGCCGCGGACATGGCGGTGATCGAACTGGTCGACCGCGATATCGCAGCCAAGGGCCAGGACAGCGGCCCGGTGGCGGAGCCCGACGAAACGGCGAGCTGAAGCGGCGGCGGAGCCGAAGCTCCGCCGCGTCTGTCTCAGCTGCGGCCGCCGCCGGCCTTCGGCATCGCCCCATTCGGCATGCCGCCGGAGGGGTTGCCGCCGGGGAACGGCTGGCCGTTGAAATTCGTGCCCTTCTGCGCGTCCGCGAGGCTCTGCGCGTTGAGCCGGTCGACCGCCGCATTCTGCGAGTTATCCGTCTCGCCCCGACCGCCGCGCATCATCGGCCGGTGGTAGGCGGTGGGATGGCCCATCGGACGGTGGGCGGAGCGCGTCGCCGTCTGGGCGCCGCCGGTCGTTGCGGAGCCGGGGCTGCCCTGGCCGCTCGCCGCCGTGCCGCTGGTTCCGGCGCTGCCAGTCGCTGGGGTGCCAGTCGCTGCGCTGCCAGTCGCCGCGCTGCCCGCACCCGCTCCGGCGGTTCCCGTCCCGGCGGCGGCGGTCCCGTGCGTGGTGGCCGAGGGGGCGCGGCTGATGCCGCGGGTGGTGCCCGCGCTCCCCGTACCGGTGGTGCCGGTACTGGTGCCCGCCGAGGGCGCGGCCGGGGCCGGCATCGGGGGCGGGTTGGTCTGGGCCTGGGTGCCGGCCGCCCCGAAGGAGGCGGCCAGGACCGCCAGGCCTGCGAGCGTGCTGAGGCGGGATGTCATCATGCTTCCTTTCGCTCTGCGCTGCGGGCGTGGATGCGTCCGCGCGAGGAATGATACTGCGCCAGGGCCTCCCGGTTCCGTGACAACCGACGAAACCGACCGCGGCAGCGCGGAGAACCGGCGATTCACGCCCTCGCCGATTCCAGCGACGGCGATCGCGGTTTAGGCTTGCGCATGACCGCGCGTGCGACGGGCCGGGCCGAAGAGGATCTGTTCGCGCCGGCTGGGGCGGCGGCCACGCCGGCCGGGCCGCGCCCGCTGGCCGATCGGCTGCGCCCTCGCTCGCTCGCCGAGGTCGTCGGGCAGGAGCATCTGACCGGGCCGGAGGGCAGCATCAGCCGCATGCTGGCGCGGGGCTCGCTCGCCTCGCTGATCCTCTGGGGGCCGCCCGGCACCGGCAAGACCACGATCGCCCGCCTGCTCGCCGAGGACGCCGGCCTGCACTTCGTTCAGCTCTCGGCGGTATTTTCCGGCGTCGCCGACCTCAAGCGCGCCTTCGAGGAGGCCGGGCGGCGCCGCCGCGCGGGCCAGGGCACGCTGCTCTTCGTCGACGAGATCCACCGCTTCAACCGGGCCCAGCAGGACGGCTTCCTGCCGGTGGTGGAGGACGGCACGGTGACGCTGATCGGCGCCACCACGGAGAACCCGTCCTTCGCGCTCAACGGCGCGCTGCTGTCGCGCTGCCAGGTGCTGGTGCTGCGCCGCCTGGACGAGGCCGCACTCGAGGCGCTGCTCACCCGCGCCGAGGCGGAGGCCGGGCGTGCTCTGCCGCTGCAGCCGGAGGCGCGCACCGCGCTGCGCGCCATGGCCGACGGCGACGGGCGCTACGCCCTGAACATGGCCGAACAGGTCCTGGCGCTTCCCGCCGATACGCCGCCGCTCGATCCCGCCGCACTCGCGGAATTGCTTGCCCGTCGCGCCGCGCTTTACGACAGGGATCGCGAGGAGCACTACAACCTTATTTCGGCCCTGCACAAATCGTTGCGGGGCTCGGACCCGGACGCCGCGCTCTACTGGCTCGCCCGCATGCTGGCCGGCGGCGAGGATCCCCGGTACATCGCGCGCCGCCTGCTGCGCTTCGCCGCCGAGGACGTCGGCATGGCCGATCCCCAGGCGCTCGTCCAGGCGCTTACCGCCTGGGAGAGCTTTGAGCGGCTCGGCAGCCCGGAGGGCGAGCTGGCGATCGCCCAGGCGGTGGTCTATCTCGGCACCGCGCCGAAATCGAATTCTCTCTATGTGGCCCTCGGAGAGGCGGCGCGTGCGGCGAAGTCCACCGGCAGCCTGATGCCCCCGAAACACATCCTCAACGCACCGACGCGGCTGATGAAGGATATTGGCTACGGACGCGGCTACGCGTACGACCACGCGGCCGAGGACGCGTTCTCCGGCCAGAATTATTTCCCCGAGGGCATGGCGCGCGCCGCCTTCTACCGGCCGACCGGCCGCGGCTTCGAGCGCGAGGTGGCGCGCCGGCTTGCCGAATGGGCGACGCTGCGCAACGCGCGGCACGCGGAAGAACCGGGGGGATGAGCGTCGCCACCCGGCTGGTCAGCGACGATGAGGCAGACATCCGGCTCGACCGGTGGTTCCGCCGGCATTTTCCGGCGGTGACGCAGGGGATCGTCCAAAAACTCTGCCGCACCGGCCAGGTGCGGGTGGACGGGAGGCGGGCGGAGGCGGCGACGCGCCTGGCGCCCGGCCAGGCCGTCCGCATCCCGCCGCTGCCGGAAGGCCCGGCCCCTCGGCCGCTGCCGGTGCTCGACCCACGGACCCGCCTGGACGCCGAGGCAATGGTGCTCTGGCGAGACGAGCAGGTGCTCGTGCTGAACAAGCCGGCGGGTCTGCCGGTGCAGGGCGGCCCGGGGATCACCCGCCATCTGGACGGGATGCTGGAGGGGCTGCGCTTCGGCGAGGACCGGCCACGCCTGGTGCACCGGCTCGATCGCGACACCTCCGGCGTGCTGCTGCTCGCTCGCACACCGGGAGTCGCGGCGCGGCTCGCCGCCGCCTTCCGTGGTCGCGAGGTAGAAAAGACCTATTGGGCGGTGGTGGCCGGCCGCCCGGTGCCGCCCCAAGGAACAATCGACCGCGACCTCGTCCGCACCGGCCGACGCGAAGACCGGGTCGCCCTGGCCGGACCGGAGGACGAGGATTCGGTACGGGCCGTCACCGCGTACCGCACGCTCGACCATGCCGCGAGGAAACTCGCGTGGCTGGAGCTGTCGCCGCTGACCGGCCGCACCCACCAGCTGCGTGTGCATTGTGCCGCGCTGGGCGCCCCCATCCTCGGCGATGCCCGCTACGGCACGCTGCGCAACACCGACGAGCGCGGCCTGCGCAACAGCGCCTTGGTCGAGGGCCTCTCCGACCGGCTGCACCTGCACGCCCGCGCGCTCTTGCTGCCGCACCCTGTCGGCGGCACGCTGCGCGTCGAGGCCGACCTGCCGCCGCACATGCGCGAGACCTTCGCCACGCTCGGCTTCGCCGCCCCGCCGGCCCCGCCGCCCCGCCGGACGTGAAGTGACGGGTCTCATCCCCGCGCGTTAGAACCGCGGTCTTCAGCAGACGGACACCGTTTCATGCCGGCCTCCCGGCCCGTGCGCATTGCCTTGCTGGCGCTGGCCGTCGTGGTGCTGCTGCCGGTCATCGCTGGGGGCGTGCTGCTCGCGACCTTCGACCCCGGCGTCTACCGCGCGCGCATCGAGCAGGCGGTCCGGCGCCGCACCGGCCGCGACCTCGTGCTGGCCGGCCGTCTTAGCCTGCATGTCCTGCCGCTGTCGCTCTCCGCGCGCGACGTGGCGCTCGCCAACCTGCCCGGCAGATCGCGGCCGGCGATGCTGCGTGCCGACCGGCTGCGCGCCGACATCGCGCCGCTGGCGCTGCTCGGCGGCCGGATGCGCATCACCCGGGTCACGCTGGTCCGGCCGGACCTGCTGCTGGAGACCGACGCCGCGGGCCGGCCGAATTGGCGCTTCGCTCTAAAGGGCGCCCCGGACGGCGTCCCGGCGCCGGTCCCGGCGTCCGCGTCCACGCCGCAACCACCGCCGGTGCGCGCAGCCGCGCCCCTCAGCGTGCAGGCGCTGCGCGTCGAGGACGGCACGCTCACCCTGCGCAACGGCCGCACCGGCCTCAGCGAAACGCTCGCGATCCCCCGCCTCGACGCGTCGGCCAAGGCGCTCCAGGGCGATGTGGCCGTCTCCGGCCGGGCGGTCTACGCCGGCCTCCCGTTCACGTTTGCCGGCACGCTCGGCCCACTCGCCCGGTTGGCCGATTCCGGCGCGACGACCGCTTGGCCGTTTGCGCTGGCGTTCAGCGTCGCCGGGGCCGACCTGCGCATCGAGGGCGCCGCCCGCCGGCCGCTCCAGGCGCGCGACTATGTCCTGAAACTGTCGGCCGACGTGCCGGACCTCGCCGGGCTCGCGCCGCTGCTGCCAGGGATGAGGCTCCCCGCGCTGCGCGCGCTGCAGGCCTCCATCGAGATCGCCGATCTGGGCGGCCCGTTGCCGGCGATCGCCGGCGTTTCGCTGCACGCCGGCGCCGCCGACCTGGACGCCTATGCTCCCGGCCTGCACCTCGCCCGCCTCGACCTCGCGTCGCCCGGCCTCGGCCAGCCCATCCAGCTGCAGGCGGACGGAGCCTATGCCGATGCTCCCGTGCGCCTGGAGGCAACGCTGGGGCCACCCGCCGGCCTGCTCCCCGGGGCTGCGCCGTTTCCGCTCCGGCTGTCCGCCGCTGCGGCCGGCGGCGTGCTGAGGGCCCAGGGCAGCCTCGCGCGGCCGCTGCAGCTCTCCGGCCTCGACCTGGCAGTCTCCGCCCGGATCGCCGATCTGGCCGCCTTCGACCCGTGGTTTCACCGTCCGCTGCCGGCGCTCAAGGATCTCACCTTCGAGGGTGGCGTCACCGACGCCCAGGGCAACATCGGCAACGGCCTCGTCCTCACCGGCGCCCGTCTCACCACCGCCCAGGGCGATCTCGCCGGCAACGCGACCCTCCGCTTCGCCCGGCCGTTCGGCGTGCAGGCGACCCTGAGCGCCAGCCGGATCGATGCCGACGCCCTGCAGTCCGCCTTCGCCCCACCGCCGGCTTCGCCCGGTTCAGCGCCCGGGCCGGCGGCCGCGCCTAGCCTGCCAAAGTTGCCGCTGCACGCCCTCGCCGGCTGGGACGCCGACGTGGCACTCCGCGCCGGCGCGCTGACCGAACGGGGTGTCACCTACCACGACGTCGCCCTGCACCTGCTGCTCAAGGGCAGTCGCCTGCGCGTGCAGCCGCTCTCCGCGCGTACCCCGGGCGGCCCGATCGACGGGGCGCTCGACATCGACGCCGAGCGCGTGCCCCCCACCGCTTCGCTCGTCCTGCACGCGCCCCGACTGGAGCTGAAGCCGCTGCTCGGGTGGTTCGGCCTGCCCGAGGACGCCAATGGCGCGCTGGAGGTCGACGCCGACCTGCACGGCGCCGGCGACACGAGCCAGGCGTTGCTCGCGGGGCTCGATGGCCATCTCGGCCTCGCCCTGGTGGACGGTGCGGTCGGGAACGGGCTCATCGAGGCGCTGTTCGGTGATACCCTGCGCGCCGGCCACCTGCCGGTCGACGTGCTGCGCCAGTCCGGCAAGAACGCGGTGCGCTGCTTCGCCGCCCGGTTCGACGCCGCGCACGGGGAGGCGGATGTCCGCGCGCTGACGCTCGACACCACGCGCTTGCGTGTCAGCGGATCGGGCAGCATCGACCTGCGCGACCGGACGCTCGCGCTGCATCTGCGACCGCTCGTGAAGGTGGCCGGCAGCGGCATCGTGGTGCCGCTGCTGGTCAGCGGGCCCTGGCACGCCCCGACGACCCGGTTCGACCCCACCGGCGTCCCGGGCGCCGCCGCGGGCACCGCGGTCGAGCTCGCGCGCAAGGGGTCTCCGCTGGCTCCGCTGACCAGCGCGCTCGCCAGCGCCGGCGAGCACTTGCTCGGCGACACCGGCGAGGCCTGCGGCCCGGCGCTCGCGCTGGCGCGCGACGGCCGCCCCGGTCCGCTCCCGGGACCGGAAAAGCCGCCCAAGGGCGTGGATCTGCTCCGCGGCCTGTTCCGGTAGCCATGCGCCGGTTCTGGGACAAGGCGGAGGCCGCGGCGGACGCAGACTCGTACGCGATCATGCTCGACGGCCGGCCGGTGCGGCTGCCGAGCGGGGCGGTGCTGCGCCCCGCGCAGGCGCGGCTGGCCGAGGCGATCGCTGCGGAGTGGCAGCGGGCCGGCGGCGCGCCGGGCGGCGAGATGAGCTTCGCCGACGTGCCGCTCACGCGGCTGGCGGGCACCGCGCAGCAGCGCATCGCGCCGGACCCCGGCCCGACCATCCAGGCGCTCGCCGCCTACGCGCAGAGCGACCTGCTCTGCTATCGCGCGGCTGCACCGGAGGCGCTGGTGCATCGCCAGGCGCGCGCCTGGCAACCCTGGCTGGACTGGGCGGCGCTCGAACTCGACGCGCCGCTGCGCAGCACGTCCGGCGTGATGCCGGTGACCCAGCCGCCGGAGGCGCTGCTGGCCATCCAGCGCGCGCTCGCCGCCCACGCGCCGGAGCGCCTGGCTGCGCTCGGCCTGGCGGTGCCGGCGCTCGGCAGCGTAGTGCTCGGGCTGGCGATGGCCGCCGGGCAATTGGGCGCCGCGGCCGCGCATGGGCTCGCGGCACTCGACGAGCTGTTCCAGGCCGAGCACTGGGGCGAGGACAGCGAGGCCGCCGCCCGACGCGCCCGCATCGGCGGCGAAATTGCGCTCGCCGCCCGCTTCATGGAATTGTCCGGCCCGCAGTGACATGAGCGCCAAGCGTCTGGTGATCGGCGGACGGGTCCAGGGCGTCGGCTACCGCGAATGGCTGATCGCGGCGGCCGAGGCGCTGGGCATCTCCGGCTGGGTGCGCAACCGCGGCGACGGCACCGTCGAGGCGCTCGTCTCGGGCGACGCCGCTTCGGTCGAGGAGTTGCTGCGCGCCTGCCGGCGGGGTCCGCGCGGCGCGCAGGTCACCTCGATCGACGAAGAGATGGCCGAAGCGCCGGACCAGCCCGGCTTCCGCCGCCTTCCTACCTTCTGAACCTCGCGCACCCTGGTCGTGAAGCCGCCAAAGCCCTAGGTTGGGCGCATGGCCCCGCCCTTCTGGAAAACCAAGCGCCTGGAGGAGATGAACTCCGCCGAATGGGAGTCGCTCTGCGACGGCTGCGGCCGCTGCTGCCTGCACAAGCTGCGCGACGAGGCGACCGAGGCGCTCGCCTTCACCAACGTCGCCTGCCGGCTGCTCGACCTGCGGAGCTGCCGCTGCCGCGACTACGCGAACCGCCGGCGCCGGGTGCCGGATTGCGTCAGCCTGACGACCGCGGCGTTGCGCCACATCGACTGGCTGCCCCCCTCGTGCGCGTATCGCCGCCTGGCCGAGGGGCGCGACCTCGCCTGGTGGCATCCGCTGGTCTCCGGCGACCCCGAGACCGTGCACCAGGCCGGCGTCTCCGTCCGCGGCCGTGCGGTCAGCGAGCGGCAAGCCGGCGACTGGGAGGACCACGTCGTCGACTGGCCCGGGCGGCTGCCGGGCAGGCCGCGCAAACTCAGGGAGGAAACCGCTTGAAGGACGCCCTGTTCGGTGGCGTGAACGCCGCCGTCCTGACCCCCATGCGCGAGGACCTCTCGCCCGACCCCGACCGCATGGCCGCCCACTGCCGCTGGCTGCTCGGCAACGGCTGCAACAACCTCGCCATCCTCGGTACGACCGGCGAGGCCAACAGCATTGGCGTTGGCGAGCGCCTCACGCTGATGGAGGGGCTGGTCGAACGCGGCATTCCCGCCGGCAAGCTCCTCCCTGGCACCGGAACCCCGGCGCTCACGGACACCGTGTTGCTGACCCGCCGTGCCGCCGAGCTCGGCTGCCGCGGCGTTCTCGTGCTGCCGCCCTTCTTCTACAAGAATCCCAGCGAGGACGGGCTGTTTGCCTACTTCTCGGAGGTCATCAACCGCGCCGGCGACGGCGTGAAGTACTACCTCTACCACTTCCCGGCGCAGTCCGCCGTGCCCTTCACGGTCGGCTTCATCGGCCGCCTGCTGAAGGCCTTCCCCGGCCTGGTCAAGGGCATCAAGGACAGCAGCGGCGATTTTGCCAACACCCGGGGGTACGTCGACGCGTACGCCAAGGACGGGTTCGAGGTCTATTGCGGCGACGACAGCGCGCTGTTCGCGCTTCTCGCGGCGGGGGGTGCGGGCTGCATCACCGCCGCCGCCAACGTCAGCAGCGCGGTCGGTGCGCGCGTCTATGCCGGCCAGGGCACGCCGGCGGGCGAGGAGGCGCAGCGCGTGTTGGCCGCCATGCGCAAGGCGGTGAACGCCGCCCCGCTGATCCCGGCGTTGAAAGCGCTGGTGGCGCGCCATACCGGCGACCCCGGCTGGGCGACCATCCGCCCACCGCACCTGAAGCTCTCGGCCGAGCAGCAGCAGGCGGCGTTCGCCGCCTTCGATGCGTGCGGGGTCAGCCTGGCCAGAGCCGCCTGACGCGCGCCGCTTCGGCGACTCGGCGCCCCCGGTCCATGCTGGCCGGGATGGCATCGTCGTGGCCGCACACCCCGCGCCCGGAGACCCTGCATCTGCCCCGTGGCCCGGCGCGCGTACGCTGGCGCCGCAATGCGCGCGCCCGCCGCGTGAGCCTGCGCATCGACGCGCGCGGGGGTGGCGTGGTGGTCACCTTGCCGCCGCTCGCGGGACGACGCGCCGGCGTGGCCCTGCTGATCAGCCACGCCGAGTGGGTCAGCGCGTGCCTCGCCGCGCTGCCCGGCCACATCCCTTTCGCCGACGGCGCCCGCATCCCGCTGGATGGCCGCGACCACCGCATCCGCCACGTCGGGGACGGAGCCGAACGCGCCTGGCTTGACGACGGCGAGATCCGCTGCTCGGGCCCGGCCGAGGCGGTCCCCCGTCTTGTCACCGACCTGCTGCGCACGGAAGCCCGCCGCCGCCTGGCGCCGCTCGCGCGGCGAAAGGCCCGCCTGGCCGGCCTGCGCCCCCGGCGCATCCTGGTCAAGGACACGCACAGTCGGTGGGGAAGCTGCACCGCGGACGGCACGCTTGCCTTCTGCTGGCGCCTGCTGCTGGCGCCGGGCTTCGTGCAGGACTACGTGGCCGCGCATGAGGTCGCCCATCTCCGGCACATGGATCACGGCCCCGGCTTCTGGGCCCTGGTGCATCGGCTGAGCCGGCATGCCGGCCCGGCGGTCGCCTGGCTGGCGCGAGAGGGCCCGCGGCTGCTGCGCATCGGTTGACCGGGCTGGCCGGTACACTTCAGGCGGGTCGCGAGATCCGGCGGCGCGCCGGGCGCGCTCAGCCGGCTGCGGCCAGGGCGAGGAGCGCGGCAGGAACGGCGATCTTGGCCTGGGCACGCCGGCTCCTGCGACGCGCGCCGGGGAGGCGGGCGCCGGGCTCGGCCTCCACGGCGGCGAACAGCGCCTCCAGATGGGAGAGTGCCGCGGCGCCGGCGAGGCGCTCGGCGGCGATCGCCAGCAACAGCTGGCCGGTGGCGGGCGGCGGGCCTTCGGCGTCCAGAAAGGAACTGGCTGCAAAAGCGTAGGCCGCGCCGGTGAGGCCGGCCGCCAGCGCCTCGACCATCAGCGCCAGCGCGGTCCCCTTGGCGTCGCCGAGCGGGAGCATGGTGCCGGCGAGCGCGGCGGCGGCGTCCGTGGTCGGGCGGCCCTCGGCGTCGAGCGCCCAGCCCGGCGGAATGGGCTCGCCGCGTTGTTTGGCCGCCAGGATCGCGCCGCGGGCGACCCGGGACAGCGAGAGGTCGATGACCACGGGCGGGCCGTGCGGACGGGGGAAGGCGCACGCGATGGGGTTGGTGCCGAACAGCGGGCGGCGTCCGCCCCAGGGGGCGATCGCTGCGGGGGTGTTGGCGAACATCAGGCCGATCAGCCCGGCATCCGCCAGGCGCTCGACGACGAGGCCCAGGGCGCCGCAATGGTGCGAGCGGTGGACGGCGGCGAGCGCCACGCCTTGCTCGCGGGCGAGGGGGACCAGCCCGGCGATCGCCAGGTCGAGTGCCGGGTAGGCGAAGCCGTGCGCGGCGTCGATCGCCAGCACCGACGGGGCCGGCTGTGCGGCGGTCGGTGAAGCCATGCCGTCCACCTTGCCGCAGCTTGCCTGGGCGGCGTAGGCGGGCAGGCGGGAGAGGCCGTGGCCGGCCCGGCCGTCCGCCTCGGCCAGCACCAGCGCCCGCGCGACGGAGCGGGCGTTCGGCTCGCTGGTCCGGGCGGCGGCGAGGATGCGGACGACGAGGGCTTCCGCCTCGGCGAGCGACAGGCGGGTGGCGGCGGGCGGCGGGGTCACGCGCTGCGATAGAGCTTCGTCAGCACGAACTCCCGATGGCCCAGCGCTTCGGCGGCGGTCAGCCGGCCGTTGGCGGTGCGGCCGATCATGTCGATCAGCGCGTCGCCCGCCTGCGGGATCGTCATCTCCCGCCGCAGCACGCCGGACACGTCGAGATCGATGTGCTCGGGCATCGTGCGCACGGTTCGCGGGTTGCCGCTGATCTTGATCACCGGCACGATCGGGTTGCCGATCACGTTGCCCTGCCCGGTCGGAAAGGTGTGGACGACGAAGCCCGCCGCCGCCATCAACGTCACGCATTCGGCCGCGGCCGAGGACGTGTCCATGTAATAGAGGCCCGGGCCTTTCGCCGGCGCCTCGGCCGGCTCGAGCGCGTCGATGAAGCGCGAGTTGTGGCCGATCTTCTCCAGGTTGCCGAGCGCCTTTTCCTCGATCGTGGTCAGGCCGCCCTCGATGTTGCCCTTGGTCGGCTGCGAGTCCGAAAGATCGTCGGTCTTGTGCGCTTCGATCACGTCATCCTGGTAAGCCTTCCACATGGCGTACCACTTTTCGGCGATTTCCGGCCTCGCCGCGCGCGCCTTCGCCAGATGCTCTCCGCCGGTGATCTCCGAGGTTTCGCCGAACACGCCGTAGATGCCGCGCGGAACCAGCTTGTCGTACATGTTGCCGACCGTCGGACACGACGAGAGGCCGGTGGTGGTGTCGGACTCCCCGCATTTCGTGGAGATCCAGAGATCGGACACGTCGCACTCCTCGCGCCGCAGCTCCGAGGCCCATTGCAAAAATTCCTTGGCCTTGCGGGAGGCGGCGGCGATCGTGTTGAAGTCGCCGTGCTGCTCGATCCAGAACCCTTCTGCGGGTTTGCCGGTCTTGCGGATGCCCTCGACCACCCGCCCGGTCCAGGACGGCTCGATGCCGATGACGACGACGGCGGCGACGTTGGGGTTTGAGCCCGTGCCGATCAGCGTGCGGAAGTGCAGCTCCAGATCCTCGCCGAACTGCAGCCGCCCATAGGCGTGCGGCACGGCGAGCGTGCCCTTCACGTTGTTGGCCACCGCCTCGCAGGCGGCGTTCGAGAGATCGTCGAGCGGCAGGATCAGCACGTGATTGCGCACGCCGACCCGCCCGTTCTCGCGCCGCCAGCCGGAAACCCGGAGATTGCCCGTCGCATCGCTCATGGATCCGCTCCTACCAGCGCTTGGTCTTCATGTTGTGGGTGTGCACGTGACCGCCCTTTTCGACGTCACCGACGATGCGGCCGACATCCTCGCCGTATTTGACGACGGTGTCGCCGGCCCTGAGGTCCTTCAGTGCGATCTTGTGGCCGATCGGCACGTCGGCCTTCGCGTGCAGGCGAAAAGTGGAATCGTCGGCGGTGACGACGCAAAACATGTCGGTGCCGGCCTTCAGTCCCTCGATCACCACCACGCCGACATTGTCATTGGGGTTGTGCACGAGCAGATGCGGGATTTCCATGGCGCTTCCGTGCCTCCAATGTTTCTCAGAAACACCCTCAGCCTGAGTTCTGTACAAGGCAGTCCCCCGCGGTTGTCAACACGCCCGCGGATGCAGCAGCGAGGGGGCCACGGGATTGCCCGCCGACATGGACGCGGCCGGTCCCACTCGTTACCATTTCTGCCCAGGAACTGACCGTGTCACACGGCCGTGTGGGGGGACGATGAGCGGAAGCTCCGGCGGGATCGGCACGCTGACCGAGAGCGTGCTGTATTTTTCCACCTCGGCCGCAGGCGGGACCTACCCGGCGGCGCTTTGGGTGACAGATGGGACCGCCGCCGGTACCCATATCGTGCAGAGCTACGTCACGACGACCGCCGTCGCATCGCTCGGCGTCCTGCTGGACGTGCCGCTGTTCGGCGCGATCGACGCGGACGGGACCACGGCCTACGTGACGCTCGGCACGCCGCAGAGCAACAAGCTGGCCTTCAGCACCCCGGTCGTGCTGCCGCCCGACCTGGGGCTCATCAGGGCGCAGTACGCCGAGGCGGTCGCCAACGGCAACAGCTTCTACATCGGCGGCGCGACATACGGGACGGGCGCGCGCATCGTCGAGGTGAATGCCGGCGGCGCGGAATCGCTCGACAGCCTATCGGCGCAAAGCTTCCTCGCACCGGAGGTCGTCACCGATTTCACCGGCGTGAACGCCGACGTCTATTTCGTCGACGAGAACGCCCGCGGCGTGGCCAGGCTCTACGTGTCGGACGGCAGCGCGCCCGGCACCGTGCCGGTGCTCTCGGCGGCCGGTCTCGGTGCGCTGACCGAGGAGACCAGCGGCAGCGCCGGCACGCGGCTGTTCTTCGCCGAGACCAACGCCTCGGGTGCCACGCTGGAAGCGCTGGCGCCCGGCAGCACGACGCCGACCGCGATCGACGATTTTGGCGCGGGCGAGACGATCGAGTCGATCGCCAACGCCGGGAACGCGCTGTTCATCGACACCGAGTTCGCCGGCGCCAACACGCTCTCGGAGAGCGACGGTACGAACGCCGCGCCCACCGAGCTCGGCACCCTGCCCGGCACCGTGCAGCAGCCGACCCCGGCGGGCGACGGCAGCCAGCGCCTGTTCTTCACCGTCGGGACCACGCTCTATGTGGCGGCACCCGGCACGCTGACCGCGCTCGGCACGTTCGCGAGCATCGGCGGCCTGTTCGCCGACGGATCAGAACTCTATTTCGCCGCCGATGACGGGGTGCACGGCACGGAGCTCTGGGCCTCCGACGGGACCGTGCAGGGCACCACGCTGGTGGACGACCTGGTGCCCGGCTCCGGCGGCTCGAACCCGTCGAGCTTCGGCGTGCTGAACGGCACGCTCTACTTCACCGCCTACGACGCCGCCGGCGACGCTCAGCTCTACGCGACGAACGGCACGGCGGCCGGCACCACGCTGATCGACACCGTGCTGCCGGGCAGCGATTCGCCGAGCATCGGCTATCTCGCCGCATCCTATGCACTGATCCCGCAGACCAGCGGCGCGCTGGTCACCTTCCGGTCCAGCTACGAGCAGGGGATCACCGACGGCACTTTTGCCGGAACCAATGTCGGCTACGGGGTGCAGGCAGGTGTGCTGACCTACACGGTCAGCGCGAACTACGGCAGCGTCTCGCTGGAGATTTCGCACGGTAGTCCGCAGACCACGTTGACCCTGCCGATTGCGGCGACGAACTCCTACCCCTATCCCTCCGCGAGCAGCGTGCATCTCGCCAATGGCGGTGCGTTCTTCAGCTACTCCACGACCAGCTCCACCGACTTTACGACCGATACGACGCTCGACTACATCGCGAACACCTCGTTGACGCCGGTGAGCGTCGGGACGTTCGACGCGGCGACCAGCGGCACCGCGCTGATCGTCGACCAGCTGACCGCCGGCTCGCTCGACTATGTCCTGGTCGAGCAGTTTTCAGGCGGCTCGCTGGCCGATACCCAACTCTGGTCGTCCGACGGCAGCGCCGCCGGCACCCAGGAGGTGGCCGATCTCGGCGCGGTGGACGATCCCGGCCGCACCGCCGAGCCCCCGACCAGCGACGCGGTCGCCGGCAGCTTCGGCTGGGCCGCGCTGCTGGCCAACAGCGGCGGCACGATCAGCCTGTTCCATTCCGCCGGACACGGCAGCGGCGCGCAACAGGCGAGCCTCGCGGCGCTCGGCCTTGGCGGCACGATCGACAACGCCGGCGATCTCAGCCTGGCGGCGGCAAACGGCCGGTATTTCTTCTCGGTGGCAAACGCCGGTACCGTCGAGGCGGTCGCGACCGACGGCACCGCCGCCGGCACTGTCGTGCTGACCAGCAACACCGCCTCGGGCGCCGCGCCGTTCGGCGATTTCACCGCCTCCGGCACCCTCGTCTATTTCGACGAAGGCTCAGCCGGCGCGCTCTGGGTTTCGGACGGCACCGCCGCGGGCACCAGGCAGTTGCTGGCGAGCGGCGCGCTGCTGGCGCCGACCGCGGCCGGCTACGGCGTCGATCCCAGCCTGTCCGTGCCGAACACCGCTTCGGTCACCGTCGGCGCCACCACCTGGTTCTATTTCGCCGCGACGGAAAACGGCAGCACCGGCCTCTATCGTACGGACGGGACGATTGTGCAGACGGTGCTGGCCTCCGGCGTCGCGACGGCACCGAACATCGTCGTCTCCGGCGGCCTGGTCTTCTTCCTTGCCGGGGACGGCAGCGGCAGCAACACGATCTGGAAGACCGATCCCGCCGGCACCACCGCGAGCCAGGTGGTCGATGCGTCGCTCTATCCCGCCGATTCCCTGCTCGCCACCTACTATCCGGCGCCGACCGACGTCTCCGCGCTGACCGCGGCGGTTGCGGTGCCGGGCACGGCCGACGCGTTCTTCCTGACGCCGAATGCCGACACCGTCATCGGCGGATCGGGCGACACCTCGATCTACGCCTCCTCCGGCGATGTCAGCACCGGCGACACGATCAACGGCGGCAGCGGCTTCAACGATCTCTATCTCGACGGCGCCGGCAGCTTCGACCTGGCGCTGCCAGCCGCGCTGGCGAACATCACCGTCGTCGAATACACCGATGACGGCCAGACCATCACCCTGCGTCCCGGCACCTCCCTGCTCATCAACGAGGACAGCGCGAACTATACCGGTCCCGGCGCCACCATCATCGGCGCGGCCAACAGCGACACGATCGACGCGACGACGTACGACAGCGTCCTGCTCGGCAGCAACACCGAGACGATCTACGACGCCGGCACGGTGACCGCGGATGCCGCCGACCTCGGCGGCTCGCTGGATACGATCCGCGATCTCGACATCATCGGCGGCGGCGCGATCTCGCTCGGCACCAACGAGACGGCGATCTCGACGATCGACCTCGCCGCGCCCACCACGCTGACCACTGACGGCCAGTTCGGCGGATTCTACTACACGGTCATCCAGGGATCGACCGGCACCGACGTGATCACCCTCACGCCGGACGGCGGCTACTACTTCGTCGAGCCGGATGGCGGCGGCGACACGATCGACATCATGCAGCCGACGACCGTGGATTTCGAACCGACCGGCACGACGGCCATTATGACCGTCTACGGCACCGGCGCGCAGCTGAACGGCAGCACCATCGATGGCTTCAACTTCTCGCCCTTGCCGAGCGCCTACAACTACGACGAGATCGACATCTCCGACTTCGCGTACTCCGCCGCGGAGGCGATCAGCTTCGTCAACGGCACGCTGACCGTCGACAAGAACGGCACCGGCCAGGACGTGACCACGCTCTATCTGCCCGGTGCGACCAGCGGCGGGGGGTTTGCGGCGAGTGCGGATTCCGGCTCCGGGTCGCTGCTGCAATACTATGCCCAACTCAACACGCTGACGACCGGCGTCGATACCGTCGAGGCGAGCGGGCTCAACCTGATCGTCGCCCCCGACGACACGCTCAATCCCGGCGACGTCATCAACGGCCATGCCGGTACCGCCGGCAACAAGAGCATTCTTCAGCTCACCGGGGCCGGCAGCTTCGACCTTGCCGCGCCGGCCACGCTGGAAAACATCGACACCATCCTGGGCGACCAGACCGGCGGCGGCATCGGCAGCACCACCGGCCTCGACCAGACGATCACGCTGCGCAACGGCTTCAACGCCAATATCACGCTCGGTCCGGGCCACGACACCGTCTATGGCGCGCTGGACGGCTCGACGATCGACAGCGCTATCGAGAATTTCGGCAGCCTCGGCGACACGATTTTTATCGGCGACGCGCGCGAGAAGGTCTTCCTCGAGGGCACCAACCTCGACGTGATCCACGCCAGCGGCGGCGCAGCCCTGGCCGGTCCCAGCGACGCGCTGGAGGACAGTTTTAGCAGCACCGGCACCTACGAGATCGACGGCGGCGGCACCGTCGGCGTCGGCAGCTTCAGTGTTCGCACCGTGGCATTCAGCGCGCCGACCACCGCCTTCCTGCTCGGCGAGAACGATCTCGGTGTGATCCAGGGCAGTACCGGCACCGACACGATCTACATGTCGGATTACTCCTCGGAGTACAATCCGGAAGGCGGCGGCGATACCGTCGTGGCCCCGTTCGCCGGCTCGCTGCTGTTGACCGGCACCGGCGCCCAGCTCAACGGCACGACGATCGACGCCTTCAACTTCATCCCTGCCGCGATCGACGTGTTCGACTACACCTATCCCGACCAGATCGACATCACCGATTTGGCCTACAGCGCCGCCGTCACCCCGACGTTCGGCAACGGCACGCTGACGGTCAGCAACGGCGCGGGCACGAACGTCGTGTTCTATCTGCCGGCCGCGCCGGCTGCCGGCAGCTTCACGGCGGTCGCCGACAGCAGCGGCAACGGCACGCTGCTGAACTTCGTGCCGGTGGGTTCGCCGGGCACGATCGCCGGAACCCTTGCACCGGGCGCGACCGGGTTCACGGGTTCGCAGGGCAACGACGCATTGACCGTCGAGCCGGGCGCCCTGGCTGCCGGCCAGACGATCGATGGGGAGGGCGGCAACAACGAACTCGTGCTGTCCGGCACCGGCGACTTTGACCTCTCCGCGCCCGCCGTGCTGGCCAATTTCGAAGAGGTCACCGAAGCCTACACCCTAACGCCGGGACCGCAGACCATCACGCTGCGGGCCGGTCTGGTGATGACCTACGCCGTCAGCGCGGACACGCTGATTGGCGCGGCTTCAGCCGATCCGATCGTGCTGGACGGCAGCGGCAATACCGTCATCGTCAACAACCCGAGCGCCACCGTGATCGACGGCATTGGCGGCAATACGATCTCGGTCGATATCGCCACGCTCCCGGTCACCATCTATGGCGGCTCCGCCGGCACCGACCACCTGGCCGTCAGCGGCAGCGGCCCGGCGATCATGGGCGGCAACATCGAGGATGTCGCCGAGGTGGACCTGCAGCAGAGCGGCATCCAGTTCGCCGCCAACGATCTGCCCGGCCTGTCGATGGTGATCGGCACCGTGCCCACGACGAGCAACACCAACCCGGCAGCCGGACCGCCGGACGTGGTGTGGGCCGGCAGCGGCGGCGACACGCTCGCCGACCTGAGCGTCGGCAACAACATTCTCATCGGCGGCACCGGGCAGGACACGTTCCAGCTCGGCACGCTCGTGGACAACAACTATTTCTCGCCGCAGCCGACCAGCGACACGCTGTTCGATTTCGCCCCGGGCGATACGATCGCCTTGCCGGAGCTCGGCTTCTATCAGGACGTGGTCAACTACAATTCGACTACGGGCCAGCTCGTCGTCGAGAACGATCTGGCGATCAACGGCTATACGGGCGAGCTGCCCAACACCGCGACCATCGATCTCGGGGGCAGCTATGACGGCACCTTCTCGGCTGAAGCCCTGGCCTCCGGTTTCGGCAGCGCCGTCATCTTCGCCGGCACCTACACGCCGCCGGGGGTCATTCCGTGCTACGCCGCCGGCACGCGGATCGCGACACCCGATGGCGAGCGGGCGGTCGAGACGTTGCAGCCGGGCGAGCCTGTCCT
The DNA here is from genome assembly GCA_019240635.1 of Acidisphaera sp. Lineage (GTDB taxonomy): Bacteria > Pseudomonadota > Alphaproteobacteria > Acetobacterales > Acetobacteraceae > JAFAYA01. The sequence goes on along the minus strand of JAFAYA010000051.1, from coordinate 1,246 downwards.
GCTCGCCGGTGGCGGCGAGCGGCGCGTGCGCTGGATCGGCCAGCGCCGGGTCGACTGCGGGCGGCACCCGCAGCCGGAGCGCGTCTGGCCGATCCGCATCAGCGCCGGCGCGTTTGCGGACAACCTGCCGCGCCGCGACCTGCTGGTCTCGCCGGACCACGCGATCTTCTGCGAGGGCCGGCGGATCCCCGCCGGCACGCTGGTGAACGGTACGACGGTCGTGCAGCTTCGCCTGCCCGCCATCCGCTACGTCCATGTCGAGCTGGACCGGCACGATCTGCTGCTGGCGGAAGGGCTGCCGGCAGAGAGCTATCTCGATACCGGCAACCGCGCGCAGTTCGCGAACAGCGGAGCGCCGCTGGTCCTGCATCCCGATTTCGCCGCGCGCGATCCTGTGCGGAGTTGCGCGCCGCTATGCACCGCCGGGCCGGCGTTGAGCCGCGCCAGGCTGCGGCTGATCGCGCGGGCGTTCCGGCTCGGCGTCCCCGGGCGGACCAAACTGTCCTGCTCTGCTCCGCCGGGCGGGGCAGCCGCGGCGTCAGCGGGCTGACGGAAGACACCGGGCCGCAAATTCTGTTGCATGCAGCGGCGCGGCGGCGATCATGCGCGCGTGTCGCAGAAGCAAGGAGGACGCGATGGAGCTGCAACCCTACCTGTTCTTCGACGGACGCTGCGAGGAGGCGGCCGAGTTCTACGGCCGCACGCTCGGCGCGGAGGTTGTGATGCGCGTGCGCTTTCGCGACTGTCCCGATCCCCTGCCGGCGGGCACGGTGCCGCCGGGTGCGGAGGACAAGGTGATGCATATGCGCCTGCGCATCGGTGAGGCGACCGTGCTGGCCTCCGACGGGCGGTGCCTCGGCAATCCCAGCTTCGAAGGCTTTTCGCTGTCGCTCACCGCGGCCGATGAGGCGGAGGCGGACCGGCTGTTCAATGCCCTCGCGGATGGCGGGCAGGTGCGGATGCCGCTCGCAAAAACCTTCTTCTCGCCTCGCTTCGGCATGCTCGCGGACCGCTTCGGCGTGTCGTGGATGGTCTACGTGGCGCCCTGAGCCGGGCGGCGGGTCAGCCGGGCACCGGCAGCAGCCGGATACGACGCCCGTCCACGCCGAGCGCGATCCGTCCCTCCTTCAAGGCGAGTGCGTCGGCGCCGAACACGCTGTGCCGCCAGCCATGCAGCGCCGGGATATCCGGCGCCTCACTGCCGGCCAGGCGCTCGATCTCCTCGGACGAGGCCAGCAGCTTCGGG
>JAFAYA010000112.1 GCA_019240635.1 Acidisphaera sp. | reverse complement strand
CGTGCAACGCGGCTTTGCCGAGCTCGCCGGGGACATCGCGGCGACCGGCGGCGGGCCGCGCGATCCGCGCGACATCGCCGAAGGCTTCCTGCGCATCGCCGTCGCCAACATGGCCAACGCCATCAAGCAGGTCTCCGTGCAGCGCGGCCACGACGCCACGCGCTTCGCGCTCGCCTGCTTCGGCGGCGCCGGCGGCCAGCACGCCTGCCTGGTGGCCGACGAGCTCGGCATGGAGACCGTGTTCATCCACCCCTATGCCGGCGTGCTCTCGGCCTACGGCATGGGCCTTGCCGACCAGGTGGTCATGCGCGAGCAGGCCGTGGAGAAAGACTTCGGCGAAACGGCCCTGCCGGAGCTGGTCGAGATCGCCGACCGGCTGGCCGGCGAGGTGACCGAGGCGCTGCGCGCGCAGGGCGTCGATCCGGCGCGCATCCGCCTGCCGCCCAGCGACCCGGCGCGCGTGCGTCTCTCGGCGCAGCTGCATCTCCGCTATGCCGGCACCGAGGCGAGCCTGGTGGTGCCGCTCGATCGCTTCGAGGCGGTGGTCGAGGCATTCACCGCGGCGCATCGCGAGCGTTTCGGCTTCGCGACACCGGATCGCACGCTGGTCGTCGAGGCGGTGGCGATGGAGGGCGTGGCGCCCGGGGAAGCGGTGCAGGAAAGCCGGCTGGCGGCGCGCGCCGCGGGCATCGCCGAGCCGGTGGATCGCGTCGCCATGTGGAGCGGCGGCGCCGAGCACGCAACCCCGGTGTTCGACCGCGCGGCTCTGCTGGCCGGCGACCGCATCGCCGGACCGGCGCTGATCCGCGAGGCCAATGCGACGACGGTCGTGGAGCCGGGCTGGACCGCCGAGATCACCGCGCAGGACCATATGCTGCTCCGGCGCACCGCACCCAGGGAACTGCGCATCGCCGCCGGCACCGAGCGCGCCGATCCCGTGCTGCTCGAGCTGTTCAACAACCTCTTCATGAGCGTCGCCGAGCAGACCGGCGTGGTGCTGCAGAACACCTCGATGAGCGTCAACATCAAGGAGCGGCTGGATTTCAGCTGCGCCATTTTCGACGGCGAAGGCAACCTGGTGGCCAACGCGCCGCATGTGCCGGTGCATCTCGGCGCCATGGGCGAGAGCGTGCGAACCGTGCTGCGCCATCGCCGCGGCAGCCTCAGGCCGGGCGACGTGGTGGCGCTGAACAACCCGTTCAACGGCGGCACGCATTTGCCCGACATCACCGTCATCACGCCGGTTTTCGACACCGCCGGGCGCGACATCCTGTTTTTCGTCGGCAGTCGCGGGCATCACGCCGATATCGGCGGCATCACTCCGGGCTCGACCCCGCCGGTCTCGCGCACCCTCGAGGAAGAGGGTGTCGTGATCGACGATTTCCTGCTCGTCGATGGCGGGCATTTCCGCGAGCCGGAGTTCCGCGCGCTGCTCGCCGGTGCGCGCTATCCCGCGCGCAGCCCGGACGTCAACGTCGCCGACGTCAAGGCGCAGGTGGCGGCCAACGAGAAGGGCGTGCGTGAGCTGTCGCGCGTCGTCGCCCAGTATGGCTGGGAGGTGGTGCGCGACTACATGCGCCATGTCATGGACAACGCCGAGGAGAGCGTGCGCCGGGTCATCGAGCGCATCGGCGATGGGACCTTTCATTACGTCATGGATGACGGCGCACCGCTCTGCGTCGCGGTGTCCGTCGATCGCGCCGGCCGCAGCGCCACGGTGGATTTCTCCGGCACCGGGGCGCAGCGCCGCGACGGCAATTTCAACGCGCCGCCGCCGGTGACGCGCGCCGCCGTGCTCTACGCCTTCCGCTGCCTCGTCGCCGACGACATCCCGCTGAATGACGGCTGCCTCAAGCCGATCCGGCTGGTCATCCCGCCCGGCAGCTTTCTGTCGCCGGAGCCGGGGGCGGCGGTGGTGGCCGGCAACACCGAGGTGTCGCAGGCCGCCTGCAACGCGCTGTTCGGCGCGCTCGGAGCGATGGCCTGCAGCCAAGCCACGATGAACAATTTCCTGTTCGGCGACGCCAGTCGGCAATACTACGAGACGATTTGCGGCGGCACCGGCGCCGGGCCGGAGTTCGACGGCACCTCGGCCGTGCAGACCCACATGACCAACACCCGCATGACCGACCCGGAGGTGCTGGAGTTGCGCTACCCCGTCCGGCTGGAGGAGTTCGCCATCCGCCGCGGTTCGGGCGGCGCCGGACGGCATCGCGGCGGCGACGGCGCCGTGCGGCGCATCCGCTTCCTCGAGCCGATGACCGCGGTTATCGTGGCGTCGCGCCGCAACCAGCCGCCATTCGGCCTGGCCGGCGGCGCGCCCGGTGCCGCAGGCCGGCAATGGATCGAGCGGGTGGGCGGTGCGGTCGAGACCCTCGCCGGCACCGCCAGCGCCGAGCTCCGGCCCGGCGATGTGTTCGTCATCGAGACGCCCGGCGGGGGCGGATACGGCGCGGCCTGAATTGCGCGTCCTCCGCGCCCTGCTGTTCGGCCTGGCGGCGCTGCTGGCGCTGGTCGCCGCCGCGGCGTGGCTGGCGCCCGGCCTGCTGGACTGGAACCGCTACCGCGCCAACATCGCCACCCTCGCCTCGGCCGAACTCGGTCGGACGGTGCGCATCGACGGCCCGGTCACCCTGACCCTGCTGCCCGAACCGGTGCTGACCGCCTCGCGCGTCGCCGTGGCCGATGCCGGGGACGGCGTGACGATCACCGCCGCGGCGCTGCGCCTGCGGGTAGGGCTCGGGCCGCTGCTGCGCGGCCGGATCGATGCGCGCGAGCTGGTGCTGCGCGGCGCCGATCTTCATCTGCCCTGGCCGATCGCGCCGGGCATCTTCGTGCGGCGGCCGGACTGGCTGGCGCAACTGTCGGCGCGGATCGAGAACGGTCAGCTGGAAGTCGCCGGCGTGACTCTCACCGGCATCGACGCGACGCTCTCGGCCGGCGAGGAGGGCGGCTACGCGGCCGCCGGCACGGCGCGATTTTCCGGCCGGCCCTGGCGCTTTTCGGCGCGGCTCAGCGAGGTCGGCGCGGATGGCGCGGCGGGGCTCGACCTGGCGATCGACGGCCAGGGGCCGACGCAGGGCACCGGTGCCAGCTTCACCGGCCAGTTGGCGCCCGACGGCACCCTGGCCGGCCGGGTCGCCGGGCGCGGCCCCGACCTGTCGCAGCTGCTGCCGGCGCCCGCCGTGCCGTTCCGCGCGGAGGGCCGTCTGACCCTGGCCTCCGGCCTCGCCGCTGCCGACGATCTGGCGCTCGAGATCGGCGGCTCGCCGGCCCGCGGCGCCGTCGCCCTGCGGCTGACGCCGGCGCCGCGGCTCGACCTGGCGCTGGCCAGCAGCCGGCTCGATCTCGACGCTTGGTTGCCGGTGCTGCTGCGCGGCGGCGTCTTTGCCCTGCCGGTCGGGCTCGATCTGTCGGCCGAGGCGGCCCAGCTCGGCGGCGGCACGCTGCGCCGGCTGCGCGCGGCCTTTGACCTGGCGGACTATGCCGCGACCCTGCGCGAGGCGACCGCGATCCTGCCGGGCGAGGCGAACGTGCGGCTCTCGGGGCGGATCACCCGCGACGCCGCGCAGCAGCCGCACTTCGAAGGCCAGGGGGCGCTTACGGCGCCCGACTTCCGCACCACCCTGCACTGGCTCGCCGCCGCCGGCCTGCAGCCGCTGGAGGCGCTGCCGGAGCGGGTGCTGCGGAGCATTGACATTGCCGCGACGGTGCTGGCCGAGCCGGGGCGCCTGGCGCTGTCCGGGATTTCCGGAGAGTGCGACGGCGATCAGCTCACCGGCGTGCTCAGCTTGGCCGTCGCGCCGCGGCTGGCGGTGGCGGCCAGCCTGCAGCTCGATCGGCTGGAGCTGCAGCCCTGGCTGCCGGCCAGCCTGCCGCGGTTGCGCGAGGTGCCGCACATGCTGGCGGGGTTCGATGCCGATCTGCAGCTCGACGTTCAGAAGGCGCGCTGGGGGGCGGTGGCGATCGACGGCCTGGGGCTCGACGCGGTCGCGGCGGGGGGCGGGCTGACGGTGCGCCGCCTGACGGGGGCGGTGCAGGGGGTCCAGGCGAGCCTGGCCGGCAGCATCGGCGGGGACGGCGCCATCAGCGACGGCAAGCTGGCGGCCTCGGCGACCAGCGAGGCGGCGGTCGCCGGTCTGCTGCCGCCCCGGTTGCAGGATTTCCCCGCCTTCTGGCACGGCCCGGCGCGGCTGCAGATCGAGGCCGCCGGTTCCCCCGCGGCGCTCGGCCTGCGGATCGGCCTGGATTTCGCTGATGCCCGGCTGGAAGCGCAGCCCACCATCAATCTGCCGGGGCGGAGCTGGTCGGGTCCGCTCACCCTGCGCCATCCCGGCGCGCCGCGGCTGCTCGAGGCGCTCGGGCTGCGCGGCGCCCCGTCCTGGATCGGCGACGGCTCGCTCGCCCTGGTGGCGCAGCTCGTCGGCTCCCCCGGCCGGCTGGCGGCGGACAGCTTCGACCTGCGGGCCGGAGCGCTGCACGCCGGCGGCCAGCTGACGCTCGAACGCACCGAGGGAGGGCCGCGCCTCGGCGGGCGCATTTCGGCGGAGACCCTGCCGCTGCCCGACCCCAACATCCGCTCGCCCGAGCCGCTGCCGCTGCCGGCGCTGCGCGGCTGGGAGGCTTCGGTGCGGGTCGAGGCCGGCCATGTGCTGGCCGGGCTGGCTCCGGTCCTCGAACAGGCGGCGGCGACGGTCGTGCTGTCCGACGGCACGCTGCGCCTCGACGGCCTGACGGGGCGGCTGGGCGGTGGCCGGCTCGCCGGCACGCTGGTCCTCGAGGCGGCCGCCGAGCCGCCCCGCCTGGCGCTGCAGGCCAGCCTGGCAGGCGCCAGCGTCAGCGGGCCCAGCCTCGACCTGCCGTTCGACATTGTCGCCGGGGTGCTCGACGGCAGCCTCGATCTGCTCGCCACCGGCCACAGCCCGGCGGCGCTGCTCGCGACACTCGGCGGGCGGGTCCGCCTGGCCGCGCGCAGCGGCGCGCTGTCCGGCTTCGACCTCAGCCGGCTGCGCCAGTCGCTCGGCGAGCATGCCCCCGACGCGGCGTTG
>JAFAYA010000094.1 GCA_019240635.1 Acidisphaera sp. | reverse complement strand
ACGCTCGCCGCGCAATTCGCCACGCCCGACGCGATCAACTTCATGGCGAAGGAGGGGCGCGGGCTGATCTGCCTGGCCCTCACCCCCGAGCGCTGCGACGAGCTCGGCCTCAACCTGATGGCGGCCAAGAACGAGTCGCGCTTCGAGACGGCGTTCACGGTCGCGATCGAGGCGCGCGAGGGCGTGACCACCGGCATCTCGGCGGCCGACCGCGCCCGCACGATCGCCGTCGCTATCAATCCGGATTCCTCGCGCGACGACATCGTGACCCCCGGCCACGTCTTCCCGCTGATGGCGCGCGAGGGCGGCACGCTGGTGCGCGCCGGGCACACCGAGGCGGCGGTGGACATCGCCCGCCTCGCCGGCCTGACCCCGGCGGGCGTGGTGTGCGAGATCATGAACGACGACGGCAGCATGGCGCGGCTGCCGGACCTCGTCGCCTTCGCCCAGCACCACAACCTCAAGCTCGGCACGATCGCCGACCTGATCGGCTATCGGCGGCGCACCGAGCGGCTGGTGCGGTGCGTCTCCGAAGGCTCGTTCCGCCATGACGTCGGCGGCGACTGGCGCATCCTGGTGTATGCCACGACGTTCGACTACGCCGAGCACATGGTGCTGGTGAAGGGCGACCTGTCCGGTCCCGAGCCGGCGCTGGTGCGCATGCACCAGGTGGATATCGTCGACAACCTGCTGCAGGGCCCGTACTGGTGGGTGTTCCACGGTGCGATGCGCATGATCGCCGACGCCGGGCGGGGTGCGGTCGTCGTGATCCGCGAGACCAAGCCGACCGCCGTCTCGGACCGGCTGCGGCTGCGCGCCTCCGGCCCGGGGCCGGAGACCGAGCTGCGCGACTACGGCATCGGCGCGCAGATCCTGACCGATCTCGGCGTGCGCGAGATGATCCTGCTGACCAACAGCCGGCGCACCATCATCGGCCTGGAAGGCTACGGGCTCAACGTGGTGGACCGCCGTCCGATCGCCACCTCGCGCTCACGACCGGACCGATGAGCACGGAGGACGCGGAGCTGGCGCAGGCGCCGGCGATCGCCGGGCCGTCGCCGCATCTGCTGGTGCTGCGGGCGCCGTACTATCGCGCGGTGGTGGACGGGCTGTATGAAGGGGCCGCGCGCATCCTCCGCGACGCCGGCGCTACGCACGAGATGCTGGACGTGGCCGGCGCGTTCGAGCTGCCGCAGGGCGTGCGGATTGCGCTGCGCGGCCGCACGCGCTTCGACGGCTACGTGGCGCTCGGCTGCGTGGTGCGGGGGGAGACCGACCATTACGAGCATATCTGCCGGGCGGCGATGGAGGGGCTGATGCAGGTGGCGCTCGCCTACGGGATCGCACTCGGCGTCGGGCTGCTGACGGTGGACCGCATCGAGCAGGCGCGCGCGCGCGCCGGCAGCGACGGACCCAACAAGGGTGCCGAGGCCGCGGTCGCGGCGTTGCGCCAGATCGACGCGGCGCGCCGGCTGGGGGCCGTCTGATGGGACGCGCGCCCGGCCGGTTGCGCCCGTCCGACCGACCGCGCACTGCGGCGCGCGTCGCCGCCGTGCAGGCGCTGTTCCAGGGCGAGCAGGCGCAGGACAATTTGGAGACGGTGATCGATCAGTTCGTGCGGCATCGCCTGGGCCAGCTTCCGGGCAGCGGCGGTTACGAGGACGGGCGGGTGCCGCACGCCGACGTGCCGCTGTTCGCGCGCATCGTGCGCGCCGCCACCACCCAGCAGGACGCGACCGATCCGCTGCTGGCGGAGGCGCTGCCGGCGGACTGGCCGATGCTGCGGCTCGACCCCGTGCTGCGCGCCGTGCTGCGCGCCGGCATCGCCGAGCTGTCGATGGCCGACGGCCCGCCGGCCCGCGTGGTGATCAACGAGTATCTCGACGTCGCGCACGGCTTCTTCGACGGCGACGAGCCGCGGCTCGCCAACGGCGTGCTCGACCGCATCGCCCGCCAGCTTCGCCCGTCGGAGTTTTCGCCCGGCCCAGGCCCGGGGTGACTGCCGCGCTGCCCCGCGAATTCGCGCTGATCGGGCGGCATTTTCGGCCGCTCGCCGCGCCGGCGGGGCTCGAGCTTGGGGACGACGCCGCCGTGCTGGCGCCGCCGGGCGGGCGCGAACTGGTGATCGCCGCGGACGCCATGATCGCCGGCGTGCACTTCCCCCCCGACGAGAATCCCGCCCGCATCGGCCAAAAACTGCTGCGCGTGAACCTCTCCGACCTCGCCGCCATGGGCGCCGCGCCGCTCGGCTATCTCATCACCCTCGCCGCCCCGCACGACACCAGCGATGCGTGGTTCGCTGGCTTCGCCGCCGGGCTCGCCGAGGACCAGGCGCGCTACGGCATCGGCCTGCTCGGCGGCGACACCACGGCGACGCCGGGGCCGCTCTGCCTGTCACTGACCATTCTGGGCCACGTGGCGCCGGGATGCGCGATCCGCCGCCGGGGCGCTTCCCCGGGCGATGGCGTCTGGGTGACCGGCACGATCGGCGATGGCGCGCTCGGGCTCGCCGTGCTGCAGGGGCGGCTCGCCGACGCTTCGGGACGCCTCGTCGACCGCTACCGCTTGCCCCAGCCGCGCCTTGGCCTGGCGCTCGCCGGCATCGCCGCGGCCGGCATGGACGTGTCGGACGGCCTCGTGCAGGACCTCGGCCATCTCTGCCGCGCCGGGGGGCTCGGTGCAGAGATCGAGACGGAGGCGGTGCCCCTCTCGCCGGCGGCGCAGGCCGCCGGACCTGATTGGCTTTCCGCGTGCCTGACCGGCGGGGACGACTACGAACTGCTGCTCGCCCTGCCGGCCGATCGGGAACCGGCGCTGCTGGCCGAAGCGGCGCGGGCCGGCGTTCCCGTCACCCGCATCGGCCGGTTCGTGGCCGGGTCGCCGGTGGTGGCAGTGCGCGACGCCGCCGGGCGGGCGATGGCGTTCGGACGCGGCGGCTGGAGCCATTTCTGATTCGGGTTACAATTCGCCCGCGAAAGAAAAACCCATCGAGCAGAGGCGTCCATGCCGTTCGATGCGATCGTGGTCGGCAGCGGTTTCGGCGGCGCGGTGGCGGCGCTGCGGTTGGCAGAGGCGGGCATGCGCGTGCTGGTGCTGGAACGCGGGCGCCGCTGGGCGCGCGACACGCTGCCGCGCCGGCCGGACGATCCGTGGCTGTGGAGCCACGCGCATCCCGAACGCGAGAACGGCTGGCTCGACCTCCGGCGCTTTCCCAATATGGCGGTCGCGCAGGGGGCGGGTGTGGGCGGCGGGTCGCATATCTACGCCAACATTTCGACCGAGGCGCCGCGGGCCGCCTTCGCCTCTGGCTGGCCGGCGGCCATCACCTATGACGCGCTAAAACCGTTCTACGATACCGTCGCCGAGGTGATGGAGGTGCAGCCGGTTCCCGCCGGCCAGTGGACCCGGCGCATGGAGCTGATGCGCGACGCTGCACAAGCGGCCGGCTACAGCGAACGGTTCCGGCAGGTGGACCTCGCCGTGCAGTTCGATGCCGACTGGACGTACGACAAGGATTACCTGAGCGGCGAGGCCGCGACCAAATGGGGAACCAACAAGCACGGCGCGACGCAGGGGACCTGCGTACATCTCGGAACGTGCGACGTCGGCTGCCGCGTGAGCGCGCGCAACACGCTGGACTTGAACTATCTGTATCTCGCCGAGAACCGACACGGCGTGGAGGTGCGGCCGCTGCACCTGGTCGACCGCATCGAGCCGCTCGGGGCGTCGTGGCGCGTGCAGTTCGACCGGCTGGAGAACGGGCAGCGCGTTCCCGGCGCGGAAGAGTCGGCGCTGGTGGTGCTGGCGGCGGGATCGCTCGGCTCGACCGAGCTGTTGCTGCGCAACCGTGATGTGCATCGCACCCTACCGGCACTCAGCCCGATACTCGGACAGAACTGGAGCAGCAACGGGGATTTCCTGACGCCGGCGCTGTACGAGAACCGCGAGGTCGATGCTTCGGCCGGGCCGACCATCGCCTCCATCATCGACTTCGAGGATGGCAGCATCGGCGGGCACCGGTTCTGGATCCAGGACGGCGGCGTGCCGGACTTGCTGCTCGCCTGGCTGGCGCGCAAGGCCGCCGATCCCGCCACGAGCTTTCCGGCCAAGCTGCTGATCGAGCGAATGCAGGCGTTTCTGAGCCGGCGGGAGCCACTGCGCGGGCTGATGCCGTGGTTCGCGCAAGGCGTGGATGCCGGCAACGGCCGGCTGTCACTCACCGGGCCGGGGTTGTTCACGCCCGGAGGCGAGCTGCACCTGGCGTGGGATGTGTCACAGTCCGCGCCGCTGATCGAGACCATCATCGCCATGCATAAAACGCTCGCGGCCAAGACGGGCGGCGTTGCGGTGGTACCGCCGACCTGGACCCTGTTCCGCGAGCTGGTGACGCCGCATCCGCTCGGCGGGTGCAACATGGGGGAGGACGCCGCGACGGGGGTGGTCGATCACGGCGGCGCGGTGTTCGGGTATCGCAACCTGTTCGTGCTGGACGGGGCGATCGTACCGCGGGCGCTCGGGGTCAACCCGTCGCGCACGATTGCGGCGCTTGCCGAACGGAATGCACGACAGATCGCGAGTGGGCCGGGCTAAAAGTGTCTTCCCAAACCCAGCGGACGTCCGGGCCAGCGGAAGGGACGGCGATGGCAAAAAATGCGATCTTTCAGCACTTCAGCGACCCCGTGGTCTCGTTGTTCCAGTCAGCCGCGGCAGCGGTGGACGCACGGGAGCGGACCGGAACACCGGCCGCTCCGTCGCTGGCGACGCTACCGCCGGTCGATCACGCCGCGCCGATGCTGCAGGCGACCGCCGGAGCGGCGCGGGCGCTGACGGGCGACCAGGACGTCCTCGGCACGGTCGACGTTTGCGCGCAGGCCTATCTGAAGCTGGCGATCGCCAGGGCGCGGGGCGATGAGGCCGCGATCGCCGCTGCCCAGGAGGCGTTGCCGCCATTCGGGATTTGCGACAAGAAATGGAGCGAGACCCTCGTCGAGTTCCTGCTGCATTACGGGCTGGTCAAGCACGGC
>JAFAYA010000079.1 GCA_019240635.1 Acidisphaera sp. | reverse complement strand
GGCGGCGAAGCGGGCAAGACGCAGCGCTATGACCTGCTGGGCCTCCAGGGCCAGGCTGGCGCCCTGCCACGCCAGGCTCATCCAGGGCATGGCGGATTTAGGCATCGCGGATTTTCGGCGGCGGCGTGCCATCGTGCTCCGTCCCTTATTGCACCGCAGCAACGCACGCCCGGCGTGGGCGGTTGCTACGCTGTGGCTTCCGTTCCGAGCGTCGGGTCCAGCGCCGCCTGTGCCGCGGCGAGGCGGGCGACCGGGACGCGATACGGGCTGCACGACACGTAATCGAGCCCGAGCGACTCGCAGAAGGCGATGGAGGCCGGGTCGCCGCCGTGCTCGCCGCAGATGCCGAGTTTCAGGCCAGGCTTCGCCGCCCGGCCCTTTTCGGCGGCGATGCGCACCAGCGCGCCGACCCCTTCGATGTCGATGGAGACGAACGGGTCTTTCGGCAGAATGCCGGTCTCGACGTAGCGCGGCAGGAATTTGCCGGCGTCGTCGCGCGACAGGCCGAATACGGTCTGCGTGAGGTCGTTGGTGCCGAAGCTGAAGAAGTCGGCGCAGCCGGCGATCGCGTCGGCGGTGAGGGCGGCGCGCGGCAGCTCGATCATCGTGCCGATCGTGTATTCGAGGGTTCGGCCGGACTGCTCAAACACCGTGTTCGCCACGCGTTCGATCTGGCCGCGAATGATCTCCAGCTCCCGCCGGGTGCCGACCAGCGGAACCATGATCTCCGGCACCGGCGCGCTGCCGGCCTCCTGCGCGGCGGCAAGCGCGCCCTCGAAGATGGCGCGCGCCTGCATTTCGTAGATTTCCGGGTAGGAGATGCCGAGCCGGCAGCCGCGATGCCCGAGCATCGGGTTCGCCTCGGCGAGCTCGGCGGCGCGGCGGCGGATCGCCTCCATGTCCTGGCCGAGCGCGGCGGCGACCTCCGCCAGCTCCGCCTCGCCGTGCGGCAGAAACTCGTGCAGCGGCGGGTCGAGCAGGCGGATGGTCACCGGCTGGCCGGCCATGATGTGGAACAGTTCCGTGAAATCCTGGCGCTGAAACGGCAGCAGCCGGCCGAGTGCCGCGCGCCGGCCGGACTCGTCGTGCGCCATGATCATCTGGCGCACCGCGCCGATGCGCTCGGGATCGAAGAACATGTGCTCCGTGCGGCAGAGGCCGATGCCCTCGGCGCCAAACTTCTTGGCGGTTTCGGCGTCCAGCGGCGTCTCGGCGTTGGTGCGCACGCGCAGGCGGCGCATCGTGTCGGCCCATTCCATCAGCGTCGCGAAATCGCCCGACATCGCCGGCTCGATCATCGCGACGGAGCCGACGAACACCTCACCGGTAGCGCCGTCGAGTGTCACGGTCTCCCCGGCACCGATGCTGCGCCCGCCCGCGGAAAGCGTCTGTGCGCCGTAGTTGACGGCGATGCCGCCGGCACCGGCGACGCATGGCCGGCCCATGCCGCGCGCCACCACCGCCGCGTGGCTCGTCATGCCGCCGCGCGTGGTCAGGATGCCGCGGGCGGCGTGCATGCCGTGGATGTCCTCCGGGCTCGTCTCCACGCGCACGAGAATGACGGATTCGCCTTTCGCTGCCCGGCTCTCCGCCTCGTCGGCGGAGAACACCACGGCGCCGCAGGCAGCCCCGGGGCTCGCCGGCAGGCCTTTGGAGAGCAGGGTGCGCGGGGCGGCGGGGTCGAGCATCGGATGCAGAAGCTGGTCGAGTGCCGCGGGATTGACACGCCGTACCGCCTCGCGACGGTCGATCAGCCCAGACTGCGCCATATCGACGGCGATGCGCAGCGAGGCGGCGGCGGTGCGCTTGCCGCCGCGCGTCTGCAGCAGAAAGAGCTTTTGCTGCTGCACCGTGAACTCGATGTCCTGCATGTCCCGATAGTGCCGTTCCAGCGTATCGCGCACGCGCACGAGTTCGGCGAACGCATCGGGGAGCGCCTGCTCCATGCTGGTCTCGCCGGGTTTTTCCCGCTCGCGCTTCAGCGGCTGGGGCGTGCGGATGCCGGCCACCACGTCCTCGCCCTGGGCGTTGACCAGGAACTCCCCGTAGAACACGTTCTCGCCGGTCGAGGGGTCGCGGGTGAAGCAGACGCCGGTGGCGCAGTCGTTGCCCATGTTGCCGAACACCATCGCCTGCACGTTCACCGCGGTGCCCCACTCCGCCGGGATTTCGTGCAGGCGACGGTAGGTGATGGCGCGCGGGTTCATCCAGCTTCCGAACACCGCGCCGACCGCGCCCCAGAGCTGCTCCTGCGGATCCTGCGGAAACGGTCTCCTGGTCTCGCTGTCGACCATCTCCTTGTAGCCGTCGACCACGCGCTGCCAGTCCTCGGCGGATAGTTCGGTGTCTTCGGCCACGCCCTGGTCGAGCTTCGCCTGCTCGATGATCTCCTCGAAGCGGTGGTGATCGACGCCGAGCACGACGCCGCCGTACATCTGGATGAAGCGGCGGTAGCTGTCCCAGGCGAAGCGGGGATCCCCGGAGCTTTTTGCAAGGCCTTCGACGGTGGTATCGTTGAGGCCGAGATTGAGCACGGTATCCATCATGCCCGGCATGGAGGCGCGCGCGCCGGAGCGGACGGAGACCAGCAGCGGTTTCTGCTTGTCGCCGAAGCGGCGGCCGACCGCTTTTTCGACAGCGGCGAGTGCGTCCTGCACCTGCGGTTCGAGGTCATCGGGGAATTTGCGGCCGTTCGCGTAGAAGGCGGTGCAGACTTCGGTGGTGATCGTGAAGCCGGGCGGCACCGGCAGGCCGATACCCGCCATTTCCGCGAGGTTGGCGCCCTTGCCGCCGAGCAGGTTGCGCATATCCGCGCGCCCTTCGTTATGGCCGGCGCCGAAGCTGTAGACCCACTTGGTCATTTGTCTCTCGGGCTCCTTCAGCCTTCGATGCGCGAGAAATCGGCGACGCAGTTCATCGTGTCGCGCAGCCGGGCGAGCAATCGCAGGCGATTGCGGCGAAGTTCGGGTTCGGGGGCGTTGACGGTGACGCGATCGAAGAACGCGTCCACAGCCGGCCGGAGAAGAGAAAGGGGGATCATCGCTCCGTGGAAGTCCTCATTGGCCAGAGCAGCATCGATCTTCATCTCCGCGTTGGCGAGTTCATGACTGAGCGCAATCTCTTCCCGCTGGACCAAGGCGTCGCGATCAATCACTCCCGTGTGCGGCCCATCCTTTCGGTCTTCGATCCGCAAAATATTTGCGGCTCGGCGATAGGCCGTCAGTAGATCAGCTCCGTCCGGTGTTCCCAGAAGCGCTCCGACGGCATATGTGAGAACAAGTAAGCGTGTAAAGTTATCGTCGGCGTGTATCGCGAATACTGCGTCGAGCACATCGTGGCGCGCGCCTTCCTGACGCATCTGCACGCGGAGCCGCTCAGCCAAAAATGCCAGAATGCCCGAAGCCGCCGTGCCCCCAGCTGCTTCGAGAAGCGGAAGAAGCGAAAGCTGCAATCCGTTCTCACGAACGATATGCACGATGCCGAGCCCGGAACGGCGCAGCGCGTAGGGATCGCCCGAGCCGGTCGGGCGTTCGTCGGCGGCAAAAAATTGTCCGAGCTGGTCGATCTTGTCAGCGAGTGCCACGGCGATCGCGACCGGCTCTTCCGGCACCGCGTCGCGCGCGCTTTTTGGAAGATAATGATCGCGCAAGGTGTCGGCGACGCGCGCATCTTCGCCGTCGTGCAGCGCGTAGTAGCGGCCCATCACGCCCTGCAGTTCCGGGAATTCGCCGACCATGCCGGTGGTGAGGTCGGCTTTCGCGAGATGCGCGGCACGGCGTGCGAGGGCCGGGTCGGCGCTGACCAGTGGTGCGATCTTTTCAGCCAGGTTTTCGAGGCGCCGCACGCGGTCGCCCTGCGACCCGAGCTTCGCGTGAAAGACGATGCCGTCGAGAGCCGGCACGCGGTCTTCGAGGCGGGTGCGGCGGTCGGAGTCCCAGAAGTGCCGGGCGTCGGCAAAGCGGGCGCGCAGCACGCGCTCATTGCCGGCGATGATTGCGGCGCCGCCATCCGCCGCCTCGATGCCGGCGATGAAGGCGAAGAACGGCGCGGGCGAGGCGTCCGCGTGGCGCAGCGCGAAATAGCGCTGGTTGACGCGCATGGAGACCTGCATGACTTCCGGCGGCAGGTCCATATAGGCGGCGTCGATCTTGCCGATCATCGGTACCGGCCATTCGGCCAACCCGGCGAGTTCGTCGAGCAGAGTGTCGTCGGATACGACGTGCAACTGCCGCTCGGCGGCGCGGGCGGCGATGCCGTCGGCAATGAGCTGCCGGCGCTCCGCGGTATCCACCAACACGCGGCGCGCGCGCAGCTCATTCCGCCATTGCTCCGCGCCGCGCACCGCAAAGGCGCTGGGCGCCATGAAGCGATGACCTTCGGTGAGGTCGCCGGCGGCGAGATCGTGTCCGTCATCGGCGCCGTCGCGCAGATCGAACGGCACGACCGCGCCGTCCAGCAGGCACAGGATGCGGCGCAGCGGGCGGACCCAGACGAAGGTGCTGTTCTCGCCCCAGCGCATGGATTTCGGCCAGGGGAAGCGGCGCAGCATCGGCGGCACGGCAGCCGCGATGATCTCTTGCGCCGGGCGCGCCGGGGTTTTCTGACGCAGCACCCAGTATTCGCCCTGTTCGTGCAAATCCGCGCGCGCGGCCTGGTGCTTGCGTAGAAAGCCGGCAATTGCCTGCTCCGGCGCGCTGAGCCGCGGTCCGCGTTCCCGGTGCTCGCTGGCCGGCACCGCGGGGTGGAGTTCAGCAGTGACTGCGATGCGTCGCGGTCCGGAGAACGAACGAATATTTTCGGGAGAGAGCGCGGCGAGCGCCTCGGCGGCCAGACGCGACAAATCTTCGGCCGCCCGCACCTGCATGCGTGCGGGGATTTCTTCGCTGAACAGTTCCAGCAGAAACTCCGGCATCGCTCAGGCCGGCAATGCCGGTGTGATGTCCGTGCACGCGAAGCCATCACCCTTGAACAGCAAAGGCTCCGCCCGGGTCTTCGCCAACGCGTAGGCGAAGCAGTCGCCGAAATTCAGCCCTGCCCGATGTTTCCCTCGGCCGAAATCCTGGTGGGCGCGGCGTGCGACCTGGGCGAGGTTTTCCGTTACCGGAACCAGCTCGATCGTCAGCTCGTGAACCAGATCCTCGAAACGTTTTGTGGCGGCCGCATTCCTGTGCCCGTCGACGACAATGGCCGTCTCCAGCCCATTCGCCGCGGACATCCGCAGACCTGCTGCATCCACCATGGCCGCCGCATACCGCTGGTGGCCTGACTCCCCCAAAATGACGGCCAGAAGAGCGGAACTATCGACGATCACCTCGGTAAGCCGCGCTCGTCATAGAGCCAGTCGTGATCCGAACTGGGCAGGGGCTCGCCCAGATGCGAGCGAATGTCCGCCGCAATCGCGAGAACCTTCCGAAGGCGCTCATTGCGGTCGCGCCGTCGCCGCTCGCGATCCAACCGTTCCCGTAACGCGGTCGTCACTGCGGCGGTCAGGCTCTCCCCCGTCAGACCGGAAAGCTCCGAGGCGAGCGCGTACGCCTCGTCGCTCTTGATGTTCAACTGCATTCCCATTGGTAGAATATAGCGCGTTCCTGGTAGAACCGCTAGGCGGCCTCCCCGGCGAGCCAAGCCTCGCAGCAGCGTTTTGCGAGGTCGCGCACGCGCCCGATATAGGCGGCGCGCTCGGTGACGCTGATCACGCCGCGTGCGTCGAGCAGGTTGAACAGGTGGCTCGCCTTGATGCACTGGTCGTAGGCGGGCAGCGCCAGCCGGCGCTCGACCAGGGCGGCGCATTCCTGCTCGGCGTCTGAAAAATGGCGGGAGAGCAGGGCGGTGTCGGCGCATTCAAAATTGTAGGCGCCGTATTCCCGCTCGGCGCGCAGGAACACGTCGCCGTAGCGTACGCCCTGGCCGTTGAAATCGACGTCGTAGACATTTTCCACGCCTTGCACGTACATCGCCAGGCGTTCCAGGCCGTAGGTCATCTCGTAGCTCGGCACCGCCACCGGCATGCCGCCGACTTGCTGGAAATAGGTGAACTGGCCGATCTCCATGCCGTCGCACCAGACCTCCCACCCCAGCCCCCAGGCGCCTAAGGTCGGGCTCTCCCAATCGTCCTCGACGAAGCGGATGTCGTGCAGCAGCGGATCGATGCCGATCGCGCGATAGCTGTCGAGCAGCAGGCCCTGCGGATCCGGCGGGTCCGGCTTCATGATGACCTGGTATTGATAGAAATGCTGCATGCGGTTCGGGTTTTCGCCGTAGCGGCCGTCGCTCGGGCGCCGGCTCGGCTGAACGTAGGCGGCGCGCCACGGTTTTGCGCCGAGCGCGCGCAGCGTGGTGGCGGGATGAAACGTGCCGGCGCCCATCTCCATATCGTAGGGCTGCAGGATCACGCAGCCCTGCGCGCCCCAGAACGCATGCAGGCGCAGGATCAGGTCCTGGAAACTCGGGCGCTTCTGGTCCATTGCTGTGCGGTGCAACATAAGGCTGACGGAAGGAGAGGTCCATGGCCGAGCGGGCGGAGGCCGAACGTATCGTCCGCGCCTATTACGATGCGTTCAACGCCGGCGACGTGGAGGGCTTCCTCGCCCTGCTGACCGACGACGTGGTGCACGACATCAGCCAGGGTGGCCGGGAGATCGGGCGGGACGCGTTCGCCGGCTTCCTCGCGCGCATGAACCGCTGCTATCAGGAGCGCGTCACCGATCTCGTGATCATGACCGACGAAAGCGGTTCCCGCGCCGCCGCCGAGTTTCTGGTGCACGGGATCTACGTGCAGACCGACCCCGGCGTACCCGCCGGCACCTGCCCGGCGACGGGCCAACGCTATGTGCTGCCGGCCGGCGCCTTCTTCACTCTGCGCGACGGACAGGTCGCGCGTATCGCCAACCATTACAATCTGGCGGAGTGGGTAACCCAGGTTAATCGCTGATGCGAACCCGAGACTGGGTCGGGCTCGCGGTCCTCCTGCTCTGGGTCCCGGCGCTCGTTCTCTATCGCCATGGGTTCGTGGAGCCGCGGCGCTGGGTCGCGCTGTGCGCGCAAGGCGGGGGACTGGCCTGTGGACTTCGCGCGGCGCTGCTCTGGGCGCAGCGGCAGGACGCGTTTGGCCTCGGTGCCGTGGTCCTGGGCCTATGGGCGTTCCTCGGCGGCCCGTTCTCCATCCGCTTCGCGGCGGTGGCGCTCGGCGTCGCCGGGGTAGTGAACTACAATGTGACCTGGGCAATGCTCGGGGCCGCGCTTGGCGCCTGGGCGTGGCTCAGGCCGGCGCGGCGACGCGCCGGCGCAGGCAGCGCAGCAGCGCCGGGGCCGCCAGCAGCACGGCGGCGGCGTTCCAGATCAGCGCCTGCCGGTTGAGCGGACCCTCCTGCACAGCGCTGGCGATCGCACCCACGACCAGCACCCCGGCGGCCAACGCCTCCTCCCGTCCGCCGCCGTGCAGCGGCAGGTCGCGCATGCCGGCGCGGACGAGGATCACGGCCAGCGGCACGGCGAAGCTCGGCAGCGGAAAGTCGCGATACCGCGGGTCGAAGACCAGCAGGCACTGCAGCAGACCGGCGGTCCAGAGAAAGACGAAGCCGAGGTCGTCCAGCAGCCGGTCCGGCCAATGCCGCAGCACGGCCAAGCGCAGGCGCAGCAACTCCTGCACCGTCTGCGTCGCCTGGGCGCCGCTGCGCGGTGGCGCGACCGGGGCGCCGGCGAGCAACAGCGCGGCACGGCGCATCATCAGCCAAGCGAGCGTCGCCTGCCCGGCGAGGTTGCCGACCCCGGCAATGCGCAGCCGCAGGTCGTAGAGCACCGGCGCCGTGCCGGCCCAGGCGAAGCCGAGCGCGCCGCCCAGCACCATCGCCAGGATGCCGAGCCGCAATTGCGCAACGAAATCCAGGCCCGGCACGGAAAGCGCGGGGACCAGAAGCAGCAGTCCCAGCAGCACCGAAAGCCCGGCATCGAGCGGCCAGTCGGCGTTCTCCTCGACCGGGCCGGCGAGCGGGAGCTTTTGGGCGCGGCCGGCGGTCCAAAGCCCCCAGTTGGCGCCGACCGTGCCCTCGCTCTGGTACTTCCAGACCTCGTCGAACGCCTCGATCAGGTTGTAGTCAAAATGCTCCTGACGGGCGAGGGCAACGAAGCGGCGCAGGAACACCGCCTCGTTCACCAGGCCCGGCGCCGCGTCCCGCCGCCAGCGGCCGCGGCTCGGCCAGCCGGTCTCGCCGATGGCGAGCGGCTTGCCGGGGAACAGCAGCGCCGTCCGGTGGACGACCTCGCGCACATGCCCGATCGCGCCGTCGATGCTGGTGGGGTGGTTCTCCCAGTACGGCAGGATGTGGATGGTCACCACGTCGACATGCGCGGCGACTTGCGGGAATTGCTCCCAGAACTCCCAAACGTCGGCGTAAGTGACCGGCTGGCGCACCGCCGCGTGCACCCGATCGATGGCGGCGGTCAGCGCCTCGACCGGCAGATCGCGGCGCAGCAGCACCTCGTTGCCGACCACCACGCGCTCGATCACGTCGGGGTAGCGGTTGGCGAGCGCGATTCCGTGGGCGATCTCTTTGGCGTTTTTCGAGGGATCCTGGCCGAGCCAGATGCCCTGCCAGAGCTTCAGCCCGTGGCGCTGCGCCAGTGCTGCCGTGTCGTAGTCCCCTTCCGCGGCTGCATAGCTACGGATGCCGCGCGTGCGCGGGGCGACCAGCGCCATATCGGCGTCCACTTCGGCGGCGCTCGGGAAGCTCTCGGCGAAGGGCGACTGCCAGGCGCGATACGGCGCGAAAGAAATCGAATTGAATTTGGCGTCCGGCATCGTCACGTCGGCTGCCTGCGGGCGGTTCGGCCACCACCAGAGCAGGACCAGCATGGCCGCGAGGCCGGCGAGCAGCGGGATCAGCAGCGGCGTCGGGCGGCGCATCGGGGCGGGTTAGCCGAAGCTGCCGATGGGCGGAAGGAGGCGGCATGGCGGTCGACGGGCTGAGCGACCGATCGGTGCGGGCGGTATTGGCCGGCACGCGGCGGATCGCCGTGGTCGGCGCCTCGGCGAGCCCCTGGCGCCCGTCCAACGGCGTGATGGGCTTCCTGCTGCGCCAGGGCTTCGACGTCACGCCGGTGAACCCGCGCATCGCCGGGCAGACGCTGCACGGGCGGGTGGTAGTGGAGAGCCTGGCCGACGCCGCGCCGCTCGAGATGGTCGACGTGTTCCGCGCGCCGCAGCACGTGGGCGCGCTGATGGAGGAGGCGATCCGGCTGGGGGCCAAGGCCGTCTGGCTGCAGCTCGGTGTGATCGACGAGGTGGCGGCCGCGGCGGGGCGCGCTGCGGGCCTGACCGTGGTCATGAACCGCTGCCCGGCTATCGAGTGGCCCCGGCTCGGCTTGCGGGCGCCCCGTTGAAGACCTCCCGGGCGCGCGCCACATCGCCTTCGCAACCACCGGGGACGGTGCGATGACCAACGAGGAACGCGACATCATCACCCGCTTCATCGAGCGGGTGGGCGGGGCGCAGCCCACCGTCAGCGGCTCGGTGCCGGGCACCACGCCGGCGCTGCCGCCGGTGGACCGGGAGGCGGACACGCTGATCGGCGATCTGTTCCAGCGTTACCCCGAGGCGCGCTATCGCCTGACGCAGACCGCCTTCGTGCAGGAGCACGCGCTGGCCGAGGCGCAGAATCGCATCAAGCGGCTGGAGTGGGAGGTGGAGCAGGCACGCCAGGCGCCGCAGCCGGCGAGCCAGCCCGGCCAGTCCCGCGGCTTTTTCGGCAGTCTGTTCGGTGCCGGGCAGTCGCATTCGGCACCGCCGCAGCCGCAATACCAGGCGGCACCCCAGTATCAATCCGCGCCGCAATACGCGGCGGCCCCGCCGCCGCCGCAATACGCGCCGAGCTACCAGCCCGGCATGTTCCAGCGCTCGGGCTCGGGGTTCCTGGGCTCGGCGCTGACCACGGCGGCGGGAGTGGCCGGCGGCATGGTGGTGGGGAACGCGCTGATGGACATGTTCTCGCCGCACCAGGGTTTCGGCGGCGGGCTGGGCGGGGGCTTGGGGGGCGGCGGTTTCGGTGGCGGCGTGCCGGCGTCGCCATGGGGCAATGCGCCTGGGGGTGCGCCGGGCGGCGGCTGGGATCAGCAGAACCTCGGGTCGGACCCGAACGCCGGGGCCGGCGGCGGCTGGGACCAGCAGGTCGAAGGCCCCGACAACAGCGTCGCGGGGGGATGGGACACCAGCCAGGCAGGCCCCGACCCGAATGTCGACACGGGCGCCGGCTGGGACCAGGGCGCCAGCAACGACGACGCGTCCGGCGGCGGCTGGGACCAGGGTGGCGGCGTGGACAACAGCGGCGGCGGGGGTGGCGGCGGCTGGGACGACAACAGCTGAACCGACCACGGCTGAGCGCGGGCCGCGCGACCGTTCAGTTCCCGGACGGTGGCACCGCCACGCTCGCCTGGATGCCGAGCGCCACGCCGCACGAGGGCGGGTCGAAGATCAGGGCGCAGGGATCCGCTGGCCCTGAAGATCGCGCGATAGGGTGCGCAGGGCTGCGCGTGGCGCTGACCGCGAGGCTGCCGCAGACGGCGAGTGTCCAGGCCGCATAGAGGATGGTGAGCCGGTTCATCGGTGCCTCCTGGCATCGGCAGGCGGCGGGGTGCCGTGCGAGCCGGAGTTCAGTGTGTGGTGCCGCTCGGGCAGGACGGCATGAGCCGGCTCACACGCGGTCGGCGACGGCCGGCAATTCCCCGACCGGTCAGACCACGAGTTCGATCAGGAACGGCCCGCTGGCGGCGAAGGACTGGGTGAGCAGGTCGGCGAAGCGCTGCATGGTCTCCGCCCGCGCCGCCGCGACGCCCATGCCGGCCGCGAGCTGCGGCCAGTCGAGGTCGGGGTTGGAGAGGTCCATCATGTCGAGGGCGGTGCGGCCGGGATTGGCGCCGACCGCCGCCAGCTCGCCGAGCAGGATCGCGTATTTGCGGTTGGAGATGATCACCGTCGTCACGTCCAGCCGCTCTCGCGCCTGCGTCCAGAGCGCCTGAAGCGTGTACATGGCCGAGCCGTCGGCCTCCAGGTTGATCACCCGGCGGCCGGGGGCAGCGACGGCGGCGCCGGTCGCCAGCGGCATGCCGCCGCCGATCGCCCCGCCGGTGGACTGCATCCAGTCATGCGGCGGCGCGCCGAGCGTGTTGGCAAAGCTGCCGCGCAGGTAGCTGACGCTCTCGTCGGCGATGATGGCGTTCTCCGGCATCAGCGCCGCAAGCGTGCGGGCGACCGCTTCCGGGCTGATCGGGCCGCTGCGCACGGGTTCGGCCGGAGGTGCCGATTCGATCGGCGCGGCGGCGGCGCCGAGTTCGTCGGCCAGTGCCGCGAGCGCATGCGGCGAATCCTGCTCCGGGCGGGCCAGCACGTGCACCGCGGCCTCGGGCGGCGCGAGATAGGCGGGCTTGCCGGGATAGGCGAAGAACCCGACGGGCGTCCGCGCGCCGACCAGGACGAGATGGGCGATGCCGGACAGGGCGCGGACCGCCAGGTCCACTGGATAGGGCACGCGCTCCAGGGCGACGCGCCCGCGGCCGCGGGCGATGCGGGCGTTCGATTGCTGGGCCATCAGCCGCGCGCCGGTCGCCGACGCGATGCGGTGCGCCAGCGCGAGGCCTTCGGCGTGCACCGCGGCGCCGCCGAGCAGGAGCAAGGTGGGCTCGCCGCGGCGCAGCAGCCGGGCGATGTCGCGCAGCGTGGCGGGCGCCACCTGGCCGGGTGGCGGCACCGGCAGCGCGTCCGCCACGACGCCACCATCGTCCCAGGCGGTGTCGGCGGGCAGCACGAGGGTGGCGATCTGGCCGGGCGCCACGCGGGACGCCTGCACCGCGGCGGCCGCGTCGCCGCCGACGCGCGAGGCGTGCGTCGCCGTGCGCACCCAGCCGGAGACGCCGCGCGCGAACCCCTCGGTATCGGCGGTCAGCGGCGCGTCGAGCGGCCGGTGGTGCGTCGCCTGGTCGCCGACGATGTTGACGATCGGCGTCGATGCGCGACGCGCGTTGTGCAGGTTGGCCAATCCGTTGGCCAGCCCGGGGCCGCAGTGCAGCAAGGTCGCCGCTGGCCGCCCGGCGATCCGCGCGTAGCCGTCGGCGCAGCCGGTGACCACGCCCTCGAACAGCGCGAGCACGCAGCGCATGCCGGGAATGCGGTCGAGTGCGGCGACGAAGTGCATCTCGCTGGTGCCGGGATTGGCGAAGCAGGTGTCCACACCGCAGCCGAGCAAGGTGCGCACAAGGCTTTCCGCGCCGTTCATTCCGCCCTCCGTGGCTGCCCGCCGGTTTCTGCCCGCCCGCCTGTCGGCTGGCAACCCCGCTTGCATCGGCCGCCCGCCGTGCGCAGCATCGGCGCGAGGAGGCGCGCCATGCCGTTCACCGTCCTGTACGCCGAGGGGATGTATCCCGACGATTCCGTCGAGCGCTCGATCTATGGGCCGGAGGTACGCGTGCTGATGCGCGCGACGCCGAGCCTGGCCGAGCTGTCCGACGAGGACTGCGCGGCGACCAACGGGCTGATGATCTTCCGCCACTACGCACCGGGTGCCGCCCTCTCGCGGTTCCCTCGCCTGCGCGCGATCGTGCGCATGGGCGTGGGCTACGACCGGTTGGACCGCGCCTACGCGGCGGAGCACGGCATCGTCGTCTGCAACGTGCCGGACTACGGCACCGCGGAGGTGGCGGACCACGCGATCGCGCTGACATTGGCGCTGCGGCGCGGCCTGCTGCTGCACCACGCGGCGCAGCGGCGCGATCCGCCCGCGGGCTGGACGACGATCGACAGCCCGATGATCCGCCGGGCGGAGACTCTGGCGTTCGGCATCGTCGGGCTGGGCCGGATCGGGACGGCGGCGGCGCTGCGCGCGCGCGCGTTCGGCTATCGCGTGGTGTTCTTCGACCCGTACGCGCCGAACGGCATGGAGCGGGCGCTCGGCATCGATCGGGCGGCGAGCCTGTCGGACCTGCTGCGCCAGAGCGACACGCTCTCGCTGCACGCGCCGCTGACGCGCGAGACCACCGGCATGATCGGGCGCGCCGAGCTGTCTCTGCTGCCGGATGGGGCGGTGGTGGTGAACACCGCGCGCGGCCCGATCCTGGACGTGGACGCGCTCGGCGAGGCGCTGCGCGACGGGCACGTCGCCGGTGCCGGGCTCGACGTGCTGGCGGTGGAGCCGCCGGTCGAGCCGGTGCCGTGGCTGCTGCGGGCCTACCGCGCGCGCGAGCCGTGGCTCGAGGGAAGGCTGATCGTGACGCCGCATTCGGCCTTCCACACGCCGGAGGCGTGGCAGGACATCCGCGTGAAATCCGCCGAGACGATGCGCGCGGCACTGCTGGGGCCGCGGCCGCAGAACGTGATCACGCCGGAGATGGGGTAGGCGGCGCGTGGACGCGGGGGCCGCTCATCCCTGCCGCGGTATGATCTGCTTCTCCTCGACCGTGAACATCTTTATCCGGCCGATGAATTTTGCGCCGTCCTCGAACAGGCGTCTGGCCTCCGGCGAGGCGTTGGCCTGCGCCATCGTGGCCGCGTCGTCGTACCAGAGCTCGGCGATGCCGTCGATTTCGACATCGAGCGCCGGGATGTCGGGGCGGGTCGGCTGGTCGGTAATGTGCGACTGCACGTAGCGGCGCAGGCCCGGCACGGCGTGCGCCAGCGGCGCGTGCACCTCCACCCAGTGCCGCACGAAGTCCTCGTGCGTCATGCCCTCCTTGCGCGACAGCAGCGACAGCCTCTTGATCACGGCGTTGCCCTCCCGGATGCGGCGGAAAGTCTGGCGACGGCATGGTGAGGCGGCAAGCGGCGGTGAAGGGCGGGCTCGCGGCTCGGCTGGGGGTGCGGCGCGCGGTGATCCTGCACGTCGATGATCTCGGGCTATGCGAGGGCGCCAATCGTGCGTTCCTGGCCCTCGCGGCGGAAGGGCACGTCACCTGCGGGTCGGTGATGGTGCCGGCGCCGTGCTTCACCGGCATCGCGGCGGCCGCGGAGGATCCGGCGCTCGACATCGGCGTGCACCTGACCCTGACCAGCGAGTGGCCGCACTGCCGGTGGCGACCGCTTTCCACCGCACGCGCCGCGTCCGGGCTGATCGATGCCGACGGGTATTTCTGGCGCGACGTCGATGCGCTCGCCCGGCACGTGGTGCCGGAGGCGGCCGAGGCGGAGCTGCGGACGCAGATCGAGCGGGCGATCGCCGCGGGGATACGGCCGACGCACATCGACGCGCACATGGCCGCCGCCATGCTGCCGGCCTTGCTGGACGTGCACGTGCGGCTGGCGCACGAGTACGGCGTGGTTCCCGTGCTGCCGCGCGGCGTCCGCTTTGTGCCGGATGCCCGGCGCTACGACGCCTGCGTGGCGGCGCTCGATGAGGCCGGGCTGCCGGTGATTGATGCATTCCGTGGCACCCTGCCGGTGCCGGCCGCCGAAGTGCAAGCGGGCTATGCCCGGGTGATCGCCGGCCTGCCGGAGGGGGTGACGCATTTCGCCCTGCATTGCACCGCTCCCGGCGAGATCGACCTGATCGCGCCGGGGCATGCGGCCTGGCGCTGCAACGAATACGCGCTGTTCGCCAGCGGCGCGGTGAGCGCCTGGTGCGAGCAGGGCGGCATTGCCCGCATCGGCTATCGGGACGTTCAGCAATTTTGGCTCGGCGCTTCGGCTTAGATCACCAATCCGCCGCTGACATGAATCAGCTGGCCGGTGATGTAGCCCGCCTCCGGCGAGGCGAGGAAGGCGATTGCGGCCGCGACATCGTCCGGCAGGCCGATGCGGCCGAGCGGTACCTGCGCGATCATCGCGGCGAGCTGCTCCGGCGCGAGTGCCGCGTGCGCGCCGGCGTCCTTGCGGGTGAAGCCCGGAACCACCGCGTTCACCGTCACCGCGTCCCGCCCAAGCTCGACCGCGAGCGCGCGCACCAGCGCCTCCAGCCCCGCCTTTGCCGCGGCCGAAGCCGGGAATAGCGCGAGCCCGGCGCGGAAGGCGTGGGCGACGAAGCTGCTGACCGCGACGATCCGGGCGTCCGACGCGGCGCGCAGATGCGGCAGGGCCGCGCGGGCAAGACGAAAGAAGGCCCCCTGCATTGCCTCCACTGAGAGCCGGAACGCGTCGTCCGTCAGCGCGGCCAGTGGTGTGCGCTCGGCAAATCCGGCATTGCTCACCAGCACGTGCAAGGCGCCGAACCGTTCGACGGCCTGCGAGACGAGCCCCGCTGCGGCCGCCGGCTCCGTCAGATCGCCGAGCCCCACGCTCGCCTCGCCGCCGGCCGCACGCACCGCGTCCGCGACCTGCTCGGCACCCGCGCGGTTGCGCCGGACGTGCACCAGCACGGCCACGCCCGGCCCGGCCAGGCGGCGGCACACCGCCGCGCCGATCCCGCTCCCCGCGCCGGTCACCAGCACCACGCGACGCGCCTCCGGCATGGCTCCTCCTCGGGCTTTTCCCGTTGCGCACGTCCTGGCAGCATCGCACGCCGCACGCATCGAGGAAGAGACGATGACGACGCTGCCGGAGGCCGACGCCGAAACCCGAGCTTTCTTCGAGGCCTGGCTGGAGCGCTTCGCCGGTTTTGTGCGCGAGGTGGACTATGCCTCGGCGCGCCCGCTCTGGCACGAAGACGTGGTGATCTTCGGCACCCATCAAGACGTACGCCAGGGGCGCGAGGAAATCATTGCGACGCAATGGGACAATGTCTGGCCGAAGACGGCGGATTTCCGGTTCGATCCGCGGGCCGCGCGCGTGCTGGCCTCGGATGACGGCAGCCTTGCCACCGTGATCGCGCCATGGACCAGCACCGGCTTTCATCCGGACGGCACGCGCTTCGACCGGCCGGGCCGTGCGACGCTGGTGTTCCATCGCGGCGGCGGGGAGTGGAAGGTCGTGCATTCCCACATGTCGCTCAATCGCGGCGTGCCGCAGGCGAGCCACGCCGATCGGCCGGTGAAGGCGCGTTAGCAAAGGAAGGCCAGGGGGTTCTGCCCCTGGACCCCGCTGGGGGCCGCGGCCCCAGACACGCTGGACTTGAGTTCTGGGCCTGCGAGCGGAACCCCTCGCCTTCGGCCGGTTGACACCGCTTCGCCGCCGCGCCCACCCTTTCCGGGCTGGCAGGGAGGGCCGCGATGACCGAAAGCAACGGCACGAAACGCCTGCGCAGCCGCCGCTGGTTCGACGAGCCCGCCGATCCCGGCATGACCGCGCTCTATATCGAGCGCTACATGAATTACGGCATCACCCGCGAGGAGCTGCAGGGCGGCAAGCCGATCATCGGCATCGCCCAGACCGGCTCGGACCTCGCGCCCTGCAACCGCCACCACGTCCAGCTCGCGAGCCGCGTGCGCGACGGCATTCGCGACGCCGGCGGGATACCGCTCGAGTTCCCGCTGCACCCGATCCAGGAGACCGGCAAGCGCCCCACGGCCGCACTTGACCGCAACCTCGCCTATCTCGGTCTCGTGGAAGTGCTGCACGGTTACCCGATCGACGGGGTGGTGCTGACCACCGGCTGCGACAAGACCACGCCGGCGTGCCTGATGGGGGCGGCGACGGTGAACATCCCGGCGATCGTGCTCTCCGGCGGGCCGATGCTGGACGGCTGGTACAAGGGCCAGCTTTCCGGCTCCGGCACGATCGTCTGGGAGGCACGCAAACTGCTGGCGGAAGGCGAGATCGACTACCGCCAGATGATGGATATGGTGGCCTCCTCGGCGCCCTCGGTCGGCCATTGCAATACCATGGGCACGGCACTTTCGATGAACAGCCTGGCGGAGGCGCTGGGTATGTCACTGCCCGGCTGCGCCGCCATTCCCGGCCCGCATCGCGAGCGCGGCTGGATGGCGTACGAGACCGGCCGGCGCATCGTCGGCATGGTGCACGAGAATCTGCGCCCGTCCGACATCATGACCAGGGCGGCGTTCGAGAACGCGGTGGTGGCGGCGGCCGCACTCGGCGCTTCCTCCAACTGCCCGATCCACATGGTGGCGATCGCCCGGCACATGGGCGTCGATCACGTGGTCGAGGACTGGCAGCGGCTGGGGCCGGAAATCCCGCTGCTGGTCGATCTGCAGCCCGCCGGGCGGTTCCTCGGCGAGGCGTTCTTCCGGGCCGGCGGCGTGCCGGCGGTGATGAAGGAGCTGCTTCAGGCCGGGAAAATCCACGGCGACGCGATGACGGTGACCGGCCGCACGCTCGCGGAAAACCTGGCGAAGACGCCCGAGCCGGACCGCGAGGTCATCCGCCCCTATGACAAGCCGCTGAAGGCGGCGGCCGGCTACGTCGTGCTGTCGGGCAATCTGTTCGAGAGTGCGGTGATGAAGATCAGCGTCATCGACGAGGAATTCCGCAGCCGCTTCCTCTCTGATCCCGAGCACCCCGACGTGTTCATCGGCAAGGCGGCGGTGTTCGAAGGGCCGGAGGACTACCACGCGCGCATCGAGGATCCGGCGATGGGGATCGACCAGCATACGGTGCTGGTGATCCGCAACTGCGGCCCGGTCGGCTATCCCGGCAGTGCGGAAGTGGTGAACATGCAGCCGCCGGCGGCGCTGCTGAAGCAGGGCGTGAACGCGCTGCCGACGATGGGCGATGGGCGGCAGTCCGGGACCTCCGGCAGCCCGTCGATCCTGAACGTGACGCCGGAGTCCGTCGTGGGCGGCGGGCTCGCGCTGCTGCGCACTGGCGACCCGATCCGCATCGACCTGAAGGCCCGCAAAGTGGATCTGCTGCTGCCTGAGGGCGAGATCGAGCGGCGTCGAAAAGCCTGGACGGCGCCGAAACTCGACCACAAGACGCCGTGGGAAGAGATCTATCGCAGCATGGTCGGCCAGCTCGGCCACGGCGCATGCCTGGAGCCGGCGACGCTCTATCTCGACATCGTCGAGACGCGCGGCGAATCTCGCAACAACCACTGAGGCGCAAGCCATTGGGGCGCGACATGGGTGGTAGGCTGGCGGGCAGGACGGCCTTTGTCACCGCGGCGGCGCAGGGCATCGGCCGCGCCGCCGCGTTGGCCTTCGCCGAAGAAGGAGCAACGGTGCTCGCCACCGATGTCAACGAGGCAAAAGTGGCGGAGATCGCCGGCGGGCGCATCCGCACTGCGCGGCTCGACGTGCTGCACGCGGCCGACATCGTGCAGGTTGCAGACGCCGCGGGTCCGGTCGATCTGCTGTTCAATTGCGCGGGTATCGTGCATCAGGGGACGGTGCTGGACGCGACCGAGGAGGAGTGGGCGCTCGCCTTCGACCTCAACGTGCGCTCGATGTTTCGCACCATCCGCGCGCTGCTGCCCGGCATGCTGGCGCGCGGCGGCGGGTCGATCGTCAATGTCGCCTCGGCGGCGGGCAGCGTGAAGGGCGCGCCGAACCGCTTCGTGTATGGCACGACGAAGGCGGCGGTGGTCGGGCTAACGAAGTCGGTGGCGGCGGATTTCGTCGCCAAAGGCATACGCTGCAACTGCATCTGCCCGGGCACCATCGAAACGCCGAGCCTGGAGGAGCGCATCGCCGCCAATGCGGGCGCGGCCGGGTCGGTGGCGGCGGCCCGGGCCGCCTTCGTGTCCCGCCAGGCGGTCGGGCGCCTCGGATCGCCGGAGGAGATCGCCGCACTCGCCGTTTACCTCGGTAGCGACGAGTCGAAATTCATGACCGGCCAGGCCATCGTGATCGATGGCGGCTGGACCGTTTGAGGAGAGAGCGATGAAGCTGCTGCGCGTCGGACCGCCGGGTGCCGAAAAACCCGCTTTGCTCGACCCGGAGGGCGGGATGCGCGACCTGTCCGGCACGGTCAAGGATTTCGCCGCCGAGGTGTTCTCCGAACAGGGCCTGGCGAAGCTGAAGGCGCTGGATTGGAAGAGCCTGCCGAAAGTGGAGGGCAATCCGCGCATCGGCCCGTGCGTGCCGCGCCCGGTCAACTTCGTCTGCATCGGCCTGAACTATGCCGACCACGCTGCGGAGACCGGCTCGCCGATCCCGAAAGAGCCGATCGTGTTCCTGAAATCGCTCGGCGCCTTCCAGGGACCGAATGACGACGTGAGAATCCCGCGCGGGTCGAAGAAGACGGACTGGGAGGTGGAGCTGGGGGTGGTGATCGGCAAACGCGCCAGCTACGTGCCCGAGCACGAGGCGATGGACCACGTCGCCGGCTATTGCGTGTGCAACGACGTCAGCGAGCGCGAATTCCAGGCCGAGCGCGGCGGCACCTGGGACAAGGGCAAGGGCTGCGATACGTTCGGGCCAACCGGTCCGTGGCTGGTGACGAAGGACGAAGTGCCAGACCCGCAGAACCTAAAGCTGTGGTGCGAGGTGGACGGCAAGCGCATGCAGGACGGCAGCACGAAGACGATGATCTTCGGCGTGCGCAAGCTCGTCAGCTACGTCAGCCACTTCATGACGTTGTTTCCCGGCGACATCATCAGTACCGGCACTCCGCCGGGCGTCGGGCTCGGCATCAAGCCGCAGCCGGTGTTCCTGAAGGCCGGGCAGACCATGCGGCTGGGGGTCGAGGGGCTGGGCGAGCAGACACAACGCCTCGTGGCGGCGTAGTCTCCGGCGGCGCCGCACTTATTCGTCCTGCCCGGCCCCGCCGCGTTCGAGGTGCGCTGCCAGCGACCGCCGCAGCTCCTCCGGCGCCTGCCCGATCGCCTCGCACAAGAGCCGCATCTGCCGGCGCGCCGCATACAGCTGGTCGAGCAGCGACAGCACGACGGGCATGGCCTCCTCGCCGAGCGCCAGTTCGTCGCGCAGCTCGACCAGCAGCCGCACGCGGGCGACGTCGATCTCGCGGAACAGCAGATCGGCGCCCCGCCGCTCCGGACGCACCCAGGCTTCCGCCACCCAGCGCTCGAGATCGGCCGCCTCCAGCCCGGCGACGAGTTCCCGCAGCATCGCGCGCGTGATCATGACCGCTCCGTCGCGGCGCGCCGCGGATGCGACGGGTGTTTTGGTGCCCAATCGCGCACGAAGGCTTCCAGCGCGTCGTCGGGCTCGCCGATGACGACCTGCAGCGTGACGATCTGATCGCCGGCGGTGCGGCCGCCATGCGCGGCGACGCCGCGGCCGCGCAGCCGCAGCTTGGTGCCGGTATCCGAGTGCTTCGGCACCGTCATGGTCACTTCGCCGGCGACGGTCGGCACTGGGAGGCGGGCGCCGAGCACCGCCTCCGCCAGGCTGACCGGCAGAGTCAGGTGGATGTCGCTGCCCTCCCGGGAGAAATTCGGGTCCGGCGCCACGTGCACCTCGATCAGCGCGTCCCCGGCCGGCCCGCCGCCCAGGCCAGCGCCGCCCTGCCCGCGCAGCCGCAGCACCTGGCCGTCGGTGAGGCCGGGCGGGATGGCGACGTCGAGCGTGCGCCCGTCCGGCAGCGTGAGGCGGCGTGTGGCGCCGAGCACGGCATCGGCGAAGGAAACCCCGAGCTGGTAGGCCTGGTCGCGGCCGCGCATGCGGATGGTCTCGCCGCCCTCGCCGCCGCGGGCGCGAAAAAAGGCACCGAGGATGTCGCCAAGCTCCTCCTCGCCGCCGAGCGGGCTGTCGCCGGCGGCCTGGTAGTGCCGCCCCTGCGCGCCCTCGGCCCATTCGCGGTAGCTTGGGCGCTGCGGTCTCTCCTGGCCGCTGGCGTCGATCTCGCCGCGATCGAAGCGGGCGCGCTTCTCGGGGTCGGAGAGCAGCTCATAGGCGGCGGAGATGGACTTGAAGCGGTCTTCCGCGGCCTTGCTGCCGGGGTTCAGGTCGGGGTGGTGCTGCTTGGCGAGCTTGCGATAGGCCCGACGGATCGCCTGCGCGTCCGCGCTCCGCTCCAGGCCCAGGATGGTGTAGGGGTCGGCTTCGGCCACGACGTCTACTTAGCATCCTCGCGGCGTATGACCAGATCGCCCGTCGCGGACCGCGCGCGCTCAGATGAAGACCCCGGCCAGCACCAGCCAGATGGCGATAAAGGAGACCATCCAGACGGTCGAGCGCAGCCAGGGCACACCGGCGGCGTAGAGTGGAACATAGGCGAGCCGGCACCAGAAATAGACGCCGGCGCCCCATTCGGTCTGGCCATTGTGGCGGCCGAGCGCCTGGGCGATGAGCACGGCGGCGGCGAAAAGCGGAAAGGTCTGCTGGAAGTTGGCATAGGCGCGATCGATGCGGCCGTACACGCTTTGCAGCGGCCGCGCCGCGTCGCGTGGGCCGGTGCTGGCGCGCAGCCCGTTCTGCTAGTCCGTAGCAGAGGCCGGTCGCCAGCGCGTGCAGCAGGCCGAGCGCGCTGGCGAGAGCGAGGTAGGTCAGTTCGATGGTCATGCGGCGCGCTTGGACGTCCGCATGTTGCCGTTGGACAGCTTGGCCAGTGGGCGTGACGGAAGAAGCCCCTCAACCCGCAATCCGCCCTCTGGCATCGCTCGACGCTAGCCGATTCGATTGCCGATCAGGTCCTGCACCACCGACGGATCGGCGAGTGTCGAAACATCGCCCAAACTGTCGGTCTCGTTGGCCGCGATCTTGCGCAGGATGCGGCGCATGATCTTGCCGCTGCGCGTCTTCGGCAGCGACGGCGCCCAGTGGATCGCATCGGGCGCGGCGATCGGGCCGATCTGCTTGCGCACCCAGACGACGAGTTCCTTGCGCAATTCTTCCGTGGGCTCCTCACCGACCTTCAGCGTGACGTAGGCGTAGATGCCCTGGCCCTTAATCTCGTGCGGAAAACCCACCACTGCCGCCTCGGCCACCTTGTGGTGCGCGACAAGCGCGCTCTCCACCTCGGCGGTGCCCATGCGGTGGCCTGAGACGTTGATCACGTCGTCCACCCGCCCGGTGATCCACCAATAGCCGTCGGCGTCCCGGCGCGCGCCGTCGCCGGTGAAGTAGAGGCCCTTGAAGGTCGAAAAATACGTCTGGATGAAGCGCGGGTGGTCGCCGTACACCGTGCGCATCTGCCCGGGCCAGCTGTCGGCGATGCAGAGATTTCCCTCCGCCTCCCCCTCTAGCGGCTTTCCGTCATTATCGACCAGCACCGGCTTCACGCCGGGCAGCGGCAGGGTGGCGCTGCCGGGTTTCTGCGCGACCGCGCCGGGCAGCGGCGAGATCAGGATGCCGCCGGTCTCGGTCTGCCACCACGTATCGACTATCGGGCAGCGCTCGTCCCCGACCACGCGGTAGTACCAGAGCCAGGCCTCCGGATTGATCGGCTCGCCGACGCTGCCGAGGATGCGCAGGCTTTGACGGGAGGCCTTCTTCACCGGCGCTTCGCCCTCGCGCATCAGCGCGCGGATCGCGGTCGGTGCGGTGTAGAAGATGTTGACCTTGTGCTTGTCCACTACCTGCCAGAAGCGGCCGGCATCCGGGTAGTTCGGCACGCCCTCGAACATCAGCGTGGTGGCCCCGTTCGCCAGCGGGCCATAGACGATGTACGTGTGGCCGGTCACCCAGCCGACATCGGCGGTGCACCAGTAGATCTCGCCGGGATGGTAGTCGAACACCAGCTCGTGGGTGAACGCCGACCAGACCATGTAGCCGCCGGTGGTGTGCAGCGCGCCCTTCGGCTTGCCGGTGCTGCCGGACGTGTAGAGGATGAACAGCGGGTCTTCCGCGCCCATCGGCTCGGGTGGGCAGTCCGGCGAGGCTTTTTCCAGCAGCGCCGCGTAGTCGTGGTCGCGGCCTTCCTGCATCGGCACGTCGCCGCCGGTCACCCGCACGACGATGACGTTGCGGATCGACGGGCAGGTTTTCAGCGCCGCGTCCGCATTGGTCTTCAACGCTACGCGCCGGCCGCCGCGCCGTCCCTCGTCGGCGGTGATCAGCAGTTTCGAATCGCAGTCCTGGATGCGGTTGGCCAGGCTGTCGGGCGAGAAGCCGCCGAACACCACCGAATGGATCGCGCCGATGCGCGCGCAGGCCAGCATGGCCACCGCCGCCTCGATCACCATCGGCAGGTAGATCGTCACCCGGTGGCCGCGGGCGACGCCGAGCGCCTTCATGGCGTTGGCGAGCCGGCAGACGTGGTCATGCAGCTCCTTGTAGGTCACGGTCTTCTGCATGCCGGGATCGTCGCCCTCCCAGATGATCGCCGGCTGGTTTCCCCGCCGCTTGAGGTGGCGGTCCAGGCAGTTGGCTGCGGCGTTCAGGGTCCCGTCCTCGAACCAGCGGATCACCACGTCGTCGCGAAAACTCGTGTTCTTGATGCGGGTGGGCGGCCGGATCCAGTCGAGCCGGCGGGCCTGCTCGGCCCAAAAACTGTCGGGCGAGCTGGCGGCCTGCGCGGACATCACCCGGAACCGTTCCTGGTTGACGTGGGCGCCCGCGGCGATCGAAGGCTTGACGTGAAACAGGGTGGAATCGGCCATGGCGTCGTTTCCTCCGGCAGTCCCGTTGTGCTGAATATGGAGCGGCGGCGCGGGCCGGGAAAGCGTGATGCCGGCGCTCGTAGCAGAGGCGTTGTCCCAATCCTTCTTCCGAGTGTGCTTGCGGATAGGCGGCCGGCGTCAAGCCCAAGCCGCCTGCGCCGGGCGCTTCGCGCGGCTTGACCCCGGCCACCCAGCCGAAGCGTCCCTTGAAGAGACGCTCTGGCGTGCCGAGGGATGCAGAACATTCCCGCTTTGTCGGTGTGAAGGGTCGGAAGCTGCCCAGCCCGACGCTCAACCGACCAGCTTCAGCCCCAAGCTGACCGTCGCTAACGCAGCTTCCAACTCGACGAGGTCGAGAGGCGGGTTCTCATGGGCATACTTGTTCCGCAACACCCCGTACGCGCCCGCGAGATAGTCCCGGATCGCCTGGCGTCGAGCTCTATCAAGGTGAGGTGTCAGCGTTGACTTTGAGCCGAATGCCTCATTCACCAGAGCGGGACCGTCGAGACCGGTGGGAAGCTTGAACTTTTGCGCAAACGTTCAGTCAGGACGACGAATGCAGCCCGAATTGCAGAGCTGAAATCGCGCGTTCGGATCAGGTGCACGACAGCCCGCCTGAGTTCCTCGTCGAAATAGGAAAGACTTCCGCCCCACTGGCGGACCTGTCGTATGGCCTCAGGCAGATCGCCCTGCACCAATTGCGCTATGTCGCCTGGACACTGAGTGGGCTCATTCCTCTTAAGCCATACCTTCATGAAGTAGACCTTCCGGCCCCAGTCTCCGAGAGAGATTCCCTCGGGCAATAGCTCAATGAGCCGTTTTATTCGCGCTTCGAGTTCCTCGGTGTCGATCAACAGCTCCCTCGACGGAACCTCTTCACCGAATTTCGCCAACAGGCGATCGCCGAACTCCCGGAGGCCCTCGGTAGCGACGAGCGCCTCTTCCACATACACGGACATGTCCGATCCCCGGGAAATTCGGCGGGGCTTAATGACCTGGCGGGTAGTCGGTCAAGGCGATCAGAAGCCTGGACACGCTCTCGATCTTTCCAACCTTACATTTCCAGCTCCGGCCCTGTCCGCCTGCGCTTCGGCGCCAGCCCGCACTCGACGTAGGCATAGCCGTTCGGCGCCAACTCCTCGACGGATCGCCGGATGTCATCAGCCCTGTCGCGCAGAATATTCCAGTTGTTCGTGGAGAGCACGACCAGTCCGACCCGCCGCGTCGCCATATTCTGCTGGTGGCGAATGTTCTGGTCGCATGTGACCATGACGGCGAAGTCTTCGGCCTCGGCCGCCCTCAACAGCTCGCCGTTGCCGAGAGCGTTCCAGCCCATTTGATAAGCGGTCTTGACCTCGCGGTCCGGAAAGAGCGTGCGGATGGGATACGGAACGTTCTGGTCAAGCAGGATGCGGTTCACGCTTCCTCTTCGCATAGGACAGGATGGCGCTCGCCTGGTCGACGGAAAGACCCTGATAGATTTCGGTCGCGAGCTCCTCCGGCGTGTAGCCCGCGTCGGCGTTTTCGAGCACCCCGTCGGCGAGGATGCGCGTTCCCTTGACGATCCACTGGCCCGACACCTTGCCGGGCACTCTCTCCACCATCGGGCAGCCTGACCAATCCATAGCCGACCTCTTCGCGAACCGCGTCACGGGACGCAGCCTAGCACAGCCAGTTTAGCGCAACTCTGCGAGGCGCTGTTCGACGACGCCACGCCAGGGGGCGTCGGGTGGTGCGGCCGCGAGCGCCTGGCGAAACAGGCCGGCGGCCTCCGGCGTCACGTGGCCCTGCACGCGGGTGAGCGCCTCGGCGGTTTGCGCGGCGAGGGTAGGATCGAACCGGACTTGCAAAGCCTGCTTCCAGGCGTCGGCGGCGGCCGGCAGGTTGCCCCTGGCGTCCTCGACGTTGCCGAGCAGCAGCAATCCCTGCCGCGCCCGGTCGGATTTCGGATCGAGGCTGGCGATCCGATGGCGCAATTCGTCGATCAGCGCGGCGTCGCGCTCGGCGGCTTGGCGGGCGCGGGCGATGCGTTCGGCGAGCGGGGCGGCCGGCAAGTTCGGCGAGGCGCCCGGCAGGTAGAGGGCCAGGGCGGCGAGCGGCACCAGTACCAGGGCGGCGAGCAGCGCGCCGCGCGAGCCCGTTGCGGGCGCGGGATCGGGGCTGGCGGCGGCGAGCAGGCGGCGCTGCACTTCGAGAACGGCGGTCGCGTGTTCTGACACGGCGATGCGGCCTTCCGCGAGGTCGCGATCAAGTTCAGCAAGCTGCGCCCGGTGCAGAGCGATCGCGGTCTCTTGCCGTCCACGAGGCTTGGAGCCATGCCGGGCGCTCCAGGCCACCGGCGCCAAGGCGGCGGCCGCCAGCAGCAGGAGTGCTCCCCAGATCAAGGGGTCTGGGGCCTTGCGGCCCGAGCGGGGTCCAGGGGCGGAGGGAGCGTCCCCGGCCTTTCTTCCTGTTGGAGCAAAGTGGCGAGCGTGGCCCACTCGGCGTCGGTCAGCGGCGGGACCGGGTTTCGTCCCCGGCGCCCGCCGAACACCGCGGCCGCCGCCACGCCCAGCGCCAGCACCGGCGAGAACCACAGCAAGAAGGTCAGCGGCTCGAAAGGCGGGCGGAGGCGCACGAAGTCGCCGTAGCGGCTAACCATCCAGGCGATGACCTGCCGGTCGCTGTGCCCGGCCGCCACGTGTTGGCGGACGATGCGGCGGAGGTCACGGGCCAGGTCGGCCTCAGAATCCTCGATGCTCTCGTTCTGGCAGACCAGGCAGCGGAGTTGGCTCCCGATGCGCTCGGCGCGGTGCTCCTGGGCGCGGTTCGGCAGAGTTTCGGCGGGGTCGCTGACCGCCCAGGCGGGTGCGGCGAGCAGCAGCGCGAGGGCGACCAGCAGCGCCTTCATCCGTAGGTCCGAAGCAGCGGCTGCAACTGCTGGGCGACGGTGTCCGACATCAGCGGCCCCGCCCAGCGCCAGCGGATGACGCCGATGCGGTCGACGAAAAAGCTCTCGGGAACGCCGTAGAG
>JAFAYA010000109.1 GCA_019240635.1 Acidisphaera sp. | reverse complement strand
CAAAGACCTGCCCGCTCACTCCCTTCGCCGCGTCGGAGGCCAGGAACACCGCCATCGGCGCGTTCTTGTGCGGCGTCATCTTCTGAATCTTCGCGACCCGCGCCTGCTGCTCGGGCGTGCCCGCCGGAATGGAGCTGGTCATCCGGCTCCAGGCGAACGGCGCGATGCAGTTGGACCGCACGTTGTAGCGTTGCATGTCGAGCGCGATCGATTTCGACAGCGCGACCATGCCGAGTTTTGCGGCCGAGTAGTTCGCCTGGCCGAAATTGCCGATCAGCCCCGACGTGCTGCTCATATGCACGAAGGCGCCGCTCTCCTGCTTGCGGAAGTGCTCGGCGGCGGCGCGGCTGACGAAGAAGCTGCCGTTCAGATGCACGTTGAGCACCGACAGCCAGTCATCCTCGCTCATCTTATGAAAAATGACGTCGCGCAGGATGCCGGCGTTGTTCACCACCGCGTCGATCCGTCCGAAATGATCGACCGCGCACTGCACGATCCGCCGCGCCGAGTCCCATCCGGCGACGGAGTCCGTGTTGATCACGGCCTGGCCGCCGGCGCCCTCGATGATTTCTTTGGTCTCCTCGGCCGGCGAGGCGGACCGGCCTTCGCCGGCGAGCGACGCGCCGATGTCGTTGATCACCACGCGCGCGCCGGCCTGCGCCATGGCGACCGCGATCGCCCGGCCGATGCCGCCGCCCGCGCCCGTCACCACCGCCACCTTGCCGTCCAGCAATCCCGCCATTGCGTCCTCCGTTCCTGGCCGGGGACGTTAGCGGGTGATCGCGGCGCCGAACAGGAAGCGCGCCCTCGCCTTCACGCCCCGACCAGGCCGCGGGCGAACTCGGCGGCGTCGAACGGCCGGAGATCGGCCGCCTGCTCGCCTACCCCGACGGCGTGGATCGGCAGCCCGAAGGTCTCGGCCAGCGCCACCACGATGCCGCCGCGCGCGCTGCCGTCCAGCTTGGTCACGATCAGGCCGCCGACGTCCACCATCTCCTTGAACACCCGGACCTGCTCGATCGCGTTCTGGCCGGTGGTGGCGTCCAGCACCAGCAGCACCGAATGCGGCGCCGTCGCGTCCTGCTTGCGCAGCACGCGAATGATCTTCCGCAATTCCTCCATCAGCACGGACTTGTTGTGCAGCCGCCCGGCGGTGTCGATCAGCAGCACGTCGGCGCGCTCGGCGCGGGCCCGGGTCAGCGCGTCGAACGCCAGGCCGGCGGCGTCGGTGCCGGGCGGCCCGGCGATCACCGGGGCGGCCACGCGCTCGCCCCAGATCTGCAGCTGCTCGACGGCCGCGGCGCGAAACGTGTCGCCGGCCACCAGCACCGGCCGCAGCCCCTGCTCGCGCCACAGCAGCGCGAGCTTGCCGATCGTCGTGGTCTTGCCGGTGCCGTTCACCCCGGCGACCAGCACCACGTGCGGCTTCAGCCCGGGGTCGAGCGCCAGCGGCCGGGCCATCGGCGCCAGGATGGCAGCGATCTCCCCGGCCAGCGCGTCCTTCACCTCCTGGTCGGTGACGTCGCGGCCGAACCGGGTGCGCCGAAACTCGGCGATCACCCTGGCGGCGACCGCGGTGCCGAGGTCGGCGGCGATCAGCGTCTCCTCGAGCTCCTCGAGCGCCGCGTCATCCAGCGTGCGCCGGGTGACAACGGCGGAGATGCCGGTCGAGAGTTTCTGGGTGCTGCGGGACAGCCCTTCCTTGAGGCGGGAGAAGAAGGCGCCGAGCGCCATCAGACCGCCTCGGCCAGCAGCCCGCGTCCGTCGGCCCCGCGGATCCGCGCCCGCACCACCTGTCCGGGGGCCGCGCGGCCGGCCAGGCGGGCAGGGGCGTAGTGCTCGGTGCGGCCGGCCTGGTCGGTCTCGGTGAGCAGCGTGACCGTGCGGCCGACCTGGCCGGCGAAGAACCGCGCGGCGGCGCGCTCCCCGGCCTCGCGCAGCCGGGCGGCGCGCTCCCGCCGCACCGGCGCCGGCACCGCCGGCATGCGGCTCGCCGGCGTGCCCGGCCGCTCGCTGTACGGAAATACGTGCAGGAACGGCAGCTCCGCCTCCTCCACCAGCGCGAAGGTCTCGGCGAAGGCCGCGGCGTCCTCGGTCGGGAAGCCGGCGATCAGGTCGGCGCCGAGCCCGATGCCCGGCCGCAGCGCCCGCGCCCGCGCGATCACCGCGAGCGCCCCGGCCCGGCTGTGCCGCCGCTTCATGCGCTTGAGGATCAGGTCGCTGCCGGCCTGCAGCGACAGGTGCAGATGCGGCATCAGCCGCTCCTCCTCGGCCAGCAGCCGCCAGAGCTCGGCGTCGATCTCCTGCGGGTCGAGCGAGGAGAGGCGCAGCCGCGGCAGGTCGGGCACCAGCGCCAGCAGCCGCCGGACGAGCTGGCCGAGGCTCGGCCGCCCCGGCAGGTCGGCCCCGTAGCTGGTGGCGTCCACGCCGGTCAGCACGACCTCGCGATAGCCGACCTCGACCAGCGCGCGCACCTGGGCGACCACCGCGCCGACCGGCACGCTGCGACTCGGCCCGCGGCCGAACGGAATGATGCAGAAGGTGCAGCGGTGGTCGCAGCCCTGCTGCACCTGCACGAAGGCGCGCGCGCGGCCGCCGAACCGGGTGACCAGGTGCGGGGCGGTGTCGCGCGCCGCCATGATGTCGGCGACGGCGGAGGGCGCGCCCGGGCGCCAGCTTTGCGGTGCGAGCTTCTCCTCGTTGCCCAGCACCCGATCGACACCCGGCAGCCGCGCCCAGGCCGCCGGATCGATCTGCGCGGCGCAGCCGGTGACCACGATGCGCGCCCCGGGCCGCTCGCGCCGCGCCCGCCGGATCGCCTGGCGCGCCTGGCGCTCGGCCTCCGCCGTCACCGCGCAGGTATTGACGACGACGGTGTCCGACAGGCCGGCGGTGTGGCCCCGGATGACTTCGCTCTCCCAGGCGTTCAGCCGGCAGCCGAAGGTCAGGATTTCGGCGCTCATGCCGGGTAGGCGGCCAGGTCGATGCAGCCGTGGAACGCGGTCGCGGTCGGGCCGGTCATCAGCACGTGGCCGTCCGGTCGCCATTCGATGCGGAGCGCGCCGCCGTCGAGCACGACCTCCGCCTTGCGTCCGGTCAGCCCGCGCCGGTGGGCGTTGACCAGCGCCGCGCAGGCGCCGGAGCCGCAGGCGCGGGTCAGCCCGGCGCCGCGCTCCCACACCCGCAGCCGAAGCCGGTCCGGGCCGGGCACGCTGGCGAAGCCGACATTCGCGCGTTGCGGGAACAGCGGGTCGCACTCGATGCGCGGTCCGATCGCCGCAACGGGCACCGATTCGGGGTCGGCGACGAAGAAGGTGACGTGCGGGTTGCCGATCGAGCAGGCCGCCGGGTCGGCGAGCGACCCCTCCGCGAGGTCGAGGTGCAGCGTGTCGGCAGGACGGGCGAGGGGGATGTCCTGCCAGTCCAGCCGGGCCGGGCCCATGTCCACCTGGACCGTGCCGTCCGCCCGCACCTCGGCTGCCAGATCGCCGGCGGCGGTGCGGATGACCTGGCGAGGCCTCCCGGTTTCCCGGAACAGCAGGTCGGCGACACAGCGGGTGGCGTTGCCGCAGGCGCCCGCCTCCGCGCCGTCGGGATTGCGGATGCGCATGAAGGCGTCGGCGCCGGGCGGCGGCGGCTCGATCGTGATGAACTGGTCGCAGCCGACGCCGCTTCGCCGGTCGGCGATCGCCGCTGCCCGCGCCGCCGTCAGGCCGAGCGGGGCCGCGCGTTCGTCGAACACGACGAAGTCGTTGCCCAGGCCGTGCATCTTGACGAAGCGCGCTTGCATCGGCGCCTATATCTGCCCTCTCGCCGCAAGCCTCAACCTTGCAAGCACCGGATCGCGTGGCTATAAGCCCGCCCCTGTGTCAGCGCGCCGGGCCTGGATGGGCATGCCCGGCCGCGACGCCTGCCGATCTTTCCGGAGAGTCTTCCCGGAGGGAAGGGACGGGACCGCCGAGAGGAGAAGCAAATGCCCAAGATGAAGACGAAGTCGTCGGTGAAGAAGCGATTCAAGATCACCGCGACCGGAAAGGTGCTGGCCGGCCCCGGCATGAAGCGCCACGGCCTGATCAACCGCCCGCAGAAGATGAAGCGCCAGAACCGCGGCAGCCAGGTGCTGACCGAGGCGGACGGCAAGACCGTCAAGCAGTGGGCACCGTACGGGCTGGGCTGAGGAGTTTTTTTGGGCCATGGCACGAGTCAAGCGCGGCGTCACCACGCACGCCCGTCACAAGAAAGTCCTGGAGCAGTCGAAGGGCTATGTCGGCCGCTCCTCGACCAACTACCGCATCGCGCTGGAGCGGCTGGAGAAGGCGCTGCGCTATGCCTATCGCGACCGCCGCAACAAGAAGCGCGATTTCCGCGGCCTGTGGATCCAGCGCATCAACGCCGCGGTGCGCGAGCATGGCCTGACCTATTCGCGCTTCATCGCCGGACTGAAAAAGGCCGGCATCGAGATGGACCGCAAGGTTCTCGCCGCGATTGCCTATGACGACGCCGCGAGCTTTGCGGAGATCGTCAAGAAGGTGCAGGCCGTCCTCTAGGCACCGATCTCCGCCGGAGATCAGCACAGGAAGGATGGGGCTGCCTGCGGGCGGCCCTTTTCGCGTGACGCATGGACGAGTTGACGAAGCTGAGCCAGGAGACGCAAGCGGCGCTGGACGCCGCCGCCGACCTGCGCGCCTGGGACGCGGTGCGCGTCGCCGTGCTGGGCCGCAGCGGCAGCCTGACGGCGCTGCTGAAGGCGCTCGGCAAGGCCCCTCCGGACGAACGGCGCGCTCGCGGCGCCGCCCTGAACCGGCTGAAGGACGAACTGACCGACGCGGTCGAGGCCCGCCGCCGCGCGCTCGAGGAAGCGGCCCTGCACGCCCGCCTCGCGGCCGAGCGCCTGGACGTCACCCTGCCGCCGCGACCGCAGCCGCAGGGCCTGATCCACCCGATCAGCCGCACCATGGAAGAGATGGCGGCGATTTTTGGCGCGATGGGTTTTTCGGTCGGCGAGGGGCTCGACATCCAGACCGACTGGTACAATTTTGGCGCTCTCAACATCCCCGCGCACCATCCCGCGCGCGCCGATCACGACACATTCTATCTGCCCGGCGAGCGCGACGGCCGGCCGCTGCTGCTGCGCACGCAGACCAGCGATGTGCAGATCATCACCCTGCTCGCCCAGGAGCCGCCGCTGCGCGTGATCGCGCCCGGCCGCACCTACCGTGCCGACCACGACGCCACGCACAGCCCGATGTTCCACCAGTGCGAAGGCCTGGTGATCGACCGCGACATCACGCTCGGCCACCTGAAGGGCTGCCTGATCGATTTTTTGCGTGCCTTCTTCGGCATCGCCGACCTGCCGGTGCGGTTCCGTGCCAGCTACTTCCCGTTCACCGAGCCGTCGATGGAAGTGGATATCGGCTGGAACCGGCGCACCGGGGAACTCGGGGCTGGCGGCGACTGGCTGGAAATTCTCGGCAGCGGCATGGTGCATGCGCGCGTGCTGGCCAATTGCGGCCTCGATGCGCGGGAATGGCAGGGATTTGCGTTCGGCATGGGCGTGGAGCGCGTAACCATGCTGAAGCACGGCATCCCCGATCTGCGGCCGTTCTTCGAGAGCGATCTGCGCTGGCTGCGCCACTACGGATCAAGCCCGCTCATGCCGACGATGCTGCACGAGAGGGCCTGACGTGAACGGCTGTGTAGCTGCCGAACGGCGCTCCGAGCGTGCTCGACAGCCGGAGCGCCCTCAATCCCTCGCGCTGCGCGCGGCCCTTCGGGCTTCGGGGATTGACCGCGCTCCGGCCGTCAAGAAAGCGGCATGGGTGCCGTTCGACGGTGCAGTGTGCAGCAAGACGGACCTCTTCCTCCCCTTCAAACGGCACCCCAACCTCCGGTCAGGGGCGAGTGGCGCGGTCAAGGCCCGAAGCCCGAAGGGTCGCGCGAAGCGCGAGGCCTTGAGGGCGCCACTCGCCCCTGACCACACTGGCAATGCCGTGACCGAGGTCCGGCGCCCATGAAATTCACCCTCGCCTGGCTGCGCACGCATCTCGACACCGACGCGCCGCTCCCCCGCAT
Organism: Acidisphaera sp.; assembly: GCA_019240635.1. GTDB lineage: Bacteria > Pseudomonadota > Alphaproteobacteria > Acetobacterales > Acetobacteraceae > JAFAYA01. Next base: position 1,389 of record JAFAYA010000109.1, on the reverse strand, counting down.
CACCGACACGCTCAGCACGATCGGCCTGGAAGTCGAATCGGTGGAGAACAAGGCCGCCGCGCTCGCCCCCTTCCGCATCGCCCTCGTCATCGAGGCGGTGCAGCACCCCAACGCCGACCGCCTGCGCGTCTGCACCGTGGACACCGGCGGCGCCACCGCCACCGTGGTCTGCGGCGCCCCCAACGCCCGCACCGGCATGAAGGCGGTGTTCGCCGCGCCCGGCACTCACATCCCCGGCACCGACATGCTGCTGAAGGTCGGCGAAATCCGCGGCGTGCAGAGTGCGGGCATGCTGCTCTCCGCGCGCGAGATGGGTCTCGGCGACGATCATTCCGGAATCGTCGATCTCCCCGAAGACGCGCCGGTCGGTGCCGTCTATGCGCAATGGGCGGGACTGGACGATCCGCTCATCGAGATCAGCGTGACGCCCAACCGCGGCGACGCGCTGAGCGTGCGCGGCGTCGCCCGCGATCTCGCCGCTGCCGGCATCGGCGAATTGCGTCGATGGCACGCCGATCCGGTGCCAGCCACCTGCCGCAGCCCGCTGCGTTGGCAGATCGACTGGCCGGAGGCCTGTCCCTGGGTGCTCGGCCGCTATTTCCGCAAGCTGCGCAACGGGCCGAGCCCGAAATGGCTGGCCGACCGGCTGACCGCCATCGGCCTGCGGCCGATCAACGCGCTGGTCGACGTGACCAACTTCTTCACCGTCGATCTCGGCCGCCCGCTGCACGTGTTCGACGCCGGCAAGCTGGCCGGCGAGCGGCTGATCATGCGCCCCGGCAACGGCGAGCGTTTTCGGGCACTGGACCGGCGCGACTACGTGCTCACACCGGAGGACCTCGCCATCGTCGATGCGGCGGGTGTGCAGTCGCTTGCCGGGGTCATGGGTGGCGAGGCGAGCGGCTGCGACGCCGACACCACCGCGATGTTCCTGGAATGCGCACTGTTCGATCCCGTGCGCGTCGCGGTTACCGGCCGACGCCACCAGATCGCGTCCGACGCCCGCCAGCGTTTTGAACGCGGCATCGATCCCGCGCTGATGCCCGCCGCCGTGGAAGCGGCAACGCGCATGATCCTGGATCTTTGCGGCGGCGAGGCCAGCGAGGTAGTCGCCGCCGGCACGGAACCCCACTGGCAGCGCCAGGCCCGCCTGCGCTACGACCGGCTGGAACATCTTGGCGGCGCGCGCATCGCCCCGGATGCGGCCGTGCGTACCCTGGAGCGGCTCGGCTTCACGGTCTCTGCGCGCGATAGCCGGCAGGTGACGGTGGACGTTCCCTCCTGGCGCAACGACATTGCGTCCGCCGGCAACCTCGACATGGCTCCCGACCTGCCGCCGGAGCAGCAAGCCGCCGCCCGCGACGGCGCGGCCGCCATCGCGCCGGAAGC
>JAFAYA010000070.1 GCA_019240635.1 Acidisphaera sp. | reverse complement strand
GGCGTGGGTGGCGATTTCGGAGAGTGTCGTTGCCAACGGCGCGATGCGGGTGATCCCCGGCACCCACAAGCTGGACCAGGTGAGCCATCGCGACACCTTCGCCGAGAACAACCTGCTGAGCCGCGGCCAGGAGGTGGCGGTCGAGGTCGATGAGGGCCACGCGGTGGCGCTGGAGCTGCAGCCGGGCGAGATGTCGCTGCACCACGTGCGGCTGATCCACGGCTCGGACCCCAATCCCTCGGACCGGCGGCGTATCGGCTTCGCCATTCGCTATCTGCCGACCCATGTGCGCCAGGTCGCCGGCACGCGCGACAGCGCGACCTTGGTGCGCGGCGAGGATGCCTTCGGCAATTTCCTGCCGGAGCGCCGTCCCGACGCTGACCTGTCGCCGGCCGCCCTGGCGTTTCATGCCGAGGTGATGGGCGAGACCGAAAAAGTATTGATGCGGGGCACCGATCGCATAAGCGCGATGTGAGGTCCGAAAAAATGTTCGCCACGCGCCTGCGCTGGATGATGGCCTCGCTGCTGTTCCTGGCCGGGCTGATCCAGTATCTCGACCGCTCCGCGCTCTCGGTGGCCGCACCGCTGGTGGTGAAGGATCTGCAGCTCGATCCGGCACAGCTCGGCATCGTGTTCAGCAGCTTCTTCTTCGGCTACGCGCTGTTCTGCTTCGTTGGCGGCTGGAGTGCCGACAAGCTCGGCGGCAAGGCGGTGCTGCTCATCGCCATGACGGTATGGTCGGTGTTCTGCGGGCTGACGGCGGCGGCGACGGGCATCGTCAGCCTGCTGATCTATCGGGTGTTCTTCGGCGTCGGCGAAGGCCCGTTCAGCGCCACCGCCAACAAGCTGGTCTCCGGCTGGTTCCCGCGCCGCGAGCAGGCGAGTGCGGTGGCGGTCTGCAACGCCGGCACGCCGCTCGGGGGAGCGCTCGCAGGGCCGGTCGTCGGCTTCATCGCCGTGACCTTCGGCTGGCGCGTGTCGTTCATCGTCATTGCGCTGATCGGCGTCGGCTGGGTCGTGCTCTGGTCGCTGCTGGCGACCAGCCGGGCGGAGGACCACCCGCGGCTGAGTGCGGCGGAGCGAGAACTGATCGTCGGCGGGCGCGAGGCGGCGAAGCCGGGGGAGGCGATGCTGCCGCTGTCGCATTATCTGCGCCGGCCGGCGGTGCTGGCGACCGCCTTCGCCTTCTTCGGCTACGCCTACATCCTCTATTTCTTCCTCTCCTGGTTCCCCAGCTACCTGACGATGGCGCAGCACCTCACCGTGCAGAAGATGAGCGTGGTCACCGTCATTCCCTGGACGGTCGGCTTCATCGGCCTGGTCGGCGGCGGCTTCCTGACCGATGCGATCTTCCGCCGCACCGGCGATCCGGTCTTCGCGCGCAAGCTGGTGCTGGTGGGTTGCCTGCTGATCGCGGCGGTCTGCGTGGCGCTGGCCGGGCTGGTGGCGAGCGCCGGGGCCGCGGTGCTGCTCATGGCGGTGTCCGTGCTCTTCATGTACCTGACCGGCAACACCTATTGGGCGATCATCCTGGACACGGTGGAGCCCGGCCGGGTCGGTGGCGTCGGCGGCTTCGTGCATCTGATCGCCAATTGCGCGGGGATCGTGGCACCGGCGGTGACCGGCTTCCTCGTGCAGGCCACGGGGGCCTTCACCAGCGCCTTCGTGCTCGCCGGCGGCATGGCGGTGGTGGGGGCCTTGCTGGTGGCGGCGTTCGTACGCCGCGCGGCCGAGCCGGTGCCGGCGACGGCCGCAGCGTAGGGCAGACCAGCGAAGGCGAGGGCTCCCCCTCCGCGGGCATTCCACCGGCTGGGCCGGTGGAACCTTGGCCCGCTCCGCCCTCGACCCGCTGGGGCCCGTCGGCCCCAGACCCCATTACAAAGAGACCCCCCTTACGAAAGTGATAGGTTTCGATCGGCAATCCGCCGCCGCCGGAGCGCGTTCAGGTTGCACGCGGGCGCGGAGAGAAAGATGAGCAAGACGGTCGGCGACTTCTTCTGGGAGCGCCTGCATGAATGGGGCGTGCGGATCGTCTTCGGCTATCCCGGCGACGGCATCAACGGCCTGCTGGGCGCCATGGCGCGGGCCGAGGGAAAGGTGCGCTTCATCCAGGTGCGCCACGAGGAGATGGCGGCCTTCATGGCCTCCGCCTACGCCAAGTTCACCGGCGAGATGGGGGTGTGCATGGCTACCTCTGGCCCCGGCGCCTCGCACCTGATCACCGGGCTCTACGATGCGCGCATGGATCATATGCCGGTGCTGGCGATCGCCGGGCAGCAGGCGCGCATGGCCGTCGGCGGGCACTACCAGCAGGAGCTTGACCTGCAGAGCATGTTCAAGGACGTCGCCGGCGCCTTCGTGCAGCAGGCGATGGTGCCCGCCCAGGTCCGTCACCTCGCTGACCGCGCCATCCGCATCGCCAAGGCGGAGCGCATGGTGACGGCGCTGATCTTTCCGAATGACCTGCAGGACCTCGAATACGAGGAGCCGCCCCGCAAGCACGGCACGATCCACTCCGGCGTCGGCTACACGGCGCCGAAAGTGGTGCCGTACGACGCCGATCTGCGGCGCGCCGCCGAGGTGCTCAACGCCGGCAAGAAGGTGGCGATCCTGGTTGGCGCCGGCGCGCTGCACGCCACCGACGAGGTGATCGCCGTCGCCGACCGGCTCGGTGCGGGCGTCGCCAAGGCACTGCTCGGCAAGGCGGCGCTGCCCGACGAGCTGCCTTGGGTGACCGGCTCGATCGGCCTGCTCGGCACTAAGCCGAGCTACGATTTGATGACGGACTGCGACACGCTGCTGATGGTCGGCTCCGGCTTCCCGTATTCGGAGTTCATGCCGAAGGAGGGTGCCGCGCGGGGCGTGCAGATCGACATTAAGCCCGACATGCTCAGCCTGCGCTATCCGATGGAGGTCAACCTCGTCGGCGACAGCGCCGAGACGCTGCGCGCCCTGCTGCCGCTCCTGCAGGAGCGCTCCGACAGCTCCTGGCGCAAGACGGTCGAAAAGAACGTCCGGGACTGGTGGGAGACGATGGAGGCGCGCGCGATGCACTCCGCGAACCCCGTCAATCCGCAGCGCGTGACCTGGGAGCTGTCGCCGCGCCTGCCCGACCGCGCCATCATCACCAGCGATTCCGGGTCTTGCGCCAATTGGTATGCGCGGGACCTGAAGATCAGGCGCGGCATGATGTGCTCTCTCTCCGGCGGACTGGCCTCGATGGGCGCGGCCGTGCCCTACGCGATCGCGGCTAAGTTCGCGCATCCCGATCGGCCGGTGATCGCGCTGGTCGGCGATGGCGCCATGCAGATGAACAACATGGCCGAGCTGATCACGGTGGCGAAATACTGGCGGGAATGGGCCAGCCCGACCTGGGTCGTCTGCGTATTCAACAACGAGGATCTGAACCAGGTCACCTGGGAGCAGCGGGTGATGGAGGGCGACCCGAAATTCGAGGCGTCCCAGGAGCTGCCCAACGTGCCCTATCACAAATTCGCCGAGCTGATCGGGCTGAAGGGCATCTACGTCGACAACCCCGACCGCATGGGCGCGGCGTGGGAGGAGGCGCTGGCCTCCAGCGTGCCCGTCGTGTTGGAGGTGAAGACTGACCCGAACGTGCCGCCATTGCCGCCGCACATCACCCTTGAGCAGGCGAAGAAATTCACCTCCACCCTGTTGAAGGGCGACCCCGACGAGGGGAGCGTGCTGGTGGAGACCGCCAAGGAAGTGCTCAGCAGCGTCCTG
>JAFAYA010000062.1 GCA_019240635.1 Acidisphaera sp. | reverse complement strand
TATCCGGAAATACCCGATCCCGGCACGCGGGAGCAGGAACCCGAGTTCGTCGCCGACGCCTCGGACTGAGAGAAGCCGCTACCGGCTCTCTTCCCGTTCCGCGCGGTGGGCATCGGCCATGGCTTGCAGTGTCGGAAAGCGGAAATCGTAGGCGGCGCCGTCCGGCGGGGGCATCGTGGCGCCCCAGCCGGACTGGTCGTGCCGTCGGTCGATCCAGGCGCCCGCCAGGCCAAAGCGCTTCGCCGGAGCGTGATCGTGAAACAGGCTCTGCGCGGTGTGCAGGATGTCATCCTTGGCGTAGCCGCGCTCGGCCAGGTGGTCCAGCATGTAGCGGAAATTCTTCGGATCGGGCTTGTAGGAGCCGATGTCCTGGGCCGTGTAGATCGCGTCGAATTCGACGCCGAGCCGGCGGTTGCTGCCGGCAAAACCCTCGCGATGCACGTTGGAGAGAATCACGAGCGCGTAGTGCTGCTTCAGATATTTGAGCGCCTCGGCGGAATCGGGAAACGCCGGCCAGTCCGGCACCGAGGCGCCGAAGCGGCGATGCTCCTCCTCGCGCATCGCGACACCCCACTCGGCGGCGAGCCGGCGGTGCACCTGCGCCAGCACGTCGCTGTAGATCATGCCTGGCGTCTCGCCTTCCTGCGCGGATTCATGGCGGGCAAAGTTTTCCAGCGCCGCGTCGCGCGTCAGGCCGCGACCGGATTTTTCCAGCAGCGGGTGCAGGGCGGCAAAGATGCCACTCTCCCAGTCGATCAAGGTACCGTAGCAGTCGAAGGTCAGGACGCGGAAATCGGTGAGCTTCATATCCGTTGCTCCTGATCAGAGTGCGCTGCACAGGCGCAGCGCGTCGTAGATCGCGCCGTGCACGTTGCGGCTGGTCACCGCGTCGCCGATCCGGTGCAGCTCGAAGGCGCCGTCGCGCGGGCGTGCCGGCGACTGCGGGCGGCGCTCCAGCAGCGCGTCGATGTCGGTGACCCCGTCATTCATCGAGCCCGCGCGCAGGCCGTGGAAGACGTCGTCCACCGGTACCGTGCCGTGCTCGATCACCACCTGCGAGGCGACCAGCTCGCTTTCCGCGCCGGTCAGCTCGTGGCGGAAGGTGGCGGCGAGGCGGTTGCCGGACGGCCGGACGCGGATCAGCGCATTGTCGCCGATGATGCGCACGCCGGTACGGGCGAGGCGCTTGCGGTAGATGACGCGCGACGAATACTCCATCTCCAGCGCCACGTTGTCGTCGAGCGTGACGAACTGCACGCTGCGGCCGTTCTCGGCGAGATGCAGCGCGCAGGACGCCGCCTGGTGGCGGCCGGTGCAATCATAGACGATCACGTCGTCCTTCGCCTGGCTCGCATCCGCCAGCACGTCCCAGACCGTGCTGCAATGCTCGGCGCCGTCCAGCCAGTCGGTGTCGGGCACGCCGCCCGTGGCGATGATGACGGCGTCCGGGCGTTCGGCGAGCACGTCTTCCGGTTCGGCATAGCGGTTGAGACGAACGTCGACGCCGAGGCGCTCGATTTCGGCGGCTCGCCAGTCGACGATCGGGATCAGGTCGCGGCGCCAGGAAGCGCGCACGGCGATCAGCAACTGGCCGCCGAGCTTGGCGCCGGCTTCGAACAGCACGACGGAATGGCCGCGCTGCGCGGCGACGCGCGCCGCCTCCAGGCCCCCGGGGCCGCCGCCGACCACGACGACGCGGCGGCCCGGCACCGGCGCGTCCTCGACGATCTGCGGCAGCCGGTCCTCGCGGCCGGTGGCCGGATTATGCAGGCAGGCGACCTTCTTGTACATGCAATAGGAGGCGCCGACGCAGGGGCGGATGCGCTCCTCCTCGCCGCGCATCAGCTTGTTGACGATCTGCGGGTCGGCCATGTGCGCGCGCGTCATCGCGACCATGTCGAGCAGCCCCTCGGCGATCGCATGGCGGGCGGTGGCGACGTCCTGGATGCGCGCGGCGTGGAACACCGGCAACCCGACTTCGCGCTTGAACGCGCCGACCGCCGGCAGGAACGGCGCCAGCGGCTGCGACATGCCGGGCATGTTGTGCTCGGCGAGTGCGAGGTCGGTGTCCATGCGGCCGAAGATCGCGTTGAAGAAGTCGACATGGCCCTCGCGCTCGAACAGCCGGGCGATGCGCAAACACTCCTCGAAGTCGATGCCGTCCTCGATGTCCTCGTCCACCACGAAGCGGATGCCGACGATCCAGTCGTCGCCGACCGCGCGGCGGATCGCCTCGTGCACCATCAGGCCGAAGCGCGCGCGGTTCTCGGTCGAGCCGCCGAATTCGTCGGTGCGGTGGTTGGTGCGCGGCGAGAAGAACTGGCCGATCAGGTGGCCGCCGGTCACCGTCTCGACGCCGTCGAGCCCGCCTTCCCGGCAGCGCAGCGCCGCGGCGGCGTATTCGCGGATCACGCGGTCGATGTCGTGGCGGTCCATCTCGCGCGGGAAATTGCGGTGGCGGGTTTCGCGGATGCGCGACGGGCCGAGCGTGGGCAGCCAGTTCCAGCCCATCGCGTCGGCCCGGCGGCCGAGATGCGAGATCTGGCACATGATCGCCGCACCATGGCCGTGGATGCGCTCGGAAAAGCCCTGCAGCCAGGGGATCACCTCGTCGCCGGAGACGTCGACCTGGCCGCCGCCCCAGCTCGAATCGCGCGACACCATGGACGAGCCGCCGAACATCGTCAGTGCGATGCCGCCCTTGGCCTTCTCCTCGTGGTAGCGCTGGTAGCGCTCCTTCGGGATGCCCCCGTCATCCAGCGTGGAGGCGTGGCTCGTGCTCATGATGCGGTTGCGCAGCCGCAGCTTCTTCAGCTGCAAGGGCTGCAGCAGCGGATCGCTCCTGCGCGCGGCAGTCGGCTGGGTGTCGGGGGCGGCGGTCACGCCCATGGCGAACCTCTCTTTCGGCGTATCGTTCAGTGTACCAGCACCGCAGCGGGCTGCGGCGACTGTGCCGCGAGCAGCTCCTGCTCGGTGCGATGGCAGAGGATCTCCGCGCCCTTGGCGAGCGGACGCAGCGGCGGCTTCTGCAGATTGCACACGCCCTCCACGCGGACGGCGCAGCGATTGTAGAAGGCGCAGGGAAGCTCGATCGCGTGCGCGGCGATGCCGCCTGAGGCCTCGGCGAGATGCGCCGCGCTGATGCCGTCGAGCCAGCCGGTGCGCAGCTCGGGGATCGAGGAGACCAGCAGGTCCGAATAGGGATGCATCGGCCGGTCGAGCAGCGCCCGCCGCTGGCCGAACTCCACGCGCTGCCCGGCATACAGGATCATCACCTCGTCGCAGAAGGCGCGCACCGTCGACAGGTCGTGGCTGATGAACATGAAGGAAAGGTCGAGCTCGCGCCGCAGGCCGGCGAGCAGGTCCAGGATCGCCGCACCGACGACGGTGTCGAGCGCCGAGGTGACCTCGTCGCAGAGGATCAGGCTCGGCTCCGCCGCCAGCGCGCGGGCGAGGTTCACGCGCTGCTTCTGCCCGCCGGAGAGTTCGCCCGGCTTGTGGCGGCCGAGCCGCGCCGGGAGCTGCACCATCTCCAGCAGCGCGGCGATGCGCCGGCGCAGCGCGCCGCCGCGCAGGCCGTGATAGAACACCAGCGGGCGCGCCAGAATCCGGTCCACCTCGTGCGCTGGGTTGAGCGCCGTATCCGCCATCTGGAACACGATCTGCACGCGGCGGAGCTGTTCGCGGCTGCGGTCCTGCAGTTTCGCCGGCAACGCCTCGCCGTCGAGCGACACGCTGCCGCGCGCCGCCGGCAGCAGGCCGGCGATCACCCGCGCCAGCGTGCTCTTGCCGCAGCCGGACTCGCCGACCACTCCGAGCACCGAGCCGGGCTGGATAACGAAATCGATGTCGCGCAACACCGGCAAGACCGGCATGCCGGCGGCATTCGCCCCGCCGTAGCCCGCGGTCAGGCCGGCAACCCGCAGCAGCGGCGGGCGCTCCCCCGTCCGCGCCACCGGCGGCGCCATGCGCACCGCCGGTGCCGCGGCGGCGAGCAGCTCCTGCGTGTAGGCATGGCGCGGTGCCGCCAGCAGCGGGCCGGTGTGCCCGATCTCCTGCACCGCGCCGTCGCGCAGCACGACAATGCGGTCGGCGATCTGCGCCACCACCGCGAGGTCGTGCGAAACATAGAGGGTTGTGGTGCCCTTCTCCCGCGCCACCGCCTTGAACGCGCGGAGAACCTCGATCTGCGTGGTCACGTCGAGCGCGGTCGTCGGCTCGTCCATGATCACCAGCTCGGGATCGGTGATCAGCGCCATCGCCGCCAGCAGGCGCTGAAGCTGCCCGCCGGACACCTGATGCGGAAAGCGGGCGCCGATGCGGTCGGGATTCGGCAAGGCGAGGGCGCGGAACAGGCCGCGCGCCTTGGCTTCGGCGGCGCGACGCGGCATCAGCCGGTGGATCATCGCGGACTCGATGACCTGCGGCATGATGCGCTGCGAAGGGTTGAACGCCGCCGCGGCGCTCTGCGCGATGTAGCTGACCTGCCGGCCGCGCAGCCCGGTGAGACCGGCGGCGGAAAGTGCGCGCACATCGGTGGCGCCGACGCGAATGCCGCCGCCGGCGATCCGGCAGCCCGCCCGCGCATAGCCGAGCAGCGACAGCGCGATCGTCGTCTTGCCCGACCCGGACTCGCCGATCAGGGCGACGACTTCGCCGGCGCCGATGCTGAAGCTGACGTCATCGACGATGCGGCGCTCCTGCCCGCTATCGTCGCGCGCGAGGACGCGCAGCGCGTCGACTTCGACGAGCGGCCGGTCAGCGTTCACGGGACACCCGGCGGGTCGGCAGGTTGTCGATCAGCAGGTTGACGCCGATCGTGATGCTGGCGATCGCCGCGGCCGGCATGATGACGGCCGGTGCGCCGAACACCAGGCCCTGGAGGTTCTCGCGAACCAGCGAGCCGAGATCCGCGTCCGGCGGCTGCACGCCGAGCCCGAGGAAGGACAGGCCGCTCAGCAGCAACACCACGAACACGAAGCGCAGGCCGAAATCGGTGAGCACCGGCAGCACCATGTTCGGCATGATCTCCGCCCGCATCACGTACCACGCGCCCTCGCCCCGGGCCTGCGCCACCCTGACGAAATCCATCGCGTTGACGTTCACCGCGAGGGCGCGTGCGGTGCGGTAGGCGCCCGGCATGTAGATCACCGCCGCCGTCAGCACCAGGATCGGGATCGACGAGCCGAGCGCCGCCACCACGACTAGGCCGAACAGCAGGCTCGGGATCGAGATCAGCGCGTCCAGCAGCCGACTCAGCACCGCGTCCACCCAGCCGCCCTTCACCGCCGCGGCGAGGGCGAGCGTGCAGGCGCTGAAGCAGGCGAGGAAGGTCGCGACGAAGGCGATGCTGATCGTGTAGCGGCCGCCGACGAGAATGCGGCTCAGCATGTCGCGCCCGAGATAGTCGGTGCCGAGCGGAAACGCGTGCGTCATCGGCCCGAGCACGTCGGTGCCGACGATGCGCCCGGGCGGATACGGCGCCAGCATCGGGCCGACCGCGGTGACCGCTAGCCAGAACACCACCAAAGCGAGACCGATCGCGCCGGTGACCGAAATCCGGAAGCGGCGCGGCGGCAGCGTCGCCCTGAGCGGAACGCTCATCGATAACGCAGCCGCGGGTTGGAGAGGATGGCGGCCAAATCGGCCAGCATCACCAGCAGCAGGTAGGCGAGGCAGAAGAGCATCGCGCAGGACTGCACCAGCGGCATGTCGCGCGTGGCGACCGCGTCCACCATCAGCTTGGCCAGTCCCGGATAGTTGAAGATGGTCTCGACGATGATCACGCCGCCCAGCAGGAAGGAGAGGCTCAGCGCGACGGCGTTGACGATTGGCCCGAGCGCGTTGGGCAGCGCGTGCCGCAAGACGATCCGCCAGGGCCGCGCGCCCTTCAGCAGCGCCATTTCGACATACGAAGAGCCGAGCGTGTTCACCAGCGCCGCCCGCGTCATCCGCGCCATCTGCGCGATGACGACGAAGCTGAGCGTCACCACCGGCATGGCATAAACTCGCACCAGACCGAACAGGCCGTGGACGCCGGACCGGCTCGACAGCGCCGGCAGCCAGTGCAGGTTCACCGCGAAGATCAGCACCGCAAGGGTGGCGACCAGGAACTCCGGCACCGATACCGCCGAGACCGTCAGGGTCGAGGCGATCCGGTCGTACAGCGACCCGCGCCAGACCGCGGTGGTGATGCCGATGGCGAGCGCCAGCGGCACCGAGAACGCGGTGGTGATCGCCGCCAGCACCAGAGAGTTCGGCAGCCGGCCGCCGATCAGGCCAGCCACCGGCAGATGGTTGACCAGCGACAGGCCGGGGTTGCCGGTCAGCAGGCCGTGCAGCCAGCTGACGTAGCGCAGCCAGGCCGGCTGATCGAGGTGCATCGCCTGGCGCAGCGCCGTGACCGCGTCGGGCGTCGCGCCCTGGCCGAGCACCGCCTGCGCGACGTCGCCCGGCAGCAGCTCCGTCGCGCCGAAGACGATCGCGGAGACGATCAGCAGGGTAAGCAGGCTGACCGCCACGCGTGTGGCGATCAGCCGCAGTACAAGGCTGTTCATGTCGCCGCCCGACGGCTGCTCAGCTTTCCAGCCAGACGTTCTCCGCGAAATTGTAGCCCATCATGCCGCCCAGCGGGATCGGGCGCAGCCCCTTGAGGCTCGTGGCGTGCGCGTCCAGCATGCTGATGAACAGCGGGATGCCGATGCCGGACTGGTCGCGCACCAGGCCCTGCATGTCGCAGTACATCTGCTTGCGCTTGGCGACGTCCGTCTCGGCGCGCGCCGCCAGCAGGAGCTGGTCGAACTTTTCGTTCTTCCAGCCGCTCTCGTTCCACGGCGCGTCGGACTTGAAGAACAGGCTGAACAGGATGTCCGCACTCGGCCGCGGGTTGATGTTGCCGAAGCCGACCGGCTGCTTCATCCAGTAGTTCGACCAGTAGCCGTCGGCCGGCACGCGCTTGATGTCCAGCGTCAGGCCGATCTTCTGCGCCGCGTCCTGCATCAGCACGGCCATGTCCGGCGAGGAGGAGGCGGCCGACGAGGCATAGACCGGGACCGCCGTGCTGCCGATGCCCGATTTCTGGAAGTGGAACTTTGCCTTGTCGAGGTCGAAGGCGCGCTGCGGGATGTCGGCACAGTAGAAGCGGTTGGTGGGGTCGACCGGCTGGTCGTTGCCCAGCACCGCATAGCCGCGGAAGATGGCGGTGCGCATCTGCTCGCGGTCCTGCAGATACTTCATCGCCATGACGAAGTCGGCATTGTTGGTCGGCGCGTCGTCGAGCCGGATCACCAGGTCGGTATAGTTGCCGGACTTGGTTTCGAACACCGCAAAGCCGTCCGCCGCCTGCACCTGACGCGTGGACCGCGGGTCGATGCCGCCGGCGAGCTGGATGTCGCCGGAGAGCAGCGCGTTGACCCGCGCGTTGTCGTCGGGGATGCCGAAGAACTCGATCTCGTCAAGATAGGGCTGGCCCGGCTTCCAGTAGTTCTCGTTGCGCACCGCGACGGAACGAACGCCGGGCGTGAACTCCTTGCACTTGAACGCGCCGGTGCCGACCGCGGTCTTGAAGTCCGTCGTGCCGTCCTTGATGATCAGGAAGTGGAAGGTGCCGAGCACGACCGGAAGATCGGCGTTCGGCGCGCCCAGCGTGATCTGCACCTCGTTCGGGCCGGTCGCCTTGATGTCCTGCATCTGCGCCGCCAGCGGCCGGGCGCTGGAGCCGACCTTCGGGTCCTTCAACCGCGTCAGCGAATAGACGACGTCAGCCGAGGTGAGCGGCTTGCCGTCGTGGAACTGCACGCCCTGGCGCAGCTTGATCGTCCAGACCGTCGCCTTGTCGTTGTCGATCGACTCCGCCAGCGCGAGCTGCGGGTTCAGCGCGCCATCGAGCGTGGTCAGCCCGTTGTAGAACATGTTGCAGCGCGCGTAGTCGGTCGAGAGCGTCTGCTTCGCCGGATCGACGGTGTCAGCCGTCGAGCTGGAAAAGCCGGCGACGCGGATATGGCCGCCGCGCTTCGGCGTGTCGGCCAGCGCGCTACCCGCACGCGTAAGGATGCCGCCCGCAGTGGCGGCGGCCATGCCGGCGCCGGCGAACCAGGCGATCGCCTCGCGCCGTGTCGCGCCGCGCCGCAGCAGCGCGGCTGCTTCCGCGACGGGTCCGCTCAGCCTGCGTTGTCTCGGATCGGTCATTGCGTCCGCTCTCCCTCGCGCCCGATTTCTTGATGATGGGAATGTGCATCTTTCCCATGCACGCGGCATGCCGGTCAGCATGACAATCCGTTGGGGGGCTATACGGCCCAGGCATGGCGGTGCCTCCCGCATCAGAGATCGTCGCGGCGGCGCCAGCCCAGCGGCGGGCGCGCCCGCCGCCGCAAGCTGCCCCGTTATTGCGGGGCAGACGGGGAGCGGAGTTCCTCGAGGCGCCGTTTGAGTGCGGTCCGATCGACCTTCTTCGCCGGAGTGAGCGGCATCTCCAGGAGCACGAATACGCGGCGCGGATGCATGTAGGCGGCGCCGTGAGTCAGGAAGAACTCTCGGATCTCCGCCTCGCGCACGGTCCCGGGCGAACGCTCGACGACGAAGGCCACCGGCACTTCTCCCTTGATCTCGTCGGGCATGGCGACGACGGCGACATCGACGAGGTCTGGGTGCTGCGTCAGCACGTTCTCGACCTCCTTCGGAAAGATGCTCTCGCCGGCGCAGCTGATGCGGTCGTCAAGCCGGCCGACGATTTCGATGTAGCCCTGCTCATCGGAGCGGACGATATCGCGCGTGCGGAACCAGCCGTCCGGCAGTAGCCGCTCGGCCGTGACCTCCGGCAGGTTGTGGTAGCCGGTCAGATTGGCGGGTGAGCGCACGAGCAGTTCCCCGGTCTGCCCGACCGGAATGTCCCGAGAGACGCTTGCCGGATCGACGATGCGCAGCGCGACGCCGGGATAAGCAAGGCCGGTGGTGCCGAGCTTTCTGACGCCCCAGCGCGGATTGTTGCAGACGAAGCCGCATTCGGTGAGGCCGTAGGCTTCGAGCATCGGCGCCAGCCGGTGCGTGAATTCCGTCAGCAACTCCTCGGGGACCTCCGAAGAACCGCAGATCACAAAGCCGAGCGACGAGCAGTCGCACCGGTCGAGCAATTCCTGCTCGCGCAGCATCATCTTGTACATGGCGGGCACGCCCGTCGTGTAGGTGCAGCGCTCGCGCTCGATCGCGCGGATCATCGCGGCCGGATCGACGTCGTGCAGGATGACCACGGAGCCGCCGCATTCCAGCATCGAAAACAGCCCGGCGAACATGCCGTTGGCGTGGAACATCGGCACTGCCAGCAGGCAGCGTTCCTCGGGGCCGTATAGCAGGGCGCGCCGCAGGTTGCGCGCCGCCCAGTCGAACGCGGCGTGGCTGAGCAGCACGCCTTTCGGCTGGCCCGTCGAGCCCGAGGTGTAGGAGATGGAGGCGATGTCGCCGGGCGCCTTGTCGACCACCCGCCGCGCCGTGCTCTGCCCGGCCAGCCAGCCGTCGTACTCCACGCTGCCGGACGGCGCGCCATCCATCACGAAGCGGTGCCGCAATCCCGGCACGGCGGCGGCGAGCGGGCCGACCTCGGCGGCGAAGTCCGACGAGGCGAACAGCACTTTTGCGGCGGAGTCGGCGACGATGTGGGCGAGCGTGCTCTGATGCGCGCGGGTCGTCACCGGCGTCACCGTCGCGCCGGCGCGCAGCGCGCCGAGCAGCGTCTCGACGAAGCGGTGGTCGTTCTTGACCAGCACGGCGACGTGGTCGCCCGGACCGATGCCCAGCGCGTGCAGCCCGTTGGCGACGCGGTTGGTGCGCCGCTCCAGCTCCGCGTAGGTGATGCGGTGCGGGCCGTAGATCAGCGCCTCCTTGTCCGGCCACATCGTCAGCGGCAGGTCGAAGATGGTGCCGAAATTCATCGCTGCCCCATGAGCATTGCCCCGGTCGCCCGGCTAGAGGTGCTCGGCATCCGCCTCGAACTCGAACACCTCCAGCATAATGCCGCCGAGCGAGGACGGCTTCACCCAGTTCACCAGCGTACGCCGCGGCAGGTAGCGGCCCGCCGGGCTGCCCGGCGGCAGTTCAAAAGGTTCGGCGCGCACCCACTGGATGCCCTCCGCGTCCCACTCACGCATCACATCCGCGAGGCTGTCGACGCGAACCGCGATGGAATAGGCGCCCTCGCCGCGCCTGGCGAGGAAGCGCGCGACCGGCGAGCCCGGACCCGTCGCGGCGATGACCGAGACCGCGCCGGCCGGGCCGAGCGGCACGGTCACGTCGGTGATCTCGATCGGCGGCGTCGGCATGTGCGCCGGCGGCAGGCTCGCGAGGCCGAGCCGGCGCCACTTCGCCAGGGTGGCGTCGAGATCGCCGGTGGCCACGTTGATGGTGAGGAATTCGATGATCCGGCCCATCGCTCAGAGACCGTCCGATGATGCTGCTACAGCGGCCATCTGGCGCGGCTTTCTGCGCTTCCGGTGCTCACGGCCGCAACGGCCGCTCCGCTCCGGTTCTCGGAAGCCACGCCAGCTGACTCGCCGTAGCGCATTCTCAAACGGTCTCTCAGGCCGCCGGCGCGGCACGCCGCTCGGCGTGGTCCGCCTTCGCCTGCTCGCGCATCGCCCGGATGTCGGCCATCACGTCCTCGGCCGGCCGCATGAAGTTGCGCGGGGATTTGAAGTGCGGAATGACGTGGCGGCCGAACATCTCGATCGACTTCAGGATTTTCTCGTGCGGCACGCTGTCGATGCGCATCACGACCTGGTCGACGCCGCAGGCCCGGCAACGCTCGATGGCGCGGATGCAGCTCTCGGGCGA
This sequence comes from Acidisphaera sp., assembly GCA_019240635.1. GTDB lineage: Bacteria > Pseudomonadota > Alphaproteobacteria > Acetobacterales > Acetobacteraceae > JAFAYA01. The sequence continues at coordinate 6,207 of JAFAYA010000062.1, read as the reverse complement.
GCCGAAGATCGCCGCGCCGGAGCCCTCCTTGAAATACGCGAAATCGTCGGTCTTTTTTGCGACCTCGGTGATCTTGTCCATGTAGGCGTAGCTGTGCGCGAGCTTCGCCAGCCGCGGGTAGCCGTCGATCGCGATGCGCAGCCACTTGATGTTGCCGGCGCCGGCCTCGGCCTGGGCGATCTCGTCGGTCTCCGCGCAATACGCCTGGACGAGCGCGCCGACGCTCGGGTTCACGTGCTCGCCGCGCGCCCGGGTGCGCTCGGAGGCGGCGCGGAACGCGGCGATGGAGTCGGCCAGCGCGTCCCAGCCCATGAAATTCGACCAGCTGTAGACGCCGACGCCAAGATCGCCGGCCATCCGGTGCGATTCCGCGCTGGTCGCCGCGATGTAGAGCGGCGGATGCGGCGTCTGCAGCGGCTTGGGCACCAGCGAGCGCGGCGGGATCTTGTAGTGCTCGCCGTAGAACATGAAGGGGTCCTCGGTGAACGCCTTCTTCAGGACCTGGATGCCCTCGTTCACCTCGTCGCGGTTCTTCTCCAGATCGACCTCGAAGGCGTGCAGCGCGAGCGTCGTGTTGCCGCGGCCGACGCCGAGCTCGATGCGGCCGTTCGACAGCACGTCCTGCACCGCGGTGCGCGAGGCGATGCGCAGCGCGTGGTTCATGTTCTTCGGCAGCAGCGTGATGGCGTGCGCGAAGCGCAGGGATTTTGTCAGCGGAAACAGGTAGCCGTACAGCACCTCCGGGCAGGAGGTGGCAATGCCGCCGATCGCGTATTGCTGCTCGGAGACGCCGAAGCAGTCGAACCCCCACTTCTCGGCGTGGATGACCTGCTCGACCAATTCCCAGTAGCGAATCTGGTAGGAAGCGCCGGGCAGGGTCTCGGCTTCCGAAAAGAACATGAATTTCATGCTGGACTCCCAGGCGAGCTGCCGTCGCCGGCCGGCGCGGGCGGCGCCGCGCCGATCCCGTTGAGGACGAAGTCGATGATCGCGTCGGCGACCGCTGCCCGGCCGTACCGGCCGATCGACCAGAACCGCAGCGGCCAGATCGTGCAGAGGAAGTAGACGAAGTTGGCCGCCAGCTCGGTGTCGCGCGCCGCCGGATCGCCCTCGTGCGGCGCGCCGGCGAGCAGTTCGCGGAAAATGGCGATGTACTGCGCGTCGAGCGCATAGACCTGGCGGCGCGCCTCCGGCGTCAGCGCGCGCGTCTCCTGGAACATCATCTTGATCAGCCGGTGGTTGCGGTCGAACACGTCGACGACCGTGCGGATCGCGCCGGCCAGGCGCTCGCGCGGCGGCAGATCGGCGGCGCGCCAGCCGGCCAGCGCCGTCACGACCTCGGTCATGAAGAACCGGTAGATGTTGTAGAGGATGTCCTCCTTGCGATCGAGATACTGGTACATCGTTGGCACCGGCATCTCGGCGGCCGCGGCGATCTCGCGTATGGTTGCCTTGTCGAAACCTTTCGCGGCGATCACCTTCGTCGCACCATCGAGGATCTGCCGCCAGCGCGCGTCCACCACGGCGGTCGAGAATTTGGCGGCGAGCCCGCTCCGCGCGAAGCCAGGCGCCGCTTCGGCCGCAGCGGATCGCGCCGCCCCGGCGCCCGCCTCGACCGCCATGTGGGTCTGCGTCACGTCGGCGATCTGCCGGCCGTCGCGGAACACCGCGGCGCGCCAGACGGCGACCCCGGCGTTGACGTGCAGCGGAGCCGCCTCGGCGCGCAGGACCCTGCCCTCACCGTCCGCCAAAAAGCTGGTCTTGCACTCGATCGTGCGGACCGCGCTGCCGGGCGGCAGGCTGAGCGCCGCGCCCGCGGCGTTGGCGCTGTCGGCCAGCGCCATCACGACGCTCGGGCTGACCGCGCCCGCCGGCGTCAGGTGCTCGGGCTCGAGATCGAGTTGGGCGATCACGCCATGCCGGGCGGCCGACGCGACGGCGATGCCGAGCAACCCGGGAAGGTCGGATCGATGGGGAGCGAGGCAAGCAGCCGGCTGCAGAGGCGCCTCTCCGTCGCTAAGGCTGAGTGAGCGCTCAGTCTAAGGCACGCAAAGCGCCGCGGGCAAGTGGCGCGCGCGCTCTAGCGGATGGACGGGTTCAGGCCGGCTTCGGGTCCGCGGCCGGCATCAGCAGCGCCGTCGCCCGGCCGCCGTCGCGCACGTGCCGGGCCAGCACCGCGTCGACATCCTCGGTCGAGCCGAGCCGGTACCAGACCCCCTCGGGGTAGATCACCAGGCAGGGGCCGAGCTCGCAGCGGTCGAGGCAGCCGGCGCTGTTCACGCGCAGGTTCGCCAACCGCATCTCCTTGGCGCGCGCCTTCATGTAGTCGCGCAGCTTCTCGGAGCCCTTCGCGGCGCAGGAGCCGCGGGGGTGGCCGTCCGGCCGCCGGTTGCAGCACACGAAAAGATGCGCCTCGTAGAACAGCGGCGAATCGTCAGGGCGGCGTGAACCCATCGCGTGAACCTACCCTCCGGCCATCCCATCGCGCGGCGCGACGCCCTATCTACAGGCCGAGCCGCCCCACGCAAGGATGCGCGCATGGACGCCCAGCCCACCCCGCCAGCCGCGAACCTGCTCGCCCAGCAGACCTCGCCCTACCTGCTGCAGCACGCCGCCAACCCCGTGCACTGGCGGCCCTGGGGGGAAGCGGCGCTCGCCGAGGCGCGGGCGAACGACCGGCCGATCCTGCTCTCGATCGGCTACGCCGCCTGCCACTGGTGCCACGTCATGGCGCACGAATCCTTCGAGGACCCGGAGACGGCGGCGCTGATGAACCGGCTGTTCGTCAACATCAAGGTGGATCGCGAGGAGCGGCCGGACATCGACCACCTCTACATGTCCGCGCTGCACGCCCTCGGCGAGCAGGGCGGCTGGCCGCTGACGATGTTCCTCACCCCCGAAGCCGTGCCGTTCTGGGGCGGCACCTACTTCCCGCCGGCGCCGCGCTGGGGCCGGCCCGGCTTCCGTCAGGTACTGCAGGGGGTCGCCGAGGCCTATCGGAGCGACCACGAGGCGGTCGCCCAGAACACCGCCGCGCTCAGCCGCGCGCTGGCCGCGATGTCCGCGGCGCGGCCGGGCGAGCCGATCGGGCCCGATACGCTCGACCGGATCGGCGGCTCGCTGCTGGCCGCCACCGACCCCGAGCAGGGCGGGCTGCGCGGCGCGCCGAAATTCCCCAACCCGCCGGTCTTCCGCTTCCTCTGGCAGGAGCGCTTCCGGACCGGGCGGCCGGCCGGCGCCGAATCGCTCCACCGGCTGCTCGAGCGGATGTCGCAGGGCGGCATCTACGACCATCTCGGCGGCGGCTACGCCCGCTACAGCACCGACGCCGTGTGGCTGGTGCCGCATTTCGAGAAGATGCTCTACGACAACGCGCAGATCCTCGAGCTGCTGGCCCTCGCCCACGCCGCCGCGCCGTCGCCGCTCTACGCCGCGCGCGCCGAGGAGACCGTCGGCTGGCTGATCCGCGACATGACCGCGCAGGCGGTCGGCGGACGCGCCGCCTTCGCCGCCTCCGAGGACGCCGACAGCGAGGGCGAGGAGGGCCGGTTCTACGTCTGGACCGAGGCCGAGATCGACACGCTGCTTGGCGCCGACAGCCCGCCCTTCAAGCGGGCCTACGACGTCACGGCGACGGGCAACTGGGAGGGGCACGCCATCCTGCGCCGCGTCACCCCGCCGGGCGATGGTGCCGAGGAGGCGCGGCTCGCCCGCGGCCGTGCGGCCCTGCTTGCCGCCCGGGCCGGCCGCGTGCGCCCGGGGCGCGACGACAAGGTGCTGGCGGACTGGAACGGGCTCGCCGTCGCCGGCCTTTGCCGCGCCGCCGCGGTGTTCGGCCGCCCGGACTGGCTCGACCGCGCCGCCGAGGCGTTCGACTTCGTGATGGACGCGATGGCCGCGAAGGATGGCCGCGTGCAGCACGCATGGCGGCTGGGCCGGGTCACCGCCGCCGGCCTGCTGGAGGACCAGGCGGCGATGGCGCGCGCCGCGCTCGCGCTGTTCGAGGCGAGGGGCGAGCCGCGCCGGCTCGCGCAGGCGCGGGGCCTCGTCGCGGCGGCGGAGGCCTGGTTCGCCGACGGCGCCGGCGCTTTCTACACCACCGCCTCGGACGCCGCCGACGTGCCGCTCGGCCCGGCCGCCCGGCCGCGCGCCGCCGGCGACAACGCTACCCCCTCGGGCAACGGGATGATGGCCGAGGTTCTGGCGCGGCTCTGGCACCTCACCGGCGAGGACGGGTTCCGCCGCGGCGCGGAGGCGGTGGTCGCCGCCTTCTCCGGTCGGCCGGACGCACTCGCCGCCAGCCCCACCCTGCTCGCCGCCGCCGACCTGCTGGCGCGCGGCGCCTGCGTCGTCGTCGCCGGCGACCCCGCGCAGCCGGCCGCCCAGGCGCTGCTGGCAGCCGCCCTCGCGGCGCCCGATCCGGCGGTCTGCGTTCTGCGCGCCGCTGACCCCGCGGCGGTCCCATCAGGCCATCCGGCGCACGGCAAGACGCCGGCGGCCGCGGGCGCCCGGGCCTTCGTCTGCCGCAACGGGACCTGCGGCCTGCCGGTCGCCGAGCCCGGGGCGCTTGCCGGCATGCTGGCCGGGGCGCCGGCTTGACAGCCCGCCCCGCCCGGACTGCGATGGCGGCTTGCGCGGCGGGGACGTCCGGAAGCGTGCCACAGCTCTCGCTGCATAGCCCGATCGGCGACATCACGGTGTCGGAGGCTGACGGCTGCATCGTGTCGGTCGACTGGGGCTGGGGGTGCCGCCAGACGAAAACGCCGCTGCTGGCGCGTGCCCGCGACCTGCTGGATGCCTATTTCGACGGCGAAGCGGTGGCCTTCGACCTGCCGCTCGCCGCGGCGGGCAGCGCCTATCGCCAGCGGGTCTGGGCGGCGCTCTGCCGCATCCCGCGCGGCCAGACCCGCACCTACGGCGAACTCGCGGCCGAGGCGGGCGGCTCCCCGCGCTCGGTGGGCCAGGCCAACCAGGCCAACCCGATCCCGATCCTGATCCCCTGCCACCGCGTCCTCGCCGGGCGCGGCCTGGGCGGCTATTCGGGCCTCGGCGGGCTCGCCACCAAGCGCTTCCTGCTCGACCTCGAGCACGCCTTGGGGCCCGACCAGGGCACACTGCCCGTCTAATCCCAGACCCCACCGCCGATCCCCCGCCACGTTGGAGAGCACATGACCAAAGCCATCCGCATCCACGCCAATGGCGGTCCGGAGGTCCTGAAATGGGAGGACGTGCCGACGCCCGAGCCCGGCCCTGGAGAGGCGCTGGTCCGGCAGGAGGCGGTCGGCCTCAACTACATCGACGTCTACTTCCGGACCGGCCTCTACAAGGCGCCGAGCCTGCCGGCGACGATCGGCATGGAGGGCGCCGGCTCCGTCGCGGCGATCGGCCCGGGGGTGACCGAGGTCGCGGTCGGCGACCGCGTCGCCTATGCCGGGCCGATCGGCGCCTACGCGACCGAGCGCGTCATCGCCGCCGACCGCCTGGTCAAGCTGCCGGAGCGCATCGACGCGCAGACCGCCGCGGCGATGATGCTGCAGGGCATGACCGCCCAGTACCTGATCCGCCGGACCTACCGGGTGAAGGCGGGCGACACGATCGTGCTGCATGCCGCCGCCGGCGGCGTCGGCCTGATTCTCTGCCAATGGGCAAAGCATCTGGGCGCCACCGTGATCGGCGTGGTTTCCTCGGAAGCGAAGGCCGAGCTGGCGCGGCAGCACGGCGCCGCACACACCGTGATCGGGCACGCCAATCTGCCCGCCGAGGTCAAGCGCATCACCGGCGGGGCAATGGTGCCGGCGGTCTATGACAGTGTCGGCCGCGACACGTTCTATGCGAGCCTGGACTGCCTGGCACCGCTCGGCATCATGGTCAGCTTCGGCAACGCGTCGGGTGCGGTGGGGCCGGTGGATATCGGGCTGCTGGGCGCCAAGGGCAGCCTGTTCCTGACCCGGCCGAGTCTCGCCACCTACACCGCAAAGCGCAGCGATCTCGAACAGTCCGCGCGCGAGTTGTTCGACGTCGTGTCCAGCGGCGCCGTCGCAATCCGCGTGAACCAGACTTTTCCGCTGCGCGACGCCGCCGCGGCGCACGTCGCGCTGGAGTCACGAAAAACGACCGGCAGTACCGTCCTGATCCCGTGAGCGATCGTCGGGGGGTAGTGACGGCACGTCGCTAGAGCGGGATCGCTGGAGGTGGAATCACCGGAAG
>JAFAYA010000027.1 GCA_019240635.1 Acidisphaera sp. | reverse complement strand
GATTTCAGCAGTCCCTTTGCATCGGCGGCGGTGAAGGGGGCGATCACTTTGAGGCCGGGAATGTGTGAGTACCAGGAGGAGTAATCCTGGCTATGCTGGGCGGCCACGCGCGCGGCCGGTCCATTGGGGCCGCGGAACACAATGGACGCGGCCATCTGTCCACCGGACATATAGCGGGTTTTTGCCGCGGAGTTGATGAGGTGGTCCATCGCCTGCATCGCGAAGTTGAAGGTCATGAACTCCAGGATCGGCCGCAGCCCGGCCATCGCCGCGCCGATCGCCAGGCCGGTGAAGCCGTGCTCGGTGATCGGCGTGTCGATCACCCGCCGGTCGCCGAACTCCTCCAGCAGACCCTGGCTGACCTTGTAGGCGCCCTGGTACTGCGCGACCTCCTCGCCCAGAAGGAACACGGTTTCGTCACGGCGCATCTCCGCGGCCATGGCGTCGCGCAGCGCCTCGCGCACCGTCATCGGCCGGGTCGGCCCCCAGTCCTTCTCGGGGACCTGTTCGACCTGAACCGCCGGGGCGCGCGCCTGCGGGGCCGCCTCGGCGTGGTCCTCGGCTTTGACGTCACGCACCGGCGTCGGCGCGGCTTGCGGCCTGGCCTCGGCTTTCGCAGGCTGCGCGTCCTCGCCGTTGCCGGCCAGCTCGGCGATCGGCGTATTGACCGCGACCCCTTCGGTGCCCTCCTCGACGAGGATGCGCGCGAGCTTGCCCTCCTCGGCCGCCTCGACCTCCATCGTCGCCTTGTCGGTCTCGATCTCGGCGACGACGTCGCCGGCCTGCACCTCGTCACCCACTTTCTTGAGCCAGCGCGCCAGCTTGCCTTCGGTCATGGTCGGCGACAGGGCGGGCATCAGGATTTGCGTGGACATGCCTCAGGCCTCCGCCAGCACGTCGGTCCAGAGATCGGCCGGGTCGGGCTCGGGGCTCGCCTGCGCGAACTCGGCAGCCTGCTGGATGGCCTTCTTCACCTCGTCGTCGAGGCGCTTCAGCGCGTCCTCGGCCACACCCATCTGCAGCAGGCGCCGGCGTGCCTGCTCGATGCAGTCATGCTCGGTGCGGACCTTCTGGATTTCCTCGCGCGTGCGGTACTTGCCGGGATCGGACATCGAGTGGCCGCGATAGCGGTAGGTGCGCATCTCCAGCAGGTACGGCCCGTTGCCGGAGCGGCAATGCGTGAGCGCTTCCGCCGCGGCCTGCGACACCGCGACCACGTCCATGCCGTCCACCTGCTGGCCGGGAATGCCCCAGGGCACGCCGTTATGCGCGAGTTCGTGCGAGGCGGAGGCGCGATCGACGCTGGTGCCCATGCCGTAGCGGTTGTTCTCAATGACATAGACGATCGGCAGGCGCATCAGCGCGCCGAGATTGAAGCTCTCGTACACCTGCCCCTGGTTGGAGGCACCCTCGCCGAAATAGGTGACGCAGACCCGGTCGTTGCCGCGGTACCTGTTGGCGAACGCGATGCCGGTGCCGATCGGCACCTGCGCGCCGACAATGCCGTGACCGCCGAAAAAATTCTTCTCGCGCGAGAACATGTGCATCGAGCCGCCCTTGCCGCGCGAATAGCCGTCGCGCCGTCCGGTCAGCTCGGCCATCACGCCGCGCGGGTCCATGCCGGTCGCCAGCATGTGGCCGTGGTCGCGGTAGCTGGTCACGACCTCGTCGCCCTCGGTCAGCTGCATCTGCACGCCGACCACCACGGCCTCCTGACCGATGTAGAGGTGGCAGAAGCCGCCGATGAGTCCCATGCCGTAGAGCTGGCCCGCCTTCTCCTCGAAACGGCGGATCAGCAGCATGTCGTGCAGCGCCTGCAGCAACTGGCGCTCGGTCATCCCCGGCGTAGCCGACCCGCCTCGGCCGCGCCTGCCGCGCCTGGTGGTCTCGGCCGATTTTGCCATCGCTGCTCCCCCGGGACTCCGCAGAGGTAGCGAGCGGCCGGATCAGCGGCAAGGCGCAAGCCGCGCCGCCGCCGCTTGCTGCGGTGCGGCAGAGAAACGCGCGCGCTACCTGGCGTGCGGGTCGGTGCTGTACTGCACGACGATGTCGGCGGGGTCGGCCACGTTCAGCATCGCCCGCGTCCGCTCGTCCAGCGCGTCCGGATCGAGATGGCTCGGGCGCAGCGCGGCGACCCGGCGCTCCCAGGTCTGCATCTCCGCGGTGGCGGTGGCGAGCGTCGCCTGGGCGGCGAGCAGGTCCTGCTCGCGGGCGGCATACGATCGAAGGCCGAGATCGCCCTGCGTGGCGTTCCAGGCGAAGTAGGCGACCACCAGAAGGAACACCAGCGGGGGCAGCGCGGCCTTGGCCCGCCGCTTCAGTTCGCGTCTGAACGACACAGGCTGCTCCATTGGGCCCTAATGAGATACGCTCGCCATAGCATGACCTCCCAATTCGGTGCACGGCAAACCCGATCGGGGCAATGCTCAGGCCACCGCGGCCCGCTCCGCCAGCCCGTCGAACAGGCCGAGCATCCGGCCCCGCCAGGCCGCGACGGGGTCGTCCCCGGCCAGCAGGTCCGGCCGGCTGACGCAACGCGGCCATTGCAGGCTGCCGAAGACGCTGTGGTCGGCGTAGCTGGGTGCCTCGCCGCCGAGCCAGGGCGAGGCGGCCAGCACCAGCCGCAGCGGCTCCAGGGCCTGCCGGACCGCGCCAAGCCGCGCCTCGCGATCCTGCACGATCCGCTCGAGCGTCGCGCCCAGCCGCGCCTCCCGCGAGGCGCGGAAGTAGTCCTGGTCGCCGGGATCCAGGACCGACCAGACGTCGCGCACGACGAGGCGGAGGATGGCCGGGTGCAGCGCCGCGTCGGCCCAGGCGTTGATGAAGCGCGCGTGCGCGCGTCCGACGTCGCCGCCGAACAGGCTCGGTCGGTCCGGATAGGCCTCCTCGAGGTATTCGGCGATGGCCCAGGAATCGGCGACGACGCGGCCGCCGTCGACGATCACCGGCACCTTCTCGCTGCCGGAGAAGGCGATCGCCGCCTTGTCGACGAAGCGCCAGGGACGCGTCTCGACCGACAGGCCCTTGTGCGCCAGCGCGAGGCGCGTGCGCCAGCAGAACGGACTGAAGCGCAGCGCCGGGTCGGCGCCCGCGAGATCATAGAGGATGATGGCCATGCGGCAGTCTCGCGCCGGCCGGCCGGTCCGTAAACCCGATCGCTGGCGCGCCGCGCCGATGGAATTCCGATGACGCCGGGGCCGCCGGGCGAGCATAGTCGCCGGCCGTGAACATGCTGGCGCCGCCCCGGGCCCGCCTTTCGATCGAGGTCGTGCACGACCTCGTCTGTCCCTGGTGCTTTCTGGGGGTCCGCCGGCTTTTCCGGACCCTGCGCCGCCGCCCGGACCTGCTGTTCGAGCTGGCCTGGCGCCCGTTCCTGCTCAACCCCGACATGCCGCGGGCCGGCATGGCGCGGGCCGACTACGTGATCCGCAAGTTCGGCGGCGAGGAGCGCGCCCGACGGCTGTATGCCTCGATCGCCGAGATCGGCCGGGCGGAGGGGGCGCTGTTCCGCTTCGATCGCATCCGCCGGACTTCGAGCAGCGTGGACGCGCACCGGCTGGTTCGCTGGGCCGGGCGGTACGGCCGCGCGGCCGACATGGTGGAGGCGCTGTTCTCCGCGCATTTCACCGACGGGCACGACATCGGCGATGTTGCGGTGCTGCTCGGCGTGGCCGCGGCCTGCGGGCTGGAGGTAACGGCTGCGCGCGCGTTCCTGCTCGGCGAGGAGGACGCGGACGCGGTGCATGCCGAGAACCTCCGGGCCCACCGCCTGGGCATCAACGGCGTGCCCTGCTTCGTCGTCTCGGGCCGGCACGCAATCGCCGGCGCGCAGGAGCCGGAAGTGATCGAGCGCCTGCTCGACGTCGCCGCGGTGGAAACCGAAAGCCTCTGAGCCGCGCGCGACGCCGTCAGCCCACCACCTGCTGGCCGGCGGTGCCGGCCGGGACCGCCGTGCGCTCCGCGTCGGCGCGCGCGCCGTAGCGGCGGGCGAGCCAGGCGCAGACCATCAGCTGCATCTGGTGGAAGATCATCAGCGGCAGCACCGTCATGCCGACGGTCGGGCCGGCGAACAGCACGTTCGCCATCGGCACGCCGCTCGCCAGGGTCTTCTTGGAGCCGCAGAACACGATCGCAACCTCGTCGCGACGGGAGAAGCCCAGCGCGCGGCTGCCGAAAGTGGTCGCCATCAGCACGAGCGCCAGGATGACGCCGTTGACGATGACGAGCAGCGCGAAGCGGGTCGGCGGCAGCTGGTGCCAGATACCCTGCACCACGGCTTCGCTGAAGGCCGTGTAGACGACCAGCAGGATCGAGCTGCGGTCGGTGATCGCCAGTATCCTGCGGTTGCGCTGCGCCCACTCGCCGATCACCGGGCGCAGCAGCTGGCCGGCGGCGAAGGGCACCAGGAGCTGCAGCACGATCTTCCAGATCTCGCCGCCGGAGATGCCGCCCCCGTGCAGGCTCAGCATCAGGCCGACCAGGATCGGGGTCAGCAGGATGCCGATCAGGTTGGAGGCGGTGGCGGCGCAGATCGCCGCCGGCACGTTGCCCTGCCCGATCGAGGTGAAGGCGATCGATGACTGCACGGTCGAAGGCAGCGCGCAGACGAACAGCACGCCGAGCCACAGCGGCTGGGTCAGCAGGCCCGGCGCGATCGCCCGCAGCAGCAGGCCAAGCACCGGAAACAGCACGAACGTGCTGGCGAGGATCAACAGATGCAGGCGCCAGTGGGTGGCGCCGGAGATCACCGCCTGGCGCGACAGCCGCGCGCCCTGCAGGAAGAACAGGGCCGCGATGGCGATGACCGCCAGCACGCCGAAGAAGGCAGCGCCGGCACCGCGGCAGGGCAGGAAGGTCGCGAGCACGACCGTCGCCACCAGCGCCATCGTGAAGCCGTCCGGGCGCAAATTGAACAGTCCGCGCATTCGCTCCCAGCCGGTCAGGGACCACCCTCAGGCTCTGACGGCCGAGGGCGTGCCGAGTTGCCACAGCGCACATTTCAGCGTCCCGCCGCGGGAACGTGATGCCTCGCCCGATGTTGCACTGCAGCATAAGCGGCCCGACATGGCTGGGCGACGACGGGGGACCGACATGCCGCTGAGATCACGCTTGAAGACCGCCAGCCGCGCGCTGGGACGCGCCGTGCGCCGGACCGCCTCGGCCACAGGTGCGGCCCTCGCGCGCATGCGGGGGCGCGACGCGGCGGAACCCGGCGCGCTGACGGAGGTCCGCGCGTTCGGCTCCAATCCCGGCGGGCTGCGCATGCTGCTTTATGCGCCGGCGCATACGCGCGCGCCGGGTGCGCCGCTGATCGTGCTGCTGCACGGCTGCGGGCAGCAGGCGACGGAATTTGCCCGGACTGCCGGGTGGTTCGCGCTCGCCGATCGCCTCGGGGTGCCGCTGCTGCTGCCCGAGCAGCGGAGCGAGAACAATCGCGGCCGCTGCTTCAACTGGTTCCGCCCCGACGACGCGCGGCGTGGCGGCGGGGAGGCGCTGTCGATCCGCCAGATGGTGGCCGAGACGACGCGGCGGCTGCACACCGATCCGCACCGGATCTTCCTGGTCGGCCTGTCGGCCGGGGGATCGATGGCCGCGGCGCTGCTGGCCGGCTATCCAAGCCGGTTCGCGGCCGGGGCGATCGTCGCCGGCCTGCCCGTCGGAGCGGCGGGCACCACGCTGCAGGGCCTTGCGCGCATGGCGAATGCCGGCGCCGCGCCGCTGCCGGGCGGCTGGGCCGCCAGCGTGCACGAGGCCGCGCCCCCCGGCTATGCCGGACCCTGGCCTCGCATCTCGATCTGGCACGGCGCGCTGGACCGGACCGTCGATCCCGCGAATGCGCAGAGCCTGGCGCTGCAATGGATCGACGTGCACGGGCTGAGCCCCGGCACCTTCCACGAGGTCGCCGATGGCGGCGCGCACCGGCGGGCCTGGGGCGATCCGGCCGCCCCGCTCGTCGAGACCTGGATCATCGAGGGCATGGCCCACGGCTTCCCGATCGATGCGCGCCGGGCCGGCTGCGAGCAGGCGCGCTGGGTGCTGGATGCCGGGATCGACGGGCCCGCCGCGATGGCGCGCTTCTTCGGTCTCGATCCGCACGCCCGCATCCGGGTGCGACACGATCCGAGCCCGGCCCTGGAGGCGCAGGCGGGCTGATTCGGCCGGGGTCCCGCGATCAGGCGGCCTGGGCCTGCTGGGCGATGCGGTTCAGGTTGGCCAGCACCTCGCGCGCCGTGCGCAGGCGCTGGGCCACGTCCATCTCGCGGACGATCGCCAGCTTGTGGTCGGGCCGCAGGCGGATCTGCCCGGCCCGCGTGCCGAGCCAGCCGATCAGCCCGGCCGGGTTGGAGAACGCGTTGCCGCGGAACTGCAGCACCATGCCCTTCGGTCCCGCCTCCAGCTTCTCGACCCCCGCCTCGCGGCAGGCGCGCTTGAGCGTGACGACCGCCAGTAGGTTCTCGACCTCCTCGGGCAGCCGGCCGAACCGATCGACCATCTCGGCGGCCATCGCCTCGGTCTCGGCGTCGGAGGCCAGCGCGCCGATCCGGCGATAGAGGCCGAGCCGCACCGGCAGGTCGCGGACGTAGTCCTCCGGGATCAGCACGGGCAGGCCGAGGCTGATGTTGGGCGTCCAGTCGCGCTCGCCGGCGGTGCGGCGGCCCCGGTCGGCGCGCAAGTCCGCGACCGCGTCCTCCAGCATCTGCTGGTAGAGCTCGATGCCGACCTCGCGGATGTGGCCGGATTGCTCGTCGCCCAGCAGGTTGCCGGCGCCGCGGATGTCGAGGTCGTGGCTGGCGAGCGTGAAGCCGGCGCCCAGGCTGTCGAGCGTCTGCATCACCGTCAGCCGCTTCTCCGCCGCTCCCGACAGCCGGTGGTTGGGCGGCCAGGTCAGGTAGGCATAGCCGCGCTGCTTGCCGCGCCCGACCCGGCCGCGCAGCTGGTAGAGCTGGCCCAGGCCGAACATGTCGGCGCGGTGGATCAGCAGCGTGTTCACGGCGGGCATGTCGAGCCCGCTCTCGACGATGTTGGTGGAGAGCAGGATGTCGTGCCTGCCGTCGCCGAACTCGGTCATCACCCGTTCGAGCTCGGTCGGCGCGAGCCGGCCATGCGCCTGGGCGATGCGCGCCTCCGGCACGATCGCGGCGAGGCGCTCGGCCATGCGGCCCATGTCCTCGATGCGCGGCACGACGCAGAAGA
>JAFAYA010000038.1 GCA_019240635.1 Acidisphaera sp. | reverse complement strand
CCGGCACCGGCTGCCATCTCGACGCCGAGATGGTGGCGCGCGCGCTGCGCCAGCTCGCCCCCTCGCGCGGCGCCCTCGTGCTGGTCGAAAACGTCGGCAACCTCGTCTGCCCGGCGCTGTTCGACCTCGGCGAGCACGCAAAAGCGGTGATCGTCTCGGTGACCGAAGGCGAGGACAAGCCCGTCAAATACCCGCACATGTTCCGCGCCGCACAGGTGATGCTTCTCAACAAAACCGATCTCCTGCCGCACCTCCGCTTCGACGTGGAGCGCTGCATCGCCTATGCGCGACAGGTCAATCCCGCGATCCGCGTGCTGCGGGTCTCAGCCGAGACCGGCGAGGGCATGACCACCTGGTACGACTGGCTGCATGAGCAGATGCCGTCGCCGGCGCGCCGTCAGGCAGCGGAGCAGCCGGTCCGCTGACCCGCGACGCGTTGCCTCAACCGCCGAGCGACGCGCCCAGGCGATCCAGCAGGAACCCGGTCCCCTGTTCGCGCGATCCGGCGTCCTCATAGCCGTCCAGGAAAGCGCCCTGCTCGGTGACCACCAGCCGCGTCCCCGATCCTTCCGCGCGCAACTCCAGCGTGGCGAGCGAGACCGATATCTTCCGCTCGTCCATCCGCATCTCGTAGGCATAGACGAGACGCTCGTTCGGCACGACGTCGAAGTACGTTGCCTCGAAGCTCGAGACGCGGCCGTTCGCCCAACGCCCCTTCAGCCGCTCGCGCCCGCCTGGCCGCACATCCATCTCGCGCTCGAGCACGGTGAAGCCGTCGCCGCCGCCGAACCAGCGCTCCTTGGCGGTCCTGTCGGAGAGCGCACGAAACACTTCGGCGGGCGACGCCCGGTAGGCGCGCTCGAGCGAGAAGGTGTCGTGAACCACGGCGCGCGATCCCGCGGTCCGCATGCGCGCCACCTCGCGCTCCAGCTTGTCCAGCGTGGTCCGCCAGCCCTCGGGCGCTCCCTCGACGGCGGACAGGAAGCTCGCGTCGTGGACGTCGTATTGCTGATGCACGGTCATCCGCGTCCCGACGCCGTCCTCCTCGAACGTGACCGTGGTGCGGGCGGTGAATTTCAGCGAGTCGCCGATTGCCACGCCGCTGGTGAACACCAGCCGCTCGGGCGGCACGATCTCGATGTATTCGCCGCGCGACCAGAAATCCTGGCCGGCCGGGGAGCGCATGCAGATGGCGCAGACGCCGCCCGGCCGGAAGTCGATCTCGGCCTCGGGCACGGTGAAGCCCTCGGGGCTGAACCACCGCTGCATGTGCTCGGCCGTGCTCCACGCGCTGAACACCAGCGCGCGCGGGGCGGCGAAGGTGCGCGGGATCACCAGGGGCACCGGTTGCACACCGGTCGTGCCGTCATCCGTCTGCGCCAACGTCGCCTCCCCCCGCTTGCAATTCACTGAGATAGTCGCCGAGCCGATCGAGCCGTCGCTCCCACTCGGCGCGCCGCGCATGGATCCAGGCTTCCACCTGGCTCAGCGCCTTCGGCTCGATCCGGCAGGTTCTCACCCGCCCAACCTTCGCGGAGGTCACCAGGCCCGAGCGCTCGAGCAGCGCCAGGTGCTGCATCACCGCGGGCAGCGACATGGCGAGCGGGCGGGCGAGGTCGCTGACCGAACGCGCCCCGTGCGACAGCCGCTCCACGATCGCCCGCCGGGTCGGATCGGCCAGCGCCTGGAAGGCACGATCGAGGGCTGCATGGTTAAGCATCAGCTTCAGTATCACCGGCCGGATGCTCAGGCAACCCCTTCGGCATCGGTGGTCTGCCGCCGGCTGCCGCCGCGCCGCCGGACGCGATAGAGTCGCCGCATCACGGAGTACGCTCCATGCGTTCGCTTCTCTTCGTCCCTGCCGACAGCGAGCGCAAATTCGCGCGGGCGCGCGCGTCCGGCGCCGACGCGCTGATCCTCGACCTCGAGGACTCCGTCGCCGCCGTTCGCCGGCCCGAGGCGCGGCGCCTGCTGCGCGGCTTTCTGGACGGCGGGCGCGATGGGCAGCGGTTGTTCGTGCGCATCAACTCGCTCGCCGCGGAGGACGCGCTGCACGACCTCGCGGCCGTCATGCCGGGCCGGCCGGACGGCGTGGTGCTGCCAAAAGCCACGCCGGACGACCTGGCGCGGCTCGATCATTACCTCGACGCGCTGGAAGTTGCGGGCCGCCTGCCGCGCGGCGGCACCCACGTGATCGCAATTGCGACGGAAACCGCGGCCGGCGTCTTTTCGCTCGGCCACTACCGCGGCGTCACCGCCCGGTTGGAGGCGCTGACCTGGGGGGCGGAGGACCTTGCGGCACTGCTCGGCGCCGTCAACCGCCGGCCGGACGGCGCGTACGACGACACGTTCCGCCTGGCGCGCGCGCTCTGCCTGCTCGCCGCCCAGGCCGCCGGGGTCGCCGCCGTCGACACCATCCACGCCGATTTCCGCAACGAGGCGGCGCTCGCCGAGGAGTGCCGCGCCGCCGCCCGCGCCGGCTTCACCGCAAAGATGGCGATCCACCCCGCCCAGGTCGGGCCGATCAACGCCGCCTTCTCGCCCGGCGAGGAGGACCTTGCCTGGGCGCGCGGCGTGATCGCGGCGTTCGCCGCCAACCCTGACGCCGGCACGATCGGCGTCGCCGGCAGGATGGTGGACCGCCCACACCTCGTCCTCGCCGAGCGCATCCTGGCGCGCGCCGGGCAGGGCAGGGCCGGGCAGGGCTGAGCATCATGGATTTCGCGCTGACCGAGGCGCAGCAGGCCGTCCAGGAAGCGGTCGCGCGCATCTGCGCGGAGTTCGGCGACGACTACTGGCTGCGGCGCGACCGCGAGGGCGGCTTCCCGACCGAGCTGCACCAGGCGCTCGCCCGCGGCGGCTGGCTCGGCATCTGCATGCCCGAGGAATACGGCGGCGCCGGGCTCGGCGTTGTCGAGGCGGCGCTGATGATGCAGGCGGTCGCGCAATCCGGCGCCGGCTTCTCCGGCGCCTCCGCCGTGCACATGAACATTTTTGGCCTGCAGCCGGTGGTGGTGTTCGGCAGCGACGAGCAGAAGCGGCGCATGCTGCCACCGCTGATCGCCGGGCGGGAGCGCGCCTGCTTCGCCGTGACCGAGCCGAATGCCGGGCTCGACACCACCAAGCTGCGGACGCGCGCCGAGCGGCACGGCGAGCACTACGTCATTAACGGCCAAAAAGTCTGGATTTCGACGGCGCAGATTGCGGAAAAGATGCTCATCCTCGCGCGCACCACGCCGCTCGAACAAGTGCGCAAGCCAACCGAGGGCCTCAGCCTGTTCTACACCACGCTCGACCGGTCGCGTGTCGAGGTTCGCGAAATCGAGAAGATGGGTCGCAAAGCGGTCGACTCCAATCAGGTGTTCTTCGACGATTTTCGCGTGCCGGCAGAGGATCGGATCGGCGAGGAAGGACGCGGTTTTGAATACATCCTGCACGGACTCAATCCCGAACGCGTGCTTATCGCCGCCGAGGCGGTGGGGCTCGGGCTCGCCGCACTCGACCGCGCCAGCCGCTATGCGCGCGAGCGCGTGGTGTTCGGGCGGCCGATCGGCCAGAACCAGGCGGTGCAGCATCCGCTCGCCGCCTGCTGGATGGAGTTGGAGGCGGCACGGCTGATGACGCTCTCGGCGGCGTGGCAGTACGACACCGGCCGGCCGTGCGGCCCGGCGGCGAACGCGGCGAAATACCTGGCGGCGGAGGCCGGCTTCAAGGCGTGCCAGACCGCGGTGATGACGCATGGCGGGTTCGGCTACGCCCGGGAGTACCACGTCGAGCGCTACCTGCGCGAGATCATGATCCCGCGCATCGCCCCGGTGAGCCCGCAGCTCATCCTCTGCTACATCGCCGAGAAAGTGCTGGGCCAGCCAAAATCCTACTGATCGCGCGCCGGCCGCCGCAGCATCAGCGCCGCGCGCTCGCAAGTCGCCACCAGCGTGTCTCGCTGATTGAAGGCCTCGTGGCGGAAGGTGACGATGCCGGCATCGGGGCGCGACTTGCTCGGCCGCGCCGAGACCACCGTGCTCAGCACGTGGATCGTGTCGCCGCAAAACACCGGGGCGGGGAAGCGCACCTCGGTCATGCCGAGATTGGCGATTGTCGTGCCGAGCGTCGTGTTGTGCACGCTCATGCCGATCGCCAGGCCGAGCGTGAACAGCGAGTTCACGATCGGGCGGCCGAATTCCGTGCCTTTCATGTAGTCGGCGTCGAGATGCAGCTTCGCCGGGTTCATCGTGAGACTGGTGAACAGCAGGTTATCGGTCTCGGTGATGGTGCGGGTCCACTCCGCGTCGATCACCAGGCCTTCGGTCAGCTCCTCGAAATAGCGCCCGGCCATTCCGCCCGTCCCTCGCGATGGGCGGGAGTGTCCTCCGTCCGGCCTGGCCGCGGCAAGGCGTCGCGGGTTGCCGCGGGCGCGCGGCGAATGATGATGCGGAAAGCATGGGGGCGACCGGCGTCGCCGCGGCCATGATCAGAAAAGTAGGGGCGGCGACCGGCGTCGCCGCCCCTTGAGGGGCCATGCCGTCAGGGCGGCATGGATACGGGAGGAAACGCGAAGCCGGTGCGTCACGCGACTTCGGCAACGACAATGCCGGAGTCGGGTTAACAGAAGGTTTAACACACGTCGATTTCCCGACTTTTTTTGGCAGTGCGTCACGACGCCGCACGCCGCAACGGAGGCCACGCCGCATGACCGAGCCGCCCTCGCCCGCGCCGCCGCCGCGCACCGGCCCGCTCGTCGGGCTGAAGATCCTGGAACTCGGCCACTACATCGCCGCCCCGTTCTGCACCCGCCTGCTGGCCGATCTCGGCGCCGAGGTGGTGAAGGTCGAGCCGCCCGGCGGCGACCCGATCCGCGGCTGGGGCGCGCAGAAGGACGGCCACGCCGTCTGGTTCAGCGTGCACGGCCGCAACAAGCTCTCCGTCACCCTCGACCTCAAGCGCCAGCGCGACCTCGCACTCCGCCTCGCCGCGCGCGCCGACGCGCTGGTCGAGAACTTTCGGCCCGGCCAGCTTGAGCGCCTCGGCCTCGGCCCGGACGTGCTGCACGCCGCCAACCCCCGGCTGGTCATCGCCCGAATATCCGGCTACGGCCAGGACGGGCCGTATCGCGACAAGCCCGCGTTCGGCGCCATCGGCGAGGCGATCGGCGGCATCCGTCACCTCACCGGCCATCGCGACTCGGCGCTGCCGCCGCCGCGCTGCGGCATCTCGCTTTCCGACGACCTGGCAGGCATGCACGCCGCCATCGGCCTGCTCGCCTGCCTCTGGCAGCGCGACGCAGCCGGCGGCGGGCGCGGCCGCATCGTCGATGTCAACCTGGTGGACAGCGTGTTCGGCCTGATGGAGGGAATGCTGCCGGAATACGCGCTGGACGGCCGCATCCGCCAGCCGACCGGGGCCGGCATCCCGACCGCCGCGCCCACCAATACCTATCCCTGCGCCGACGGGCGCTGGATCTGCATCGCCGGCAACTCCGACCTGATCTTCCGCCGCATGATGCCGGCGATCGGCCGGCCGGAGCTGGCCGAGGACCCGCGGTTTGCCAGCAACTTGCTGCGCTGCGCCAACGTGGCGGAGCTCGATGCGATCATCGCCGACTGGACGCGCACCCGGCTGGCCCGCGAGGCCGAGGCGGTGCTGGAGGCCGCCGATGTACCGTGCTCGCGCCTCTACGACATCGAGGACTGCGTGAACGATCCGCACTTCCGCGCCCGCGGCGCCGTGATGGACGTGGAGGACCCGCTGATCGGCCGCACCCTGCATCCCGGCCCGATCGTCCGGCTGGACGGCGAGGCGCCGGAGAGCGTCGTCGGCTGGACCGGGCCGCCCGCCGGCGCGCACACGCAGTACGTGCTGGAGACGCTGCTCGGCGCCTAGGCGTCCTTACTTCGGCGTAGGGACGCCAGACTCGCCTTGCATCCCGCCGCGACGCGGTCCATGTCCTCGGCTGGGGGTCGTTCCCTGCCTGGAGGACGGATGGGTAGCTTCAGCATCTGGCACTGGATGATCGTGCTGCTGGTCATCCTGCTGCTGTTCGGCAGCGGCAAGGTGAGCAACCTAATGGGCGACTTCGCCAAGGGCATCAAGTCGTTCAAGAAGAACATGGCCGAGGACTCGGACGCCTCGATGGAGGCCTCCGCCGCCGAGCGCCCGGCCGGCTCGATCGCCGCACCCAACGCGCCGCAGACGACCACGACGAGCAGCACCGCCGCGCATCGCGGCTGAGGCCGCCGCCCGGCAGCACGGCAAAACGGCCGTGGCCACCCACCGGCTCGACGCGACCCCCGCGACCATCCGCTGGGGCAGCTTCGACGCTGCCTATCCGCCGGTCCTCACCGTCGCTTCGGGCGATACCGTGGTGCTCGAGTGCGTCGTCGCCGGCGGCCCGGACATCATGCCGCCGCCCGGCTCGGGCTTGGCGGTGCCGTCGGCGCTGGCCGCCATCCATGCCGCCGATCTGCCGCGGCTGGGCGGTCATGTGCTCACCGGTCCCGTCGCGGTCGCCGGTGCGGAGCCCGGGGACACGCTCGAAGTGCGCATCGAGGCGATCGCGCTCGGCGCGGACTGGGGCTATTGCGGCTTCCGCCCGCTGGTCGGCACGTTGCCCGAGGATTTCCCCGAGCGCCTGCTCAGCCACATCCCGATCGACCGCGCCCGCGGAACTTGCCGCCTGCCCTGGGGCACCCAGCTGCCGCTGGCGCCGTTCTTCGGCGTGATGGGCGTCGCCCCGCCGCCGATCTATGGCACCATCTCCACCCGCGAGCCGCGCGAGCACGGCGGCAACCTCGACAACAAGGAGCTGACCGCCGGCTCGACGCTGTTCCTGCCCGTGCATGCGTCGGGCGCCAACTTTTCGGCGGGCGATGGGCACGGGGTGCAGGGCGACGGCGAGGTCTGCATCAACGCGCTCGAGACCTGCCTGACCGGCAGCTTCACCCTCGTGCTGCACAAGCGTCAGGGCGGGGCGGCGCCATTGCGCTATCCCCGGGCCGAGACGCCGGGCCACTACATCAGCATGGGTATGCACGAGGACCTGGACGTCGCGATGAAGACCGCGCTGCGCGAGATGATCGCCTTCATCTGCGCGCGCTCCAACCTCTCGCCCGGCCAGGCCTACCAGCTCTGCTCGCTGGCGGTGGACTTCCACGTCACCCAGACGGTGAACGGCGAGAAGGGTGTGCACGGCCTGCTGCGCAAGGACCTGCTGTCCTGAGCGCGACTGTTCTCAGGCCGCCTGGGCGTGAAAAAACCGGGGCGTGCGGGTTTTCCACAGCTTTTCGCATGCCGACGGATTGAGCGTCGGAGCCGAACCACCGTATCTTGTGGTCTCGCCACCGGGGAGACCACGAAATGGAGTGGACCGACGAAGCGATCACCCGCTTGCGGGGTCTCTGGGACGAGGGTCACTCCACCGCCGAGATCGGCCGCCGGCTCGGCGTGTCGAAGAACGCGGTCGTCGGCAAGGCGCACCGCCTGTCGCTGTCCGCGCGCCCCTCGCCGATTCGGCGCGACGGCTCGGAGCGGCGGGGGCTGCGGCCGCCGGCGCCGCGGCGGGTGATCGGCCCGACCCTGCCGCCGCTCGCCGGCCTGGCGGCCCCGGTCGCCCTGCCGCGCCCGGTCGAGGCGCCCCCATCCATGCCGGTGATGGCGGTGCGTCCGCCGCCGGTGGCCGCCAAGCCGCCGCGGCCGGGCCTGCGCGCGCTGCCCTGCTGCTGGCCGATCGGCGAGCCCGGCACGCCGAGTTTCCGCTTCTGCGACGCCGAAGCCCTGCCGGGCAAGCCATACTGCGGCGAGCACGCCCAGCTCGCCTATGTCCGCGTCCGCGACCGCCGCGAAGACGCGGCCTGAGGCCCGCACGAGCGACCGCCGCGCCGGCAGGCTCGCCGGCCTGACCGTTGCGTACCCCGATCGCTTCGCGGTTGCGGGGTTAGACCCGGCGGCGTATCGTTTCCATGGTGGCGGTACTGGCCGCGTGAAAGGCATCGGACCGCCGCCGCGGGAAGGGGCGCCCCGTGACCGTGCCATCGGTTTGCCGGGCGCTCTCGTCATCAGGGCGCGGACGGATGCGGCCGTCGTGCCCGCAGCGAGAAAGGCGGCGCGTCGATGTCCAAGGGCACCGTGAAGTGGTTCAATCCGACAAAGGGCTACGGCTTCATCGCCCCGGAAAGCGGCGGCAAGGACGTGTTCGTCCATATCAGCGCCGTGCAAAAGGCCGGCCTGCGCAGCCTCAACGAAGGCCAGAAGCTCGGCTTCGACATCGAGCAGCAGCAGAATGGCCGCGCCGCCGCCGTGAACCTCTCCAAGGCCGACTGACCGGCCGCACCGCCGCGCCGATGCGACCGCGCCCGAGCGGGCCGCGGCGGGCGGGCGTGTCCGCCCGGGCATAGTCCGCCGTCAAAATGCGCCGTCCGGACCGGCCGGTACTCGCCCGCCACTTGCACCGCGCGTCGGGCTTGTCTACCCAGCGCCGATGAGTCACGCGTTACAATCGCGCACCGAGCCGCGGTCGGCGCTGGACGCCGACGCCGTGCGCGCCGCCTATCGCCGCTGGGCCGGCGTCTACGACGCGGTGTTCGGCGGCGTGTCGGCGTTCGGCCGCCGTCGCGCCGTCGTCGCGGTGAACGCGCTGCCCGGAGCGCGCGTGCTGGAGGTCGGCGTCGGCACCGGCCTGGCCTTGCCGCACTACAGCCGCGCCAAGCGCATCACCGGCATCGACCTCTCCGACGAGATGCTCGCCCGCGCCCGCGAGCGCGTCGCCGAGCAGTCGCTCGGCCACGTCGAGGCGCTGCAGGTGATGGACGCCGAGGCGACCTGCTTCGCCGACGCGGCGTTCGACATCGCCGTCGCCATGTTCGTCGCCTCCGTGGTGCCGCATCCGCGCCGACTGCTGGCGGAGATGCGCCGAGTGGTGCGCCCGGGCGGCCACATCCTGCTGGTCAACCACTTCGCCGCCGAACGCGGCCCGCGCTGGTGGGCCGAGCGCGCTCTCGCGCCCGCCTCGCGCGCGCTGGGCTGGCACCCCGACTTCGCGATGGACGCGCTGTTCGCGCCCGAGGATCGCGCGCACGCGCACGCGACCGCCGTGCCGCCGTTCGGCCTGTTCACGCTGGTGCGGCTGGCGAACTGACCGTCCGGGTACCCCGGCCTCCCGCAGGTCACCGCGCGGATGACCCGATGTTCCCGGACCTTTGCCGCCGCGTGATGCCGCGCCACCTTGATCTGCGCCGGGGGGCGTTGTAGCCCAGCATCTGCACGGCCGGACCGCCACGGCCCGGCCCGCAAAAGCGGATGACGACAACCCGGACAATGGACCGGCCGATGCACCCTCTCCGGCGGCGTTACGCCGCTCTCGCCTGCCTGCTGCTCGCCGGCCTCGCCGCCGGCCCCGCCATGGCCCAGCAGCCGCGCCCCTGGGAGGTCGGCATGCAGCCGGCCTTCAGTCCGATCAAGCAGGAGATCATCTGGCTGCACGATCTCGTGCTCTGGATCATCACCATCATCACGGTCTTCGTCGCCGCCCTGCTGGTCTGGGTCCTCTACCGCTACGATCACCGCCGCAACGCCGTGCCCAGCCGCATCAGCCATCACACCTGGCTGGAAGTCGCATGGACGCTGATCCCCGCCCTCGTGCTGGTCATCATCGCGATCCCCTCGTTTCGCCTCGTCTACTATGAGGACCGCACGCACGAGCCCGACCTCACCGTCAAGGTGACCGGCCATCAGTGGTACTGGGAATACACGTACCCCGACCAGAACGGACTGCACTTCGAGAGCTACATCCTGCCGCAGGACAAGCTGCAGCCCGGCCAGCTCCGCCTGCTCGACGTGGACAACCAGCTGGTGCTGCCGGCCGGCAAGCGCATCCGTATCCTCGCCACCAGCGCCGACGTGATCCACAGCTTCTTCATCCCGAGCCTCGGCGTGCAGCGCTACGCGATGCCCGGCCGCACCATCGAGACCTGGGTGGAGATCAGCAAGCCCGGCACCTACTACGGCGAGTGCAACCAGGTCTGCGGCACCAATCACAGCCAGATGCCGATCTCCGTGCAGGCCGTCACGCCGGAGGAGTTCACCGCCTGGCTCGCCCAGGCGAAGACCAAGTTCTCGCAGGCCGATACGCCGGCCGGACAGCCCGGCCGCATCGATCTCGCCGCGGCCCAGCACTGACCGCCCGGACTGAGCGTGGGGCCGCGCGCCCCGAGGAGCACGAAGCGATGAGCGTCACCACCCATGACGATGCCCACCCTGGGGCCGATCACGGGGAGCACCATGCCCCCGGCTTCGTCGCGCGCTGGCTGTTCAGCACCAACCACAAGGACATCGGCACGCTCTACCTGACGTTCTCGGTGATCGCCTCGTTCCTCGGCGCCGGCCTGTCCATGGTCATGCGCGCCCAGCTCATGTTTCCCGGGCAGCACTTGGTTGAGAACGGCCAGTGGTGGAACACCATCGTCACGGCGCATGGCCTGATCATGATCTTCTTCGTGGTCATGCCGGCGCTGATCGGCGGCTTCGGCAACTGGTTCATCCCGATGATGATCGGCGCGCCGGACATGGCCTTCCCGCGGCTGAACAACATCAGCTTCTGGTTCCTGGTGCCGGCCTTCTGCCTGGTCTGCACCGGCCTGATCCTCGGCGAATCCGGCACCGGCTGGACGCTCTACCCGCCGCTTTCACTCAGCCAGTACGAGCCCGGGCCGGGCATGGACTGCACGCTGTTCGCGCTCCATCTGGCCGGCATCTCCTCGCTGCTCGCCTCGATCAACTTCATCACGACTATCTTCAACATGCGCGCGCCGGGCATGACGCTGCACAAGATGCCGCTGTTCGTCTGGTCGCAGCTCGTCACGTCCTTCCTGCTGCTGCTGGCGATCCCGGTGCTGGCCGGCGCGATCACCATGGTGATCACCGACCGCAACTTCGGCACCGCCTTCTTCGACCCGCAGGGCGGCGGCGACCCCGTGCTGTTCCAGCACCTGTTCTGGTTCTTCGGCCACCCCGAAGTCTACATCATGATCCTGCCGGGCTTCGGCATCGTCAGCCACATCGTCTCCACCTTCAGCCGCAAGCCGGTGTTCGGCTATCTCGGCATGGCCTATGCGATGGTGGCGATCGGCGTGGTCGGCTTCGTGGTGTGGGCGCACCACATGTTCGTCTCCGGCATCGATGTCGACACGCGCGCCTACTTCATGGCCGCGACCATGATCATCGCGGTGCCGACGGGGATAAAGATCTTCTCCTGGATCGCGACGATGTGGGGCGGCTCGATCGAGCTGAAGACGCCCATGCTGTGGGCGTGCGGCTTCATCTTCCTGTTCACGCTCGGCGGCGTCACCGGCATCGTGCTGTCGAACGCCGGCATCGATCAGGTCCTGCACAATACGTATTACGTCATCGCGCACTTCCACTACGTGCTGTCGCTCGGCGCGGTGTTCGCGATCTTCGCCGGCTTCTATTACTGGATCGGCAAGATGACCGGGAAGCCGTACCCGGAGTTCTGGGGCAAGGTGCATTTCTGGATGACGTTCATCGGCGTCAACGTGACCTTCTTTCCCCAGCACTTCCTCGGTCTCGCCGGCATGCCGCGCCGCTATCCGGACTACCCGGACGCCTTCGCCGGCTGGAACCTCGTCTCCTCGCTCGGCGCCTATATTTCGGGCGCCTCGGTGCTCGTGTTCCTGTACGTGGTGTTCCGCACCTTCACCTCGCGCGAGCGCCTGCCGGCCAACTACTGGGGCGAGGGGGCGACGACGCTCGAATGGTCGGTCACCTCGCCGCCGCCCTTCCACACCTTCGAGGAACTGCCGCGCGTGCGCTGATGGCCGAGCCCACCTCCGCCTCCGCCGGCGCGGCGCTGTCGGCGGCCAGCGCCGGCGACTGGCTGGCGCTGCTCAAGCCGCGGGTGATGACGCTGGTGGTGTTCACCGGCCTGGTCGGGCTTCTGGTGGCCCCCGGGCGCCTGCACCCCGTGCTGGCGGTCGCCGCGATCGTCTGCATCGCCGTCGCGGCCGGCGCCGCCGGCGCGATCAACATGTGGTACGACCGCGACATCGACGCGGTGATGCGCCGCACCTGTCGCCGGCCGATCCCGGCCGGGCGGATCGAGCCCGCGGAAGCGCTGGGCTTCGGCATCGTGCTCGCCGCCGGGTCGGTGCTGGTCATGGCACTGGCGACGAATCTCGTCGCTGCCGTGCTGCTCGCCGCCTCCATCGCCTTTTATGTGTTCGTCTATACGATGTGGCTGAAGCGGCGCACGCCCGAGAACATCGTGATCGGCGGCGCGGCGGGGGCGTTTCCCCCGCTGATCGGCTGGGCGGCGGTGACCGGCGGCGTGCAGCCGCTGCCGCTGCTGCTGTTCGCCATCATCTTCCTGTGGACACCCCCGCATTTCTGGTGCCTGGCGCTCTGGGCGGACGGCGACTACGCCCGTGCCGGGATACCGATGCTGCCGGTCGTCGCTGGCGCGCGAGCCACCCGCCGGCGCATCCTGCTTTACACGCTGCTGCTGGTGCCGCTCTCGCTGCTGCCGTGGGCGCTCGGCGAGGCCGGCGTGGTGTACGGCGGCGCCGCTGCGGCGCTCGGCCTCGGCTTCCTGCTCGCCGCCTGGCGCGTGCTGCGCGACCGCCAGGACGCGCGCGGGGTCAGCCTGACGGGCGACGCGCCGGCGAAAGCGGCGTTCCGCTTCTCGATCGTCTATCTGTTCCTGTTGTTCGCGGCGCTCGCCGTCGATCGGCTTTACGGCTGAGCGTGCAGCCGCCGCCCCCGCTCACCCGCGAGCAGTCGGAGGATTTGCGCCGTCGCCGGCGCGGCCGCAACCTGCTGCTGTTCTCGGCACTCCTGGCGCTGGCGCTGCTGTTCTACGCGATGTCGATGGTCAAGCTGCGGGGCGGATGAGTCGAGGGGCCAGGGGCATTGCCCCAGCGGGGTCCAGGGCGGAGCCCTGGCCTGCCTTTCTTCTTCAGCGCCGCGGCCCCGCCGCGTGGCGCTTCAGCACCGCTTCGCTGACCGCGTCCACCTCCAGCATCTTCACCTCATACCCCCAGAGATCGGCGATGTGCTGCATCACCATCGCCGTGTCGGTCTCCTCGAGCAGCACGCTGTTGTGCACGCGGTGCTGCAGCATCAGGCAGCGATCGCCGATCAGGTCGACGTCGACGATCTCGATCTCCGGCTCGTGCTGCACCACGTCGAACATGTCGGCGAGCGCGGTGCGCACCGCGAGGTAGCCGCGCTCGTTATGGATCGCCTTCACCTCGAGTTCGGGGCCGCTGTCGTCGAACACGCTGAACAGGCGCATCCGGCGGATCAGCGCCGGGCTGAGGAACTGGCGGATGAAGCTCTCGTCGCGATAGCCGGCCCAGGCCGAGCGCAACGTGCCGAACGGATCGCCGTTGCCGGCGATGTCGGGGAACCACGCGCGGTCCTCGTCGGTCGGCGCCGAGCAGACGCGCGCGATGTCCTGCATCATGCCGAAGCCGACCGCGTACGGATTGAGGCCGGAGAAGCGCGGATCGTCGAAATCCGGCTGGAACACCACGCTGGTGTGCGAGGTCAGCAGCTCCATCATCGCGCCGTCGTTCAGGAAGCCCTGCTCGTGCAGCCGATTGATGATGTGGTAGTGCACGAAGGTGGCGCAGCCTTCGTTCATCACCCTTGTCTGCTTCTGCGGATAGAAATACTGCGCGACGTGCCGCACGATGCGCAGCACCTCGCGCTGCCAGGGTTTGAGCAGCGGCGCCTTCTTCTCGAGAAAGTAGAGGATGTTCTCCTCGGGAAGGGCAAGCTTCTTCTTGCGCTCCGCCTCGGCGTTCGGCTGGCTCGCTCCGGTGGGCTTGCCGGGCACCGTGCGCCAGAGGTCGTTATAGGTGCGCTGCGCCTCGGCCCGCCGCTCGGCGGCGCGCGCCTCCTCGTCGTGCAGGTCCGGGGCGCGGCGGCGGCGATAGCGGGAGACGCCGTGCGTCATCAGCGCGTGCGCCGCGTCCAGCACCCGCTCCACCGCCGTCTCGCCGTACTTGTCCTCGCAGCGGACGATGAACTTCTTCGCGAACTCCATGTAGTCGAGGATGCTGCCGGCGTCCGTCCACTGGACGAACAGGTTGTTGTTCTTGAAGAAGTGATTGTGGCCGAAGGCGGCGTGCGCGATCACCAGGGTCTGCATCGCCATGGTGTTCTCTTCCATGACGTAGCAGATGCAGGGATTGGAGTTGATGACGATCTCGTAGGCCAGGCTGCGGAGCCCGTGACGGTAATAGGCTTCGTCGCGCGCGAAATGCTTGCCGAACGACCAGTGCCGGTACATCAGCGGCATGCCGATCGAGGAATAGGCGTCGAGCATCTGCTCGCTGGTGATCACCTCGATCTGCGTGCGATAGGTGTCGAGCCCCAGCTCGCCAAAGGCGATGTCGGCGCACCGGTCGTAGGCGACGCGCAGCGCGTCGAAATCCCAGTCCGCGCCGCCGCGCACCGGCACGTCGAGCAGCGCGCTCACGCCCCCGCCTTCACGTCATCGGCCTCGCGCGTCGCGCGGTCGCGGGCGAACAGGTCGCGGAACACCGGATAGATCTGGCTGCGGTGGTTCACCTTGCGCATCGCGATCGGAAAGCCGGCCTGCGCGATGTTGCGATAGGCGCGCCACAGCTCGGTCGAGGTGGTCTGCTCGCGGTGCTCGGCGCCGACTTCCAGATAGGCGAAATACTGGCAGGCCGGCAGGATCACCCGCTGCAGCAACGCCGAGGCCTTTGCGTTGTCCGCCGGCATGTTGTCCCCGTCCGAGGCCTGCGCCGCGTACACGTTCCAGTTGTGCGGCGGATAGCGCTCCAGCAGCACGCGCTGCATCTCCTCGAACGCCGTCGAGACGATGGTGCCGCCGGATTCCGGGCTGGTGAAGAACGTCTCCTCGTCCACCTCGCGCGCCAGATGGGTGTGGCGGATGAACACGATGTCGACGTGGCGGTAGCGGCGGGTGAGAAACAGGTAGAGCAGCTTGAAGAACCGCTTGGCGAGATCCTTCATGTGCTCGGTCATCGAGCCCGACACGTCCATCAGGCAGAACATGACCGCCATCGCCGCGGGCTGCGGCTCCGGCCGGAAACGGTTGTAGCGGACATCGACGGGATCGACGAAGGGGATGCGGCTGCGGCGGTACAGCCTGTGGCGCAGCTCCTCGGTCAGCCGCGCGTGCTCCTCGCTCTCCTCGCCGGATTCCTCGAACAGCCGGGCGATCTCCGCCTCGCGCGCCGCCAGCTCGGCGTTGCTCGGGCGCTTCAGCGCCATGCGCCGCGCCAGGCTGTTGCGCATGGTGCGTACGAGGTTGAGGTTGGTGGCGACTCCGGAGACCGAGAAGCCGGCGCGCACCGGGCGCGTCGTGTCGGTCAGCTTCAGCTGCTTGCGCAGCATGTCCGGCAGTTCGAGGTCGTCGAGGAAGAGGTCGAGGAACTCCTCCCGCGACAGCACGAACTGGAATGAATCCTGGCCCTCGCCGCCGGCCGAGGCGTTGCTGCCGCCCCCGCCGGCGCCGCCGGGCGGCCGGGGAATCCGGTCGCCCTCGACGAACTCCTTGTTGCCCGGCGCCAGATAGATGCGCCGCCCGCCACTCGACGCGTGGCGAAGCTGTGGCTCGCGCAGCCCGTCGGCGGGGATGCCGACCTTCTCGCCGCCGCCGATATCGGTGACGCCATGCCGCGCCGAGGCGCGACGCACCGCGTCCATGATCTGCGAGCGCGCCCGGCGGATGAAGCGCTGGCGGTTCGCCAGGCTCTTCCCGCGCGGGTTGAGCCGCCGGTCGACGATGTTCAAGCCCCGCTCCTGCCCGAGCCTTGCGCCTGGTCCTGGGTCAGCCGGCCTGCTTGGCGCGCATGTACCACTCCACCAGCCGGCGGACCTGGCGCTCGGTATAGCCCCGGGACATCATGCGTTGCACGAACTCGCTGTGCTTCTTCTCGGTCTCCTGCTCCTTCTTGGAGCCGAAGCTGATCACCGGCAGCAGGTCCTCCACCTGGCTGAACATCCGCCGCTCGATCACCTCGCGGATCTTCTCATAGGACGTCCAGGACGGGTTGCGCCCGGAATTGCCGGCCCGCGCGCGCAGCGCGAACTTGACGATCTCGTTGCGGAAGTCTTTTGGGTTCACGATGCCCGCGGGCTTCTCGATCTTCGTCAGCTCCTGGTTGAGCAGCTCGCGGTCCATCAGCTGCCCGGTATCGGGGTCCTTGAAGTCCTGGTGCTCGATCCAGCTGTCGGCGTAGTCGACGTAGCGGTCGAACAGGTTCTGGCCGTAGTCGTTATAGGATTCCAGGTAGGCCTTCTGGATCTCGTTGCCGATCAGCTCGGCGTAGCGCGGCGCCAGCTCGGCCTTGATGAACTCGAGGTAGCGCCGCTCGGTATCCTGGCCGAACTGCTCGCGCCGTATCGCCTGCTCCAGCATGTACATCAGGTGCATGGCGTCGGCACCCACCTCGTGAGTGTCGTAGTTGAAGGTCGCCGACAGCACCTTGAAGGCGAAGCGGGTGGAGATGCCGTCCATGCCCTCG
>JAFAYA010000019.1 GCA_019240635.1 Acidisphaera sp. | reverse complement strand
ACGCCGTCTCGCAGGTCGAGACCCAGGCCCACAACAGCGGACTTCTGCCGCCCTGAGCGGACGCCGCTGACGGAAAAGGAAGTCCAGGGGCGCCGCCCCTGGACCCCGCCGGGGCAATGCCCCAGGCCCATCCGTTTCCGGGGCCTGGGGCGGAGCGGGCTCAATATTCGAACTGGTAGGTCAGCCCGACATTGTTGGCCCCGCTGCCGGAACCGACGTCGGTCTCCAGCTTCAGCCCCTTGGTGATGTCGATCTGCACGGTCGCCTGCGTCTCGGCGCCGGAGGTGCCCTGCTTGGCGCCGACATACACGCCCTGCGCGATGTAGCGCCCGGCCTCCACCGCCGGCGCGCTCTTGGCCGTGCTCTGCTCGTTGGCGGTCTGGCCGGGGAGCAGCGGATTGGCGCCGCTGCCGACCGTCAGCCGGTCGAGGCCGAGCCCCTTGCGCAGGCCGGCCAGCGGATCACCCCCGCCGGTCACCCCGGTCATCTGCGCCAGCGCGGCGGCGATTTCGGCGTACTGGAACGGGCTGAGGCTCGCGGCACTCTGGTTGAACAGCAGATGCGCCAGCACCTCGTCCTGCGGCAGGTCGGGCACGCTGCTGAGCGTGATCGTCGGATGGCTGGCATAGCCGCCTACCGTCAAGGTGGCCGTCACCCCACCGCTCGTGCTGACCGCGACGAAGTGCAAGGTGGGATCGATCCGGCTCGCGCCGTTGAACGTCACCTCGCCGGTGGAAAAAGTCAGGGTCGTGCCGGCCAGGCTGAACGTGCCGCGGCGCATCTGAAAGCCGCCGCTCGGCAGCGGATGCGCCGCCGTGCCGCGAACGCGCATGGTGCCGCCAAGCTCGGCATCCAGGCCACGGCCGCGCACGAACACGCCCTGCGGCGCGGCGAGCGTGAGGTCGAGCGCGATGTCCGGCCCCGGCGCGGGCGGCGGCGGCGGCTTCTGGCCGGGCAGGCGCACGTCCAGCACGGCGACGCTGACCGGCATGGTCTCCGGCACCTGGATGTCGGCGCGATGGATCAGCACGCTGCCGGCTGCGGCCAGCTGGCCTAGCGCCTGGCCGCGCACGGTCAGGTTCATGTCAATCAGTGCCGTCAGCAGGTCGCTGGCGAGCGGCCGGGCGTTGCGCGCCGTCACGGCGACGTCGACGGGCATGCCCGGGGCCAGCACGCCGATGCTGCCGGAGGCGCCGATCGTGCCGGGGCCGGCGGTCGCGACGAAGCGGCTGATGCGCAGGGTGTCGCCGCTTGCCGCGAGCGTCGCCTGCATGGCGGTGAGGTGCACGCCCTGGGCGAAATCCTGCACTTCTCCGTTCGCCAGCTGCATGGTGCCGGCGATGCGCGGGGCGGCGGTGCTGCCGGCGACCGTCGCATCGAGCGTGACCTGGCCGAGCACCCGCCGGCCCTGCGCCGTCAGGATCGGGTTCAGCAGCGCGAGATCGACTGCGCCGCCGGCGCGCAGGTCGAGCGGCCCGGCGCCGAGCGGGGCGGCGCCGGTGACGGTCAGGTGCGTGCTCGCCCCGGCGTTCAGCCGCGCATCGATGCGCGTTCCCGTGCCGCCGAGCGTGGCGCTGACGGCCAGGTCGGCGGGCGGCAGCGCGCGGCCGGGGCCCTGGCGCATGTGCAGGCCGGTCGCGGTCAGCCGGACCGTGCCCGCCGGGCGCGCCGGCGTGCCCGTCAGGTGGGCGTCGGCCTGCACCAACCCCGCGGCGTCGAGCGCCGGATCGACGATCTTCGCGAGGTCCGGCGTCACGTTGCGCACGCTCGCCGTGAGGTTGAGCGTGGGCGTCGCCTGCCCGGACACCTCCAGCACCGCCTGGTTCAGGCCGAGCCGCAGACGATCCACCGCGACGCCGTTGCCGAACGTCAGGCGCGCCGGCGCGAGCAGGCGCAGCGTCGCGGTCTTCCAGCTCGCCTGCACCGCGCCCAAGGCGAGGGTCTTCGCCGGCACGTCGAGCGTCGCGGCGGTCGCGACCTGCGCATCCGTGCCCTGGACGTTCTGCAGCGCGGCAGTGAGCTTCAGCGCCAGCGCCTGCTGCGGTCCGCGCGCCTCGAGCTGGGCGCTGCCGGTGATGCCTCCCGCCGCGATCCCGTCGGCGGTCAGCCGGGCATCGACCAGGGGGTGCGTGGTCGGGTCGGCGATGTCGGCGGTGAGGCTGGCGCGGCCGACCTGCGCGGTGCCCGGCAGGCCGGCGCCGGTCGCCTGCACGGTCAGCCGGACCCGGCCGGACGCGGGCAGATCGACGCCGGCCTCGACGCTGCCGGCGAGCGGGCGGCCGAGCAGCGGCTGGAGATCGTCGAGCCGGGTCATGCGCAGCGCGAGCCGGCCCTGCGGCAGTGTGGCGCCCGCGGCGAGGGTGAAGCGGCCCTCGGCGTGCGCGCTCTTCCAGTCGGCGCGGTCGAGCGTGACGGCCAGCGTGCCGTCGGCCGCGCGCTGCGCCGCGGCGACCAGCGCCAGCGGCGCGCGGTCCAGCGCCCCGGTCGCGGTGACCCGGCCCGCCGGTGCGCCGGGCAGGCCGGACGCCTGCAGCGCCACCTTGATCGGTCCGCGCGGCAGGCCCTGCGCCGCCACCTCGCCGGTGATGTCGGCCGAGGCGCTGAAGTCTTCGCGCGGACCGGCCACCCGCCCCTTCGCGTCAAGCGTCCCCGCCAGGCTCGGCGCCAGCACCCGCAGATCGGCCAGCGCCAAGCTCCAGTCGAGGTCGATGCGGCCCGCGGCGAGCCCACCGTTGGCCGCCAAGTGCAGGGTGCGGCCGTCCAGCGCCAGGCGGGACAGCGTGACGTCCGGGCCGCGCAGCGCCGCGGAGACGCCGAGCGTCGCGTGGCCGAGCAGGCCGGGGATCGGCGCCATACCGCCGGTGACGTCGAGCGTGCCGTCGATCGTCGCCTGCGTGACCGCGCCCTGCATCGCCGCCTTGATCGTCAGCGCCGTGCCGCCGTGCAGATCGAACCCGCCGATCGCGGCGTAGGGGGAGAGATCCGGCAGACGCAGCGCCACCTCGCCCTGCATGGCCCCGGCGGTCTGCGCCGATCCCTGCACGGCGAGCAGCGGATGGGTGATGGTGAAGCTGACCGGCCGGGTCGGCGCGTCCAGCCGGGCGTCCGCTTGCAGCACCAGCGGCGCCGCCTCCAGCAGGTCGGGCTTCGGGCCGGGCAGGCGCAGGCCCTGCGCCTCGGCGTGCAGCGTGACGCGGCCGGCATCGCCCGCGATGTCGGCGGCGAGCTGCCGCACCCCCGCTCCCGCCGCCGCGAGCGCGTCCACCCGCAGCGTCCCCTTGGCAGCCGGGCGGGTGAACGGCCCGTGCACGTGCGCATCCAGCGCGATGCCCTG
This sequence comes from Acidisphaera sp., assembly GCA_019240635.1. GTDB lineage: Bacteria > Pseudomonadota > Alphaproteobacteria > Acetobacterales > Acetobacteraceae > JAFAYA01. The sequence goes on along the minus strand of JAFAYA010000019.1, from coordinate 19,935 downwards.
CCAGGAGACGTCCGGCGCCGGCGTCATCGCCGGGGCGCTCGCCATCACGTCCAGGTCCGCGGTCTGGTCCGTGACGTCGATGCGTCCGCGCGCGTCGGCGCGGGCCGCCCCGGCGACCAGCGCGAGCGTCACGCCGGCGGCGTTCCACGGGCCGTCCAGCTTCGCCTGCAGATCGAGGGCGCCGAGATCGGGCAGGCGGGCGAGGCTCGCGACCATGCCGTGCGCCGGCTCCTGCGCCGCGATCGCAGCACTCACCCGGGCGGCGTCGACGCGGCCGCTCAGCGTGTAGCGGCCGGCGCCGTCCAGCCGCTGGATCGTGACGTCGGCCTCGCCTTGCGTCAGCGAAGCGAGATGCGCGTCGCCCTCTATGCTGACCGAGGCGGCCGTGCCGGCAACCGGCGCGCCGAGATCGAGCCGCCCGATGCGAAGCGCATCCACATCCACCCGCACCGGCAACCCGGAAGATTTTTGTTGCGGGTGCGCCGGGCCCGGCGACGGGTGTGATTCCGGCAGGCGCGCAACGGCGACGCGCGCGACCGCGAGCCGCCGGATCGCCGCGTCACCCCCGACCAGCCGCAGCGCCGACCAATCCAGCGCCAGGTCATCGATCGTCAGCCAGGCTCCACCGGAATCACGGATTTCCAGATGCGCGATGCGCGGCGCGTCCGGGAACCAGCCGGACAGCCCAACCACCACCACCTGCCCCCCGGTGAATCGACCGACCAGACCCTCCGCCAGCCGCTGTCCGGGCGGCAGGTTCAGCACCACCAGCACCAGTCCGACCAGGAGAATCGGCAGCAGCACCAGCGCACCGACAATGCCGGCGAGCCATTTCAGGATGTGTTTTGGCGTCGGGCGAGTCATGGCGAATGCGTGAGCTCTGAGTCCGGGCCTTTTCCTTAGCTAGGGTTGGGACTCATATCCAGTAGCTGACGATACCGGCGACGTGGACGGCGTCGCAATCGAGTGGGAGGAGGGGAATACGGTCAGTACCGTGCATAGCGCAGTGTTTGAGAGGAATTGTTGTTGGTCGATGGCAGTTGATAGGTGCTGCGAATTCTGGGTTGCCGCCACGCCGCTGCGGGTACGCCGTGTCACCAGATGAGCGGAATCAAACGCCAGCGGATCCGGCGCGCATAATTGTCATAGCCGTCGAGACCTGTGCGCAGCGCCTTTTCCTCGATGCCGATTCGGATCCCGAATAAGAGGGCCAGGATGGGGACCGTCGCAAGCCCCCACCACGAGCCGAGCACGAGCGAGGTGCCGGCGATATAAACGAGCGCGCCGAAATAGAGTGGATGGCGGACGATGGCGTAAGGCCCCGTCGTGATGACCACCTGCCCGCGCTCCTTTTGTATTTTAACCACCGGCGCCGCGAAGCTGTTTGTGCGCATGGTCCAATACGTGAACACGATCGCTGCGAGGAGGAGGCCGCATCCCCCCCACTGCACGGAAGGCGGCATCATTGACCAGTGCCAGCGCGCGGCGTCCGCCGCCATGAAACCCATCCCTCCGAACATGAGGAACAGGATAGGGATGAGGACCAGCTTGTCCGCGAGCGGCTGATCCTTCTGCACGGGCCCCTTCAGGCGCTCTTTAAGCAGGCCGGGATCGACGCGCACCATGTGCAACCCGAAGAGGACTGAGATGGCGACCATTTCACCGAGATAGAGCCATCCGCCGGCGTAGCTGAGTGTCCGTGCAGCGCCGAAGATGATCACGCCCATGAAGCCGAACCAGACGATCGCCTGGAGGACGAGATTTAGAATGAGCCCCATTTCTGCCTCTCGCTTCGAAGTCGGTGATCCTTTCACGCGGCCTGCATCGCCCCGGCATTATGGCGCCACGCACTACCCGGCCAGGCGCGTCGGCGCGGGCCGGCCCAGCGGAGAGAGCGAGCGTGACGCCGGCTGCATTCCAGGGCCCATCGAGCTTCGCCAACCAGATTTTCCGCCGTCCGCTGCCCCGGCGGCACGTTCAGCACCACCAGCACCAGCCCGACCAGGAGAACCGGCAGCAGCACCAGCCCACCGACAATGCCAGCGAGCCATTGCAGCGCGCGTTTTGGGATAAACCGGGGCATGACGAGAGATGCATAGACGCCTCCTCCCGCGGACGCACCCGAATAGGTCGGGAACACCCGCCAAGCTCTGGGCGTCAGGCCATCCCGGCCGGCCGCCACGAATCGAGCCGAGCGCGCGAAACCTGTCGGTCCGGCGCCGGAACGGGTATATCCGTACCGGCATTCACTGTGTCACGGGGAGGCTGGCGTGAATTACTGGGATGCGCGCTCTCGGCATACGAGTGCAACGATGCCGGACGCCGTCACGCGACGTGGCGTGCTCGGCGCCACCGCCCGCATCGCTGCGGCCTCGGCCGCGAGCGGGCCCCTGATCCTGGTCTCCGGCAAGGCCCGCGCGGCGGGCAGGATTTTTCTGGCGACCTACGGCGGCAGCTACGCCGACGCCCTGGACGACGTGTTCATGAAGCCGTTCGCCAAGGAAACCGGCATCGAGGTTGTGATGACCGGCGCCGCCGACCTCGCCAAGCTCAAGGCCGAGGTGATGGCGGGCAACGTCGAATGGGACATGGTCGAGTTGCTGCCGACCGAGGTGCTGACCGCCGCGCATAACGGCCTGCTGCAGCCGATCGACTACGGCGTCGTCAACGTGCAGGACGTGCTCTATCCCGACGCCAAGCAGACCTATTCGGTGTCGGTGTTCACCTATACCGGCGGCATTGCCTACGATACGACGCGTCAGCCCGGCGGCCGGCATCCCTCGACATGGCCGGAATTCTGGGACGTAAAAAATTTTCCGGGCCTGCGCGGCCTGCGGTCGCGCCCGAACGACACGCTCGAGATCGCGATGCTGGCGGCCGGAACCCCGCCCAAGGACGTCTATCCGATCGACGTCGATCGCGCCTTCAAGATCCTCGACGAGATCAAGCCGCATGTCGCCAAGTGGATCGACACCGCGCCGCAATCCCTGGAACTCGTGCAGACCCACGAAGTCGATTTCAGCTACACGTTCAACGGCCGCGTATTCGCCGCCGACAATGCCGGCGCGAAGCTCGGCTACTCGATGGACCAGGTGCTGATCTTCCTGAACAGCTTTTGCGTGCCAAAGGGTGCCAAAAACGCCGCGAGCACGATGAAGCTGCTGAACTTCATGATGCGGCCCGATCGCCAGGCGGCGTTCTGCGAGAAGATCGCCTATATGCCGGTGACCGTCGCCGGCATGGAGTTGGTGTCCCCCGACGTCAAGAAGAACTGGGTCCCGGATCCCAAGAATCCCAGGAACCTGACGGTCAACTCGGCATGGTGGGGCGAACCCGGCCGCTTCGCCGAGCTGACCGCCCGCTTCAAGACATGGCTTCTGTCCTGACGGCAGCCGTCGGGATTACTCGTAGCGGCGGAACTGCTCGTCCCGCCACCTGATCGCCGCGGCGAGCCCCTCGTCGCGCCGCCGGTTGGAAAACTCCTGGTATTCCGGGGTCACGGTGGAATCGAGGATGGTGCAGGCTTCCACACCGTACTGCATCGCGGTGCTGAACCCCATCGTCTCATAAGTCTGGTTGATCGCCCGCTTGTTCCATTGCAGGCAGGCCATCGCGACCTGCGACATGCGCTTGGCGCGTTTCATCGTCTCGGCCCGCAGCTCCGACTTCGCAAAGACGCGATTGACCAGGCCGATCTGCCGCGCCTCCTCGGCGCCGATCGTATCGCCCGAAAGGATCATCTCGCGGGCGCGCGCGCCGATAATCCACGGCATCGCCAACGTGACCACGCCGGCCGAGAACCGCGTCTCGACCACGCCGAAGGTGGACCCCTCGGAGCAATAACGGATGTCACACATCTGCGCGAATTCGAGCGCGCCCGCCAGGCAGTGCCCCTCGATCATCGCGATCACCGGCTTGCCGCAATCCCACGGCGCGCGCGTGAACGAAAAGTCGTCCGCCATCCGCGCCCGCCAGACGCTGAGATCGGTGCGCGCCTGTCCGCCCGCTTCCTTCAGATCGTATCCGGCGGAAAACGCGCGTCCGCCGGCGCCGGTGATCACCAGCACGCGCCGCTCCTCGTCCGCCGAAAACGCCGCGATAGCGTCGCGCACCTCATTTTTCATCGTCTGGTTGAACGCGTTCAGCTTGTCCGGACGGTTGAACGTCAGGACGGCGACGCGCTCATCGAAGTCGTAGGTGATCGCCTCGTAGCTCATCTGTCCTCCTGCTTCGTGTCCGGTCGGGAAAGCGGCTCGACCAGCAGATCGACGCCGACCGCGCCCCTGCCCCGCTCGCGCACGATCAACGGATTGATTTCCACGGCGGCGAGCGCCTGCCCCATGCCGGCATGCAGCCGCGACAGCGCCGCGATCGCCTCCGCCGCGACATCCAGGTCGAACGGCCCGCGTCCGCGGACCCCCGCAAGAATGGCCGCCGCCCGCGTCTCCGCGAGCATGTCGCGCGCCTCCGCCGCATCCACCGGCGCCAGCCGCACGCTCGCCTCGTCGAGGATTTCGGTGAGAATCCCGCCAAGCCCCGCCACGATCACCGGACCGAAGGAGGGGTCGTTGCGCAAGCCGACGATCAGTTCCACGCCGCCCGCGATCATCGGCTGCACGATCACCGCCGCATCCGCCGACCGGCTGTGCCGGCGCAGCGCCGCGGCGACAGCGCGATAGGCCTCGCGCACCGCCGCGCTATCGGCAAGCCCGAGCCGAACCAGTTCGTGCTCGCTCTTATGCGGCAGATCGGCGGCGCTGCCCTTCACCACCACCGGATAGCCGAACGACTCCGCCGCCGCGACCGCGTCATCCTCGCCGCGCGCTTCATGCACGCGCACCATCGGCACGCCCGCGCCCGACAGCGCCGCGAACCGCTCGCCTTCTGCCATCCCCGCCAATCCGGCGACAAAACTCGCCTCACCGCCTGCCTCGCCCGGCGGCGGAGCCGGCGGCCGATGCTGCGACCAATGGCGCAACGCGCCAATCGCCGCCCGCATGCCGCAGAGCATCGGAATGCCGGCGGCCGCCAGCGTTGCAGCGACCTGCGGATTGACCCCGCCCGCCGCCGTGTTCGTGAAGAACACGATCCGTTTGTCTGCCGGCACCGACACGCCGGCGCAGCACTCCGCCGCCTCCCCGACCAGCAGCGCGTCGCCGAGTCCCGAGGCCGACGCATCCGCCGCCATCGCCACCGTGCCGACCTGTGGATCGTCCAGCAGGATCGACAGCACCTGGCCGAAGCGCGTCCGGTCCCAGCCGAGCCCCATCGCATCGAGCGGATTGCGCGGCAGGAAAAACGGCGACAGCAGCGGCTGCAGCCGCATCGCCGTGTCCGCCGCCAGCGGCGGCAGGCTGAGCCCCGCTTCGGCGCCGAGATCAGCGATCAGCCCCGCCTCGCCGCCAGAAAGTGTCACCGGCACGACGTGCGGAACGGCGGCCGGGGTGGGAAAAGCCGAGAACAGCGCGGCCGTCTCGACCATCTCGTCAAGGTCCGCGGCGCGGACGATGCCGTGCCGGCGCAGGAAGGCGTTGCAGACCCTGTCCTCGCCGGCCAGCGCGCCGCTATGCGCCGAAACCGCCGCGCGTCCGCTGTCGCTGCTGCCGACCTTTACGACGATGACGGTCTTCCCCCGCCGTCGCGCCGCCGCCGCCGCGGCGGCAAAGCCACGCGAATCACGGATCACCTCCAGAAAAATCATGACGACCCTGATCCGGTCGTCGCCCACGACGAAGCGCAGATAATCGGCAACGCCGAGCACCGCCTCGTTGCCCGTGGTGATGATATAGCCGAGCCCAAGCCGGCGATCGTCCTGCGACAGCGCGATGCCGACCGAGCCGCTTTGCGTGATCACCGCAACCGGCCCGGGTTCCGGCCGTGGCATGGCGTAGTACGTGGACGGATAGGCGCTGTCCCAGAGATTGATATAACCGGAATTATTCGGTCCGCAGACCGCCATGCCGTACCGCGCGGCGATCGCCACCAAGCGCTCCTGCCGCGCCCGACCGTCCGCCCCCGCATCCGCAAAGCCGGTCGCGTTCATCAGCGCGGCCGGAATGCCGAGCCCGCCCGCCTGTTCGAGAACGGCCAGAGCCTCCTCTGCCGGCACCGCAATGAACGCCGCATCCACCGTCTCCGGCAGGCTGGCCAGCGACGGATAGCAACGCATCCCATCCAGACTCTCGTACCGCGGATTGACGGGATAGAGTCGACCGGGGAACGGCCCGCTCCGCAGATTGCGCAACACGCGCCGCCCCGCCGCATGCTCCCGCGCCGAAGCGCCGACCAACGCAATCGAGCGCGGCCGCAGCAATTTTTCCAGGTCAGGAGTCGTCATATCCCCACCGTCCGTGGCGTCCCCGGCGGGATTCGAACCCACGACCCCAGGATTAGGAATCCTGTGCTCTATCCGGCTGAGCTACGGGGACTGCGGCCGGTATAGCCGAGCCCAGACAACGCGTCAGCAAGTAGGGTGGGCTTCAGTCAGCAAGTAGGGTGGGCTTCAGCCCACCGCTTAGTACCGCCAGCGCTTTCCCTGCCGCACCGCCCGGTGCAGGATGGGCGAGAGAAGGGGAAAGCGCCATGGCCAAAGTGATTATCAGCTGCGCCATCACCGGGGCGATCCACACGCCCAGCATGTCGGACGCGCTGCCGATCACCCCCGAGCAGATCGCCACCGCCAGCATCGAGGCGGCGGAGGCCGGGGCCGCCATCATCCATCTGCACGCGCGCAACCCGGAAACCGGCGAGCCTACCCCCGACCCCGCGGTGTTCATGCGCTTCCTGCCGATCATCAAGCAGAACACCGAAGCGGTGGTGAACATCACCACCGGCGGCGGCATGAACATGACGGTGGACGACCGGCTCGCGGCACCATTGCAGGCGAAGCCGGAAATGTGCAGCCTGAACATGGGCAGCATGAACTTCAACATTTCTCGGGCCGGCGACCGCGTGAAGACGTGGAAATACGCGTGGGAGCAACCCTACCTCGCCCGCACCACCGACCACATCTTTCGCAACACGTTTGCCGACATCGAAAAAATCGTCGAGCGGCTGGGGCGCGCGCACGGCACGCGCTTCGAATTCGAGTGCTACGATGTCGGCCACCTCTACAACCTCGCGCACTGCCTCGATCGCGGCCTGGTTGAACCGCCGCTCTTCGTGCAGACGATTTTTGGCATCCTCGGCGGCATCGGCGCGGAGCCGCGCAACCTGATGTTCATGAAGGAGACGGCGGACCGGCTGTTCGGTGACGCCTATGTCTGGTCGGTGCTCGCCGCCGGCCGCCACCAGCTCGCCTTCACGACGATGGCCGGCATCAACGGCGGCAACGTGCGCGTCGGCCTGGAAGACAGCCTCTACATCGGCCGCGGCAAGTTCGCGAAATCCAACGCCGAGCAGGTCACGAAAATCCGCCGCATCTTGGAGGAGCTGAGCCTGGAGATCGCCACGCCAAAGGAGGCCCGCGAAATCCTGAAGCTCAAAGGCGGCGACCGCGTCGGGTTTTAAAAAATGCTGGAAACCTGGCGCTGGTTCGGTCCGGACGACCTCGTCACCCTCGACCACATCAAGCAGGCGGGCGCGGTCGGCGTCGTCACCGCTCTGCACCACTGCAATCGCGGCGGCGCCTGGCCGGAGGAGGAGGTCGCGAAGCGGCGCGCAGACATCGAGCGCGCCGGCCTTGTCTGGTCGGTCGTCGAAAGCATCGCCGTGCCGGAAAACATCAAGACGCGCGAGGCCGGCTGCGCCGAGGCAACCGACGCCTACAAGAAATCCATCCGCGCGGTCGCGCGCGCCGGCGTGCGGACGATCTGCTATAATTTCATGGCGATCACCGACTGGACGCGCACCGACCTGATGTATCGCCTGCCCACCGGCGGCTACGCGCTGCGCTTCGACGCCGTCACCTTCGCCGCCTACGATCTGTTCGTGTTGCGCCGCGCCGGCGCCGAGCAGGACCATCCGCCGGAGCGCCGCCGCGCCGCCGAAGCGCGTTTTAGGGCAATGTCCGAAAGCGACATCGCCGCCCTCGAGCGCATCCTGATCGACTGGCTCCCCGCCCGCGAATTCGTCTACGACCGCGCCAGCTTCCAGCGCATGCTCGACGTGTACCGCGCCATTTCGCCCGCCGACCTGCGCGCCAATCTCGTGGCCTTCCTGAAGGAAATCGTCCCCATCGCGGAAGAAGAGGGCGCGCTGCTCTGCATCCACCCGGATGACCCCGCCTTTCCCATTTTCGGCCTGCCGCGCGTACTGTCGACGGCGGCGGACGTGGACGCACTGTTCGCCGCGGTCCCCGAGCACGCCAGCGGCCTGACCCTCTGCACCGGCTCGTTCGGCGCCAACCCGGCGAACGACCTCGTCGCGATGGCGCAACAATTCGGACCGCGCACGCATTTCGCGCATCTGCGCAACACCAGGCGCGAGCCCGACGGCTCATTCCACGAAGCCGAGCACCTCGACGGCGACACCGACATGATCGGCGTGGTCGCCGCGCTGCTGCGCGAGGAGAACCGCCGCGCCGCCGACGGGCGCAAGGACGCGGTGATCCCGATGCGCCCCGACCACGGCCACCTGCTGGCCGAGGACATCGGCAAGCCGTTCAACCCCGGCTATTCCTGCATCGGCCGCCTGAAGGGCCTGGCGGAACTGCGCGGCGTGATGCGCACCGTCGCCGCCTTCCGCAGCGGGCGGGTGAGCTAGCCAGCTCAGCCGGCGCCGGCCGACATGCGCAGCTGCTTCTGCGCTTCCCTGGAAAAGCCCTCATGCAGCGCGGCGACGGCGCCGGGTAGCAGCGCGCTGCCGGCGTCGCCGTGGTGGCGAACGTAACCGGCGAGATCTGCCGCCGCCGCTTCGAAATACCTCCGGCGATCCAGCGTCGGAAGCCGCGCCAGGCCCTCGGCGCGCAAAAACTCCTGCAACGCCTCCAGGTCGAACAGCGCAACCCCCAGATGATCGAGCGGGCTGCCGTCCACCGGATGCGCGACGATGGTGCCGAGCGGAATCGCTCCGCTGAACGCCGCAAAGGAGGCAGCGCGCGGCGCCAGCACACGCTCGAAGATGTGCCGGTGGTTTTCGCGGCGCACCAGCAGCACGCAGCGCCCCATCATGCCCTCGCCGAGCAGCTCGACGCCATGACACGCCGAGCCCTCCGGAAACAGCACGAGCTCCGCCTTGCGATAAAGATCCATCTGTCGCGTGAAAGGCAGCCGTTCGGGCTGCACCACCGCGTAGCCCTCGTCTTCAAGAAGCCGCTCCAGATAGCGCTCGCCGAGGAAATTGCCGCCATGCGCGATGCCGCTGCGCGAGACGTAGATGCGGGGAAAACCGGGTTCGTCCCCGTGCAGCCGATCCAGGCGCGGCAGGCTGAACGCGCGGAGATCGCGGAGATACCCCGGCTTCGGGCCGAAGCCGAAATCCGATCCGGCCTCGACGACGTGCAGCGTGCGGACGCGCATGTCCTGATGCGCCACATGCACGCGCTCGGGCGGCAGTTCGAGAAAGTGCAGGATGTCCTGTTGCACCTGCGGCAGCTCCGCAAAGCCGGTCAGCGGGCGCTCGCCGATGGTTCCCACGAGCAGCCAACGGTCGCAGCCGAACATGCGCCGCCCGGGAATGATGCGGTGGACCATCTCCGAGAGGATGTGGCCGAAATGATGATACGCCGGCCCCGCATAGGTCGCCTCGACATCGAGCGCCATGCCGATCGCAGCCGTCACGTCGAAGCTGTCCACCGGCTGCCCGTAACGGGTATGCCGGAGCCGACGGTCCTCGGCGCTGTCCGTCAGCACGGGGCCGCCGCGAAACCCGAGGGGCGGCGGCGCCACCAGTGGCGGCCGGAACGCCTGAACCCAGGCCTGCTCGACACTGCGGGCGTGAAGCCGGACGTGCAGGCCCGACCTGAACTGGCCCGCGGCCATCGCCGCGGCCCGCTCCCAGGCGGCAGCGGCGGCCGCGTGTCCCGCCGCGCCGTGGGCGCAAGGCGTGCGCCCCTCGAAATAGCCTTGCGTCACGAAGTGGTGGTGCAGCGAGGCGATCCGCCCGGCCTTCACCGCAGCCGCCACGTCGGGATTCGCCGCCGCGTAATGCCCGGCATCGAACGGCGCGGCGGCGGCGAGAGCGCTGATCAGATGGCGCAGGAATGGACCGGAGACGAGCGCCCTCGGCTGCGCCAGATCATCGACGGTGATGCCGAGGCCGCGCAACAGGAGCGCGGCCGGGGGAAGATAGGGGTCATCTGCCACGGTCGCGCCTCGCCCGCCCGGCTCATGCGCTCACGGATGTCAGCACGCGGTCGCGTGACGCTCCTTGCAGATGCGCACCACCTCGTCGGGGTCGCGCGCCCACCATGTCCGCGACAGAATTTCCACCTCCAGCAGCCCGCGATACCCGGCCGCCTCCGCCATGCCGCGCAGCGCGGGAATGTCGATCACGCCGTCGCCGGGCATGCCGCGGTCGAACACGGTATCCGTCGTCGGCACCAGCCAGTCGCAGACATGGAACGCCGCGAGCCGCGACCCCGCGCGCTGCATCTGTGCGGCGACCTGCGGGTCCCACCAGACGTGATAGACATCGGCGGCGACCGCCGTTCCCTCGCCGAGCGCGTCGCAAAGGTCCAGCGCCTGGCCCAATGTCGCGAGCACCGACCGGTCCGCGCAGGTCATCGGATGCAGCGGTTCGAGCGCCAGCAGCACGCCGGCAGCCCGCGCCTCCGGCAGGATCGCGGCGAGCCCGTCCTGCACCATGTTGCGCGCCCCCGGCAGGTCCTTCGATCCCGGCGGCAGCCCGCCGCAGACCAAGACCAAGCACTGCGCACCGATCGCCTGCGCCTCGTCGATCGCGCACCGGTTGTCTTCGATGGCGGCGCGCCGGCCGGCCTCGTCCGCCGCCGGGAACATGCCGCCGCGACAAAGGCCGCTGACCACCAGCCCGGCCTCGCGTATCGCCTTCGCCGCGCGCGCGACACCCATCTCCTGCAATTTGTCGCGCCACGGCGCAATGCCGGGAATGCCATGCCGCTGGCACCCGTCGATGCACTGTTCCAATGTCCAGGCGTCGCGCACCGTCGCCGTGTTCAGCGACAGCCCGCCTTTCGCGGCCATCAGTGCACGCCGTGCGTCGCCAGCACCGCGCGCATGCGCGTGCAGGCGAGATCGGGATCGCGCAGCAGCCCGGCCGTGTCCGCCAGCCGGAACACTTCCGCCAGATGCAGCAATGACCGCGCGGATTGCTGGCCGCCGACCATGACGAAATGGTCCTGGTGCCCGTTCAGATACGCCATGAACACCACGCCGGTCTTATAGAAGCGCGTCGGCGCCTTAAAAATGTGGCGCGACAGCGGCACGGTCGGCCCGAGAATGTCGTGGAACGTGGAGAGGTCGTTGCGCCGCAGGCTCTCCAGCGCGGCGCTCGCCGCCGGCGCAATGGCATCGAAAATGCCGAGCAGCGCGTCCGAATGGCCCTGCCCGTCCCGGCCAAAACCGTCGCCGGCGATCAGCTCGGCGTAGTTGAAATCATCGCCGGTATACATGCGCACGCCGCGCGGCAGCCGCCGGCGCATCGCAATTTCCTTGTCCTTGTCGAGCAGCGAAATCTTTATGCCGTCCACCTTGTCGGCATGCGCCTGGATCACGCCGAGCGCCACCTCCATCGCCTGCATGTGGTCGGCATGGCCCCAGTAGCCCTCGAGCGCCGGGTCGAACATCTCGCCGAGCCAGTGGATGATGATGGGCTGGCGCACGCCGCTGAGGATGCGGTCGTAGACGCGGACGTAGTCGTCGGGGCCGCGGGCCGCACGGGCGAGCGCGCGCGAGGCCATCAGGATGATGCGCCCGCCCATCGATTCGACGGTTTCGCACTGCTCCTCGTAGGCGCGGATCACGTCATCGACGGTGGTCTCGGGAGTCGGCGCCAGGTGGTCGGTGCCGGCGCCGGACGCTACCAGCGCGCCGGGCACGTCGCGGGCGGCCTCCAGCGAGCGGCGGATCAGCTCCTTCGAATCCGCCCAGTCCAGGCCCATGCCGCGCTGCGCCGTGTCCATCGCCTCGGCGACCCCGAGGCCGAGCGACCACAGATATTTGCGGTAGGCGATCGTGCGGTCCCAATCCAGCTTCGCCTCCAGCCACGGATCCTGCGCGGCCAGCGGATCGGCGACGACATGCGCCGCGGAATAGGCGATACGCGGAAACGGCGCGGTCGGCTTCGCGAAATCGCGCGGCGTGCCGGTCGTGTAGGCTGCGAGGCCGCCGTCGCTCGCAGGCAGGGTGATGCTCGGCATCGCTCAGTTCTCCAGCGAGGGAAGATCGATCCAGCGGCGCTCGCGCCAGCTCTGCAGCCCGGCTTCGGCGAGCTGGACGCCTTTGGCGCCGGCCATCAGGTCCCAGGGGAAGCTTTCGACCTCGCCGGCGAGATAGCGCAGGAACAGCTCCCATTGCGCGCGGAACCCGTTGGGATAAGCCTGCGTGTCCGGCACTTCCTGCCAGCCCTCGAAGAAGTCGATGGGCTGCGGAATGTCGGGATTCCAGACCGGCTTCGGCGTGTTCACGCGGCTCTGCGTAAAGCACTTCTGCAGGCCGGCGACCGCCGAGCCGTGCGTGCCGTCCACGTGGAAGGTGACGAGATCGTCGCGCCGCACGCGCGTCGCCCAGGAGGAGTTGATCTGCGCGATCACGCCGTTGGCCAGCTGGAACGTCGCGTACGCCGCGTCGTCGGTATCGGGCGTGTAGGCGCCGCCGCTCTCGTCCCAGCGCTTTTTGACGTGCGTGGCGCCGAGGCAGGACACCGCCTGAACCGCGCCGAACAGGTTGTCGAGCACGTAGCGCCAGTGGCAGAGCATGTCGAGGATCATGCCGCCGCCTTCCGCCGCCTTGTAGTTCCAGGACGGCCGCTGCGTCGGCTGCAGGTCGCCCTCGAACACCCAGTAGCCGAATTCGCCGCGCACCGACAGCATCTTGCCGATGAAGCCGCTGTCGATCACCATCTTCAACTTCAGCAGCCCGGGCAGGAAGAGCTTGTCCTGCACCACGCCGGCCTTGATGCCGCGTGCGCGGGCGAGGCGGGCGACATCCAGCGCGTCTTCGAGGTGCTCGGCGGTCGGCTTCTCGGTGTAGATGTTCTTGCCGGCCGCGATGGCTTTGCGGATCAGCCCGGCGCGCAGCTGCGTGGTGGCGGCGTCGAAGAACAGCTCGTCGCGCTTGTCGGCGAGTGCGGCGTCCAGATCGGTGGAGACGCGCTCGATGCCGTGCTCGCGCGCCAGGCTCTCCAGCTTGCCGCGGTTGCGGCCGACCAGGATGGGATCGGGCATGACGCGATCGCCGCCCTTCAGCGGCACCCCGCCGTCCGCGCGGATCGCCGCGATGCTGCGGATCAGGTGCTGGTTCATGCCCATGCGGCCCGTGACTCCGTTCATCACGATGCCGATCCGTCGCTCCGCCATCTGGATGTTCCCTCTCCCGTTTTGCCGGGTCCGAAGCCCCGTAACCGAACAGTTACTACACCTCCGGAACCCGGTCAAGCGCTGATGCTGGGCGAAGGTATCCCAGCACGACGTCGACCACGTGCTGCTCGCGAACCAGCATCTCCCCGGGCGCGCCGAGATCGCGGCCGAAGATGGCGGAGAGCGTGTGCTGGTTGGAGCAGTAGAAGTAGCTCAGGCCGGCGATGGAGATGTAGAGCTGCATCGGGTCCACCTTGCCGCGGAACAGGCCCTCCGCCTCGCCGCGCCGCAACAGGTCGGCGATCGTGGCGAGCAGCGGCGAGTACATCGGCTGAACGCGCGTCGAGCGCCGGAGATTGCGGGCACGCTGGCGGTTCTCGTCGTTCAGCAGCGCCAGGAATGCCGGGTGCTCGGCGTGGAAGCGGGCGTTGTAGCGGACGAGGACGCGCATCGCCTCTTCCGGCGGCAGGCGCTGCAGGTTGAGCGCGCGCTCCCCCTCCCGCATCGCCGCGTAGACCCGCTCCAGCACGGCGAGCCACAGCGCCTCCTTGTTGCCGACATAGGCGTACAGCATGCGCTTGTTGATGGCGGCGCGCGCCGCGATCGCATCGACCCGCGCGCCGGAGAACCCGTGCTCGGCGAATTCGGCGAGGGCCGCGTCCAGGATGCGGGCGCGAGCGGCGGCGGGGCGGTCCAGGCCAGGCGCTGCTTCGGCTGGCCTGGCGGGCGATGGAGCGGATTGGGACATCGGCCGAAGGTGGCCGCGCCGCGCCCGCGGAGCAAGGCGACGGGAGCCTTTCTCCGAGTAACCGAACGGTTATTTTGGGCTTGCCACACGCGTCGACGTTCTGGCATGGTCCGGATTAAGGCGGACGCGACGGCGCCGTCAGGAGGAGACACCCAAATGAGCAGCTTCGCCCAGCAACGCCACGTCGTGGCGGCCTGCTTCCTAGGCTGGACGCTGGACGCCTTCGACTTTTTCATCATGATCTTCGTGGTCGGCGATATCGCCGCGGAATTTCACGCGGGGATCACCGACATCACCTGGGCGATTACGCTCACCCTCGCGCTGCGCGTGGTCGGGGCGGCGCTGTTCGGCCGGCTGGCCGACCGCTACGGCCGCAAGCCGGCGCTGATCGCCAACGTGCTGATCTTCTCCGTCCTGGAATGCGCCTCCGGCTTCGCGCCGACGCTCACCGTTTTCCTGATCCTGCGCGCGCTCTACGGCATCGCGATGGGTGGCGAGTGGGGGGTCGGCGCGTCACTGACGATGGAAAGCATCCCGACGCAGTGGCGCGGCTTCGTCTCCGGCCTGCTGCAATCCGGCTATTCGTTCGGCTATCTGCTGGCGGCGCTGCTGTATGGCATCGGCTACGGCACGCTCGGCTGGCGCGGCATGTTCATCGCCGCCGTCCTGCCGGCGTTCCTCGTGCTCTACATCCGGCGCGCCGTGCCGGAGAGCCCGGACTGGCAGCGCCAGCGCGCCGCCGCCCCGGTGCAGCCGTCGGCGATCCAGGTGGTCCGCGCGCACTGGCAGCTGGCGGTCTACGCCGTCCTGCTGATGACCGCGGCCGCGATCTTCAGCCATGGCACGCAGGATCTCTACCCGGTGTTCCTGCGCGTGCAGCACGGCCTCTCCGTGCATCAGGTCGCGACCATCGCGGTGATCTACAATATCGGCGCCATCCTCGGCTGCCTGTGCGGCGGCACGCTGTCGCAGCTTATCGGCCGGCGGCGCCAGATCATGCTGGCGACGATTCTCGCGCTGATCCTGTTGCCGTTCTGGGGTTTCGGCTCCGGCGTCGTCGTGCTCTCGCTCACCGCATTCCTGATGCAGTTTCTGGTGCAGTGCACCTTCGGCGTGGTGCCGGCGCATCTGAACGAGATCTCCCCGCCGGCGGTGCGCGGCACGTTCCCGGGCTTCGTCTACCAGTTCGGCAACATGCTGGCGGCCGCGAACGCGACCATCCAATCCGCCCTCGCCGATCACATGAACCATGACTACGGCATGGCGCTATCGCTGACCGTGGGTTTCGGGGCACTGGCTTTCTGCGTGCTGGCGGCGGTCGGGCGCGAGGCACGGGACATGGCAATGGGCGGCACGGCCCCGGTCGCGGAACAGCCCGCGCCGCTCGGCTCGACGGCGGCCGCGCTGCACTGATCGCCCGCCGGCCGGTCGCGCTCGCCGGCGCGCGCGGCCGGCCGGCGCGACAAAGCGGCGCACCCCGGGTATCATCGGGCGATGCGCTATATTTCGACCCGCGGCCAGGCGCCCGCGCGCGACTTCACGGGCGTCCTGCTGGCCGGGCTCGCCGAGGACGGCGGCCTGTTCGTGCCGCAGTTCTGGCCGGAACTCGCCCCGGCTGAGTGGCGGGCGCTGCGCGGCCTCGCCTACCCCGACCTCGCCGCCCGCCTCATGCGCACGTTCGTCGGCGACGCGCTGCCGCCGGCGACGCTACAGAGCCTGTGCGAGCAGGCCTATGCCGGGTTCGACCACGCCGCCGTGGTGCCCCTCGTGCAGCTCGAGAACGGCCTCTGGGCGCAGGAGCTGTTCCACGGCCCGACGCTCGCCTTCAAGGACGTCGCGATGCAGCTGCTCGCCCGGATGTTCGAGCACGTGCTGGCCGAGCGCGGCGAGCGCATCACGATCGTCGGCGCCACCTCCGGCGACACCGGCTCGGCGGCGATCGAGGCCTGCCGCGACCGCGAGCGCATCGCCGTGGTCATTCTGCACCCGGACGGGCGCACCAGCGAGGTGCAGCGCCGGCAGATGACCACGGTGCGCGCGCGCAATGTCGGCAACATCGCCGTGCAGGGGAGCTTCGACGACTGCCAGGACCTCGTGAAGGCGATGTTCGCCGACACCCCGTTCCGCCGGGCGCTGCACCTCTCGGCCGTCAATTCCATCAACTGGGCACGCGTCGCCGCACAGATCCCCTATTACGCGTTCGCGGCGCTTGGGCTCGGCGCGCCGGACCGGCAGGTCGCCTTCGCCGTCCCCTCAGGGAATTTCGGCAACGTGCTGGCCGCCTATGCGGCGCGCCGCATGGGCCTGCCGATCGCCCGCCTCGTGGTCGCCGCGAACCGCAACGACATCCTCGCCCGGTTCCTCGCACACAACGACATGTCGATCCGCGCCGTCGAGCCCAGCCTGTCGCCGAGCATGGACATCCAGGTCAGCTCGAACTTCGAGCGCCTGCTGTTCGAGCTGCTGGACCGCGACGCGAACGCCACCGCCGCGGCCATGCAGGCGTTCCGCGCGACCGGCCGCATGGCCGTGCCGACCGCCGCCTGGCAGCGCGCCCGCACCCTGTTCCACGGCTTCAGCGTGGATGACGCGGGCACCGTCGCCGAGATTGCCCGGCTGCACGCGGCCAGCGGCTACCTGGCCGATCCGCACACCGCGATCGGCGTCGCCGCCGCCCGCGCGCTGCCGGTCGCCTCCGGCATCCCGACGATCGCCATGGCGACCGCGCACCCGGCCAAATTCCCCGACGCCATGGAGCGCGCCACCGGCCGGCGCCCCCCTCTGCCGCAGCGGCTCGCCGACCTATATGAGCGGGCGGAGCACTTCACCCGCGCGCCGAACGACCTCGCGATCATCGAGGCCCGCATCCGCGCCACCGTCCTGAGGAACGCCGCATGACCGCCCGCCGGCCGAGCCCCGCCGCATGACCGACGCCGTCCGCATTACCCGCCTGCCCTCCGGACTCAGGGTCGTCACCGAGCGCATGGACCGGGTTGAGACCGTCTCGCTCGGCGCCTACGTCGCCGCCGGCACGCGCAACGAGGCCGGCGAGGAGAACGGCGTCTCGCACTTCCTCGAGCACATGGCCTTCAAGGGCACCGAGCGGCGCAGTGCGGCCGCCATCGCCGAGGAGATCGAGGCGGTGGGCGGGCACATCAACGCCTACACCGCGCGCGAGCAGACCGCCTACTACGTGAAGGTGCTGAAGGAGGACACGCCGCTCGCCGCCGACATCATCGGCGACATCCTGACCCACAGCGTCTTCGCGCCCGACGAGCTGGAGCGCGAGCGCGGCGTGATCCTGCAGGAGATCGGCCAGGCCAACGACACGCCCGACGACATCATCTTCGACCACTTCCAGGAGACCGCGTTCCCGTCGCAGCCGATGGGGCGGCCGGTGCTGGGCACCGAGGCGATCATCCGCGCGATGCCGCGCGAGCGGCTGGTCGGCTACATGCGCGGCCACTACGCCGCCGCCAACACCATCGTCGCCGCCGCCGGCGCGCTCGAGCACGACGCGATCCTCGATCTCGTCGCCCGCCACTTCGCCGACCTGCCCCACGCCGCGCCGCCGCCGCTGCTGCCTGGCCTCTACGAGGGCGGCGAGTTCCGCGAGGAGCGTGACCTCGACCAGGTGCACATCGTGCTCGGCTTCCCTTCGGTCGCCTACGCCGACCCGGACTTCTACCCGGTGCTGCTGCTCTCCACCCTGCTCGGCGGCGGCATGTCGTCGCGCCTGTTCCAGGAGGTCCGCGAGAAGCGCGGCCTCGTCTATTCGATCTATTCCTTCACCGCCCCCTACACCGACGGCGGCCTGTTCGGCATCTACGCCGGCACCGGCGAGAGCGAGGCCGAGGAGCTGGTCCCGGTGACGCTCACCGAGCTGCGGCGGGTGCAGGAGCAGGTCGGCGAGGCCGAGCTGGCCCGCGCCCGCGCCCAGGTGAAGGCCTCGCTGCTGATGTCGCTCGAGAGTACCGGCAGCCGCTGCGAGCAGCTCGCCCGCCAGCTGCAGGTGTTCGGCCGCCTGATCCCGACCGCCGAGACGGTGGCCAGGCTCGCCGCGGTGGGCGTGAACGACGTTCGCCGCGCCGCCGCCCGCGTGTTCCGCGCCGCCCCCACGCTGACCGCGCTCGGTCCGGCCGGCCGGGTACCCGGGCTGTCTGCCGTTGCCGAGCGCCTGGCCGCATGAATGGCCTCGACCTGCTGGAGGCGCTGCTCGGGCGGGCCCGGGCGGCCGGCGCCGACGCCGCGGACGCCGTGCTGGTCGCCGGCACCTCGCTCGGCGTGGCGCGCCGGCTCGGCCGGGTCGAGCACCTCGAACGCTCGGAGGGGCGCGATCTCGGCCTGCGCGTCTTCGTCGGCCGGTGCTCGGCCATCGTCTCGGCCTCCTCGATCGATCCGGCCGGCTTCGCGGCCTTGGCCGAGCGCGCCGTCGCGATGGCCCGGGTGGTGCCGGAGGATCCCTACTCCGCCCTCGCCGACCCCGTCCCGCCTGCGAACGCCGGGCCGCTCGAGCTGGAGGACCCCGCCGAGCCCGATGCCGACGCACTGATCGCGCGCGCCGCCGCGGCCGAGGAGGCGGCGCTTGCGGTGCCGGGCGTGACCAACACCGAAGGTGCCGAGGCCGGGTTTGGCCGCACCGAGCTGCATCTGGCGACCTCGCGCGGCTTTGCCGGCCGCTACGTGCGTACCAGCCACTCGGTCTCCGCGACCGCGCTGGCCGGCGGCGGCACCGGCATGCAGCGCGACTACGACTTCTCCTCGGCCGTGCATCTCGAAGACCTCGAAGACGCCGCGGCGATCGGCCGCAGCGCCGGCGAGCGGGCGATCGCCCGTCTCGGTCCGCGGCGGCCGGCCACGGCGCGGCTGCCCGTGCTGTTCGATCCGCGCGTCGCCGGCAGCCTGCTCGGCCACCTCGCCGGGGCGATCAACGGCGCAGCCGTCGCGCGCGGCACCAGCTTCCTCAAGGAGAAACTCGGCAGCCGCATCTTCCCGGCGGGGCTGGCGGTGCACGACGACCCGCTGCGCCGCCGCGGCCTGCGCTCCCGCCCGTTCGACGCCGAGGGCCTGCCGACCGCGCCGCGCGCCGTCATCGAGGACGGGGTGCTGACCACCTGGCTGCTCGACCTGCGCAGCGCCCGCCAGCTCGGCATGGCCTCGACCGGCCACGCCGCGCGCGGCGTCGGCGGCCCGCCCGGCCCGTCGCCGACCAACTTCTATCTCGCCCCGGGCCGGCTCACCCCGGCTGAACTGATGGAGGACGTCCGGCTCGGCCTCTACGTGACGGAGATGATGGGCATGGGCGTGAACGCCGTGACCGGCGACTACAGCCGCGGCGCCGCCGGCTTCATGATCCGCGACGGCGCGCTGGCCGAGCCGGTCGCCGAGATCACCATCGCCGGCACGCTGCCCGAGATGTTCGCCCACCTCACGCCGGCCAACGACCTGCGCTTCCGGCGCGGCACCGACGCCCCCACCCTGCGCGTGGAAGGCATGACCCTGGCGGGGGCGTGACCCCGGGCCCCGCCCCCTCGCGTCGTTAGGGAATCGTCACCATATCGCCGCCATGAGCCGAGGAGCCTGCACCATGCGACGCACCTCACGCCTGCTGGCCGGCCTCGCCGCACTGGCGCTGCTGCTGGCCCCGGCGCTGGCCGACGCGCGCGCCGGCTCCGGGCTTTCGATGGGCAGCCGTGGCGCCGCCGGCTTCATGATCCGCGACGGCGCGCTGGCCGAGCCGGTCGCCGAGATC
>JAFAYA010000114.1 GCA_019240635.1 Acidisphaera sp. | reverse complement strand
TCCATCCGGGTGAGCCGGCCCTCGGCCGCGAGCAGGGCGTCGGCCGCCCCGACGAGCCCCGCGCCGAGGGCGCGGCCGAACGGGGTCGCCGGGCGCGCCGCCGAATAGGCCGGGCGCTGCGTCGCATAGGGACCGCTTGACCCGGTGAGGCCGAGCATCGCCTGCAGGGTCTCGAGAATGCCGGGGATGGTGACGGTGCGGCCGTGGAACTCGCGGCTGCTCGGCGCGACGTCGGCGAAGCGCAGCCGGAACACCCGGGTCTGGACGTTCAGCGCATCCTGGTAGGCCTGCCGTTCGAGGTCGGAGCGCTGCGCGTCGACGCTGCGCTGCTTATCGCCGAGCGCCTGGGCCTGCTGGCTGCCGAAGTGGTCTTCCAGCGCCTTCACAAGGTCGGCGATCTGCCCGACCCGCGCGGAGTCGCCGGTGATGCTGAGCATGGAGGTGGCGGGATCGAAGGCGATACCCTCGGTGCCCAGGCCGAAATCGGCCAGCATCTGGCGCAGCGTCAGAAAGTCGACGTTCTGCAGCGTGACGAAGCGATGCACGGCGGCGCCGCTGCCGCCGACCGGCTGGATCGTCACGGTCTGCGTCGCCGGGTTGTAGCTGGCGTGCAGGCCGTACTCGGCGATCAGCTGGTCGAACGCCGCCTGCAGCGGCATGGCGCGGAAATTGAATGACACTTTCCCCTGCACGCCCGGTAGGAAGATGACGGAGAGCCCGTCCGCCGCGAGCAGCGCGCGCAGCACGCTCTGCACGTCGTCCTCGACCGAGGTGCGGCTGAAGGTAAGGCCGGGCCTCCAGGGGATTGGCGGCGCTTCCGTCCCGGCCGGCGCCGCCGCGAGAAGCAGCAGCGCCAGGCCCAGGGCCGACAAGGCGCGAGCGGGCGAGAGTCGGGCAGCCGAGGCCGCTGCCGGCGTTTTGCGCATCCGTCTCTCCGGTTTCGGAGCGCCTTGACCGATAAGCCCCACACCCTTGCGGAAGGATTAATCGCCCCCGGCAGGCGTTCGATAATCACTCCGGCTTGCCGGCGAGCCCGAGCGTGTAGTGCTGCCCGCCCCCGGACAGCGCGACCGAATGCCGGCCCACCGCGTCGATGCTCATGCCATCCAACCGGTCGCCTTCGCGGTAGTCGCGGCCATCGATCGTCGCCATGTAGCCGTCGCCGAATTCGGTGATGCCGGTCAGGTGGTATTTCGCCGAAAGATCGGTGCCGGCGGTATCGGCCGCCGGCGTGTTGCCGCTCGTGAAGGGGTCGCGCAGCGAGGGGTCGGCGACGGTGGCGAGCACCGCGTCGGCGTGCCGACCGGCGAGCGCGGGACGCCGCGGCAGGTCCAGCGTGAAGCCGATCGCCCGCCGCTCGGAGCCGGGCGCGGCCCCTTCGGGTGGCGCGATCTGCAGTCCGTGCAGCGCAGCACTCTGCATTTCCATCGCCGCGGCGAAGCGGAGGAACTGCGGGAAGCTCGCCGCCAGCGCCACGTCCAGCACGCCGGCGGTGTTCGGCCGCGGCACCACCCGCAGCACCTGGACCCCGGTGCGCCCGGCCACCGCGTCGATCTGGCGCAGGAAGGCGGTCGGCTCGACCGTCGCGACGCTGCCCGGTGCCGGCGTGACGTTGAGCGCGTGCAGCCGCCCGCGCAGCGCCTCGTCCTCCGCGTGGATGCGCTCGACCAGGCCGGCGGTCTGCGCGGCGATCCGGCGATCGAGCGCCCCGTAGCTCCACCAGGCGGACAGCTCCGCCGCGACGCCGAGCGCCAGCAGGCCCGGCAGCAGCCGGCGCAGGCCGGGCGACACGAAGCGGTCGAGCAGCGCCTGCATCAGCTTGCCTTGGCACTCCCACCCCTGGCACCGGCCGCGCCGGCCGGCGCGGCGGCGGCCGGGCTGCTGGGTGGGCGGAGCTGCACGGTCACCGTGAACCGCTCGACGTCGCGCTCGCCGTCCCGCGCCATCGTCGCCCCGTCGAAGCTGACACTCGACACGGCGCGCATGAAGCCGGCATCGGCCGACAGCCGATCGATCAAGCCGGTGATCCGGCCGAGATAGTCGGTCTGCGCTGTCGGGATCTCGCCCTCCAGGACCAGCCGCCGGTCGCCCGTCGCGTTGCTTTCCTGGGCGACCGACAGCTTGGTGAGCCACATCGAGGTCGGCATTGCCTGGGCGATCGCCAGCAGCTTGTCGGTCCAGAACAGCGCGTCCGCGCTCTCGTCGGGTGGGGCCGCGCCGAGCCGCCGGGCGAGGGCGGTGCGCAGCATGGCGTCGTCCGCGTTCGCCGCGGAGAGCGCGCCGGTCGCCTGGGCCATGCCGGACCCGGCGCCGGCGAGCGTGACCCAGAGCAGCCCGGCGAAGCCGATCGTCGCCAGCGCCGGCACGGCGAGCCGCGCGACGTCGAGGCCCGATGCGGTCTCGCGCAGCATCGCCAGGCTGAGTTCCTGGCGCAGCACGTTGCCGGCGGGCCGTGCCGGGCCGCGGGCCGGCTGCACCTGGTCCGGGCGGAATCGCCCGTCCACGAAGCGGTACTCGACCTTGCCGATCCGCAGCAGTCCTTTCGGCGCGCCCTCCAGCAGATTCGTGCGCAGGCCGTCCGCCATGAAGCGCGCGTGCAGGCCGGGGGCGGCGACGACCGGCAGCTCCAGCGCTTGGCCGACCCACTCGGCGAGGCCGCGCACGCGCCCGGCCTCGCCGCTCAGCACCAGCCGCTCGGGCGCGCCGGCCAGGCGCTGATAGACGAAATACTCGTGCGAGGCGCGCAATTCCGTGCGCAGCGTCTCCAGCACCGGCGCGAGCGCGCGCTCGGTCGCGGTCGCCGGCATGCCGGCCCGCGCCCCGGCCGCCATCTCGGCGGGAAAGCACTCCCGGCGCGCGAGGCCCTGCAGCGCCTCCTCGAGCGGCACGGAGGTGGCGGCGGCGATCGCCTGCGCGAAGCTGGCGATGCCGACCGGCAGTTCCCGGCTCGCGACCGCCCCGGTCTCCGGGTCGGCGAAGACCAGGGTGGAGGCGCGGGCGCGAATGTCGAGCGCCGCGAAGGGCTGCTCCTCCGGCAGCGCGATCATCAGCGCCTCGGCCGGCAGGATCTGCACCAGTCGCGTGGCCAGCGTGTCCATCGCCCCGAGGTAGTCGCGCGCCCGCTCGGCGGTGACGAAGCTGTACACGCCGCGCGGCGTCTCGTGCTCGCTCGATCGGCCGAACGGCTGAAAACCATAGATCGCCCCGGCCGAGCCGAGCTGCTGGGCGCCGACCTGGCGGATGCCGACCGCGTCGGTGCTGCGGATGCGCGCGGAGCGGTTGTCCACGAACATCAGCGCGCCGTCGGTGACCAGCAGGCGGACGCTTCCGACGCGCTCGCGCAGCCCTGGGGCCAGCGAGCGCACCGCGCGGCGCAGCACGTCCGCCGCCGCGGTCGGTGCGTCCGCCAGAGGTGCAAAATCCTCGCTCAGCTCCTCGGGCGCGCTGCCGTCGGCGGGCACCAGGGTGGCGCGCCAGCCGGCGTCGGAGATGCCGACGAACAGCACCGCCTCCGGCTCCTCGACCTGCTGCCCGGCACCCAGCCGCGCCCGCAGCTGCGCCAGCAGGTCGGTCCCGCGCGCGCGTAGTCCCGCGAGCAGCGCCACGCTCATCCCATGGCTCCCGGCAGATCGAACACCGGCAGGAAGGCGGCGATCATCATGCCGGCGACCGAGGCGCCCATCACCGCCGTCAGCGCCGGGTTGACCATGCCGGTTACCGCGTCGATCCGCTGCATCAGCAGCGCGTCGAAGTAGTCCGACGCCGATATCAGCAGCTCGTCGAGGCGCCCGGCCTCCTCCCCGGCGGCGATCATCTGCAGCACGATGCCGGAGAAGATTTCCCGGTCCTTGAAGGCGCGAGTGACGCTTGCCCCTAGTTCGACGTCCTGGGCGATGCCGTGCACCAGCAGCTCGATATGCGCGTTGCCGGAGGCGCGTGCCGCCAGGTGCAGCGCGCGGATGACCGAGACGTTGTTGTTCACCTGCACGGCCAGCGTGCGGCTGAAGCGCGCGAGGGCGGCGAGCCGCCAGACCGGGCCGAACGCCGGCATCTCCAGCTTGAGCCGGTCCCAGGCCAGGCGCCCGCTGCGCGTGCCGAGCGCATAGACTGTGAGCACGGCGAGCAGGCCGGCGACGGCCCCCATCCACGGCGCGTCATTACGCAGCACGACGCCGATGTTAAGCAGGAACTGCGTCGGCCCCGGCAGCGGCCGATTGAAGCTGCGGAAGATGGCCTGGTATTTCGGCAGGATGAAGAAGATCATGCCGCTGGCGACCGAGAGGAAGGTCATCAGCACGAAGGCCGGATAGACCGCCGCCGAGGTGACGCGGCGGTTCACCTGCTCGACACGATCCAGGTATTCGACGACGTGGCGCAGCGCGCCGGCCAGGCGCCCGGATTCCAGGCCCGAGCGCACGAGGCCGACGAACACGCCGTTGAAGATGCGGGGATAGCGGTCGAGCGCATCGGCCAGGTCCGCGCCCGTCGTGACCTCGCGCGCAACCTCCTGCACGGCGCGCCGCAGGCTGCGGTGCGGCGTCTCGCGCGCGAGGTTGTCGAGCACCGAGACGAGTTGCAGGCTGCTCGCCGTCATCGAGGCGAACTGCTTGGCAAAGATCAGCAGATGCGAGCCGCGCGAGCCGAGCATGGGCCTTTCGCTATTGGTCCGGTCGCTGCAGTCGGTTCCCGACTGCAGCGTGAATCGGCCCACCCATCGAGTCTGTGGCGGTGCGATTCACGATGCAGATGGCGCCCCGGCCGATGTTCCGGCTGTTGCGATAGCGGGAAGCCTCTGCATCGATCGCACCACTGGAGCGTGATCGCCGCGCTATGTCGTGCCGTCGCCGAACACCCGGAAGACTTCGAGGTAGCTGGTCCGGCCTTCGTCGACGAGGGCGAGCGCGTTCTGCACCATGCTCGGCGAACCGGTCTCGGCGATCCGGTGGCGCAGCTCATCGGCGTTGAACGTCTTGCCGGCGATCAGCTCGCGCAGCCGCTCGGTGATCTCGAACATCTCGAATACCGCCTGGCGGCCGGAATAGCCGGTGTGCCGGCAGTGCGGGCAGCCCGGCGCGTGCAGGCAGGGCTCGCGCGGATCGATATGAACGCCGAGCCGCGCCAGCTTCTCGTCCGACACGCCCTCGGCGCGCAGCATGGTCAGCAGCTCCCCGCCGTCGATCATCGTCTTGCAGCGCGTGCAGATCGATCGCACCAGGCGCTGGGCGATCGGCAGGGTCAGCGCGGTCGCCACCAGATAGGGGTCGATCTGCATGTCGAGCAGCCGGCTGATCACGCCGACCGCGTCGTTGGCGTGGATGGTCGAGAACACGACGTGACCGGTCAGCGACGCCTGGATCGCCATCTTCGCGGTTTCCACGTCGCGGCACTCGCCGACCATGATCACGTCGGGATCCTGGCGCAGGATGTTGCGCAGGCCGGAGGCGAAGCTCAGCCCGATGCGGTCGTTGACCTGCATCTGGTGCACGCCCTTCAGCCGGTACTCGACGGGGTCCTCGATGGTCAGGATGTTGCGCCGCTGCCGGTCGATCGCCGACAGGCAGGAGTAGAGCGTCGTCGTCTTGCCGGAGCCGGTCGGGCCGCTCAGCATGACGAGGCCGTGCGGGGCGGAGATCTTGTCGAGCAACAGCCGCAGGCTGGCGTCGCGCAGGCCGAGCTGCTCGGGGGCGGGGCGCAGCGCCTTCTCGTCGAGCAGGCGCATCACGATCTTCTCGCCGGTCACGGTGGGCGAGCTGGAGACGCGGATGTCGAGCGGCATGCGGCGGATCTGTGCGGTGATGCGTCCGTCCTGCGGCCGGCGCCGCTCCGCGACGTCCATTCCCGCCAGCACTTTTATGCGCGATGTGACCGCCGGATGCAGCGCCAGCGGCATCCGGCACTCCTCGTGCAGCATGCCGTCGATGCGCGTGCGCACCACCGTGCCGTCTTCCACCGGCTCGATGTGGATGTCCGACGCACCCTGCTCGTAGGCGCGGTGAACGACGAAGTCGACGATCTGCGGCACGTCGCAGGTCTCGAGCGTGTCGCGGATGCGCTGCTCCTGCTCCCAGCTGATGTCGATCGGCACCAGCGGCTTGTCGGCCTCCTGAAGCTGCTGGCGCATGCGCATCCGGCCGATCGTGTCGAGCAGCACATCCGGCAGCACAGGCACCGGCATCGGGCGGCGGCCGGAGAGCCGGCCGATCCAGTCGCGCGTGAGCAGGTCGCAGGGATCGATCGTCGCGTACGGCGCCTCGCCCGGCCGCTCGGGCTTGAGCAGCATGATGCCGCGTTGCTCGGCGACGGTGACCGGCAGCCAGGACGCCTCGTCGGCGCGCTGCATCAGCTCGCCCTTTTCCCGGATCAGCGGCTGGCCGCTGCGTCCGGCGAGGAACTCGTACATCGGTTCGAGCTCGGCCGCGGCCATCTCGCGGGCGATCACGCGCATCAGCGTCTCGCCGGTTTCCCGGGCATGCAGGGCGAGCGCCACGGCCCGCCGCTCGGTCAGCAGGCCGGCCGCGACCAGCTCGGCCGCGACGCCGCCGAGGAAGGAGGGCGCGCGGAGCGGCGGAGGGGCGGCGGCGCGGACCGGCCGCGGCGGTGCAGCCGGGACCGCCTGCGTCGGCGTGGTCGGCTCGTCGTCCGCCGGCGGCTTCGGAGGCGCGAACAGCGTGGCCACCGCGGTCGCGTCGGCGCGCGGCGCCGGCGGCACGCTCGTCGTGTCGGTGTTCTGCCACGTCAGCACGCGCCGGACCGCCTGGTCGAGGGCGGCTACCTCGGCCGAGCTTTTGGCCGGCGTCACGGTCGGCGCGGCGTCACTCGGCGCCATCGGCCTCTCCCCCGGCATACACCAGGCGCAGGCCGATATCGGCGCGCATCTCGCCGGCCGCAGCCTTGCCGCGGAAGCCGCAGCGGCCGGTGCTGGTGAAGCTGTCGAAGCTGCCGCCGCGCAGTGCGCGCACCGCGCCATCGCCGCGGCCGAGCGGGTTCGCCTCGCCTTCCGGCAGAGCCCGCCAGAGGTGCTCGTCCCAGGCGTCGGCGCACCACTCCCAGACGTTGCCGCACATGTCCCACAGGCCCCAGCGATTGCGCCCGGTCGGGTAGCTGCCGACCGGCGTCGTGTGGTCGCACACCCGGTCGATGTTGGCCTGCGTGTTGAGCGGCGGCGGCGTGCCCCAGGGATACACGGCGTCGGCCTCGCCCGCCCGGGCGGCGACCTCCCACTCGGCCTCGCTCGGCAGCCGTCCGCCGGCCCAGGCGGCGTAGGCCTGCGCGTCGGCCCAGCTCACGCCGACCACCGGCGCGTCGGCGCGGCCGAACTCCGGGTGATCGATCAGCCCCGGTGTGCGATAGCCGGTCGCCGACAGGAACGCGCGATAGGCGTCGTTGGTCACCGGATGCAGCGCGATGCGATAGGCAGCGAGCCGCACCGGCTTGCGCGGCTTCTCGTTGGCCGGCGCACCCGAGCGGCGCGAGCCGACCTCATAGGTTCCGGCGGGTACCAGCACCGTCGCTTCGCGCGGCTCCGCGCTGCGCGCGATCGTCGCGCCGGGCCCGAGTTCGATCGCCGCCAGCGTGGTGCAGACCTCCTCGGCCGAGCGGGGCCGATTCGCCGGATCGCTCTGCACGAGCAGCAGCACCAGCCGGTCGAGTGCGGGCGGGATGGCGGCGCAGAAGCGGCTCGGCGGCGTGATCGCGCCGGGGGCCACGTTCGGCACTTCACCGGTGGCGATGAGGTCCTTCAGGCTCGTCTCGGGGATGCGCCCGTCGGTCAGCAGCTCGTAGGCCAGCACGCCGAGCGAGAACAGGTCGGAGCGGTGGTCCACCGCCTCCGGAGCGCGGTACTGCTCGGGCGCCATGTATTTCGGAGTACCGCCGGCGAACGCCCGGTCGGCCTGCGCGCCGAGGATCGACAGGCCGAAATCCATGATCAGCGGCCGGCCGATATCGGCGTCCGGCAGAAAAATGTTCGCCGGCTTGAGGTCGCGGTGGATGATCCGGCTGTGCGCCACGCTGAGCGCCTCGGCGATCCGCCGGAAGGCGGTCAGCCGCTGCGCCAGCGTGTCGAGCAGCCGGCCGCGACTGGCGGCCATCCACTGCTTGAGGTCCTGCCCGGCCAGCAGGTCCATGATCACGCCGATGCCGTGCGGCCCTTCATAGACGTCGTGGATCGGGCAGATGTTCGGGTGGCGCAGCGCGCGCGAGATCAGCACCTCCCGCCGCAGCGCGTCGATCTGCCCGGCGTCGGCGCACAGCTCCGGCTTGAGGATCTTGACCGCCAGCGTGATGCCGAGATCGCGGTCGAAGACGCGGTAGACATTGGCGCACCCGCCGCTGCCGATCAGCTGCCACTCCGCGTAGCGGTCGGCGCTGCCGTGAAAGGCCAGGGCGAGGGACACGCCCGCTGCCCTGCGCTTCGCCCCCGCTCAGCTCTGCGTCGCCTGCGACGCGCCGCTCGCCGCGCAATAGCCGCCGGCGACCAGCCCCGTCGTGGTGGTGAGGGCGCCCAGGTACGGCTTGTTGTTCATCCGCCCCTGCCAGCCGCCCGCGTTGGTCAGCGACGGCGAGGAGGAATACAGTACGATGCCGTTCGGAATGCCCGCATTGGCCCGGCCGGTCGCGGTTATGCAATAGGCGACGTCGCCGTTCTGCGCGCCGGCGGTCGCCACGATCGCCGAGACCGTATAGGTGAAGCTCGCGTTCTTCGGGATGTTGAGCTGCGGAACGATGGTGGTGATGTCGGTGTCGCCGCTCGGGATCGTGTCGGGCGTCAGGATCGTGCTGTTGAACAGCGTCTGCGCCGCGGCCGGGGTGAGGCTCTGCGCATCCTCGTAGGACTGCATGGCGGCGACCATCTGGCCGGCGATCTGCCCGACCTCCGCGGTCTGGCTCGCCCGCACGTACTGGATGTAGCGCGGAATGGCGATGGCCGCGAGGATGCCGATGATCGTGACGACGATCATCAGCTCGATCAGCGTGAAGCCTTCCTCGCGGGATGCAGCTTTACGCACGGCGGTGTCGCGGTATCCGATTGCGTCGGCGGGGATCGCTCGCATCGTTCTCACCTTTCCGGGTATTTCCGGCAACAGCGGCGGCCGCGGGCTTGCGGCACCAGGTGAGCTTTTATGAGACAAGTGCGAAGTCCCGGTTAATCCGGCACGGCCGCCGCCGGATTTGCGCCGGTCGGCGGCGACGGAGTTTTCTCCGCCGCCGGCCGGAGTTGCGCGAGGCTAGCCCTGGCCCCTGTTCTGTCCGTCCGTTCCCTTCGCCGGGACGCGGCGACGCCGGGCCGGCAGGCGGGCGAGCAACCTGAATGGCCAGCTCACGATCTGGCGCATCGCGGCCATCACGTCGGCGGGCTCCACGCCCGGTGGCACAGGATAGAAATCCATGGCGATCGTCCTTTCCGTCAGGGCCGGCCAGGCCGGCCCGGTGCGAAGGACGCTTCCCCCTTGGTGCAGTGCAACATGAGCTTTATTGTGCAGTGCAGCAAGAGGCTTTCCGGTCAACCGCACGTGAGGCCGCCGGCTAGGCTCGCCCGGCTGGCCCGACCATGATCCGCGGGTCGACGACCCGGTCGAAGGTCGGCTCGTCGATCCAGCCGGATTTCAGGGCGGCTTCCTTCAGCGTCAGCCCGTGCACGTGCGCCTCATGAGCGATCGCCGCCGCGCGGTCGTAGCCGACCACCGGGTTCAGTGCCGTGACCAGCATCAGCGAGCGGTCCAGCAGCTCGGCGATGCGGCCGCGGTTCAGCTCGGTGCCCTCGACCGTGTAGCGGCGGAACGTGCCGGCGGCGTCGCCGAGGATGCGCGCCGAGTGGAGGAAGTTGTTGATGATGATCGGGCGCATCACGTTCAGCTCGAACTGGCCCTGCGCGCCGGCGAAGGCGACGGCGGCGTCCTCGCCGATCACCTGCGTGCAGACCATCACCATGGCCTCGCACTGGGTCGGGTTCACCTTGCCGGGCATGATGGAGGAGCCGGGCTCGTTCTCCGGCAGCGTCAGCTCGCCGAGGCCGCAGCGCGGTCCGGAGGCGAGCCAGCGGATGTCGTTGGCGACCTTCATCAACACCACCGCGACGCCGCGCAGCCCCGCCATCGCGGCGACCATGGCGTCGAGCCCGCCGAGGGCCGCGAACTTGTTGGGGGCGGTCTTGAACGGCTGGCCGGTGAGTTTGCCGATGGCTTCGGCGATCTGCTCGGCGAACCCGGGCGGCGCGTTGAGCCCGGTGCCGACCGCGGTGCCGCCCGCCGCCAGCTCGTGCAGGCCGGCGAGGCTGGCTTTGACGCCGCGCATCGCGTCGCGCAGCTGGTGGGCATAGCCGGACCATTCCTGGCCCACGGTGAGCGGCACCGCATCCTGCAGATGCGTCCGGCCGATTTTTATGACGTCCGCCCACTGCTCCGCTTTGGCCGCGATGGCTGCATGCAGCTTTTCAAGCGACGGCAGCAGGTGGTGTTCCACCTCCAGCACGGCGGCGACGTGCATGGCGGTCGGGAAGGTGTCGTTGGAGGACTGGCCCATGTTGACGTCGTCGTTCGGGTGGACCGGCTTCTTGCTGCCGATTTCTCCGCCGAGGAGCTGGATCGCGCGGTTGGCCACCACCTCGTTGACGTTCATGTTGGACTGGGTGCCCGAGCCGGTCTGCCAGACGAACAGCGGGAATTCGGCGTCGAGTTTTCCGGCGATCACTTCATCGCAGGCGCGGCAGATCGCTTCCGCCTTCCACTGCGGCATGCGCCCGCCTGCCGCGTTCACCAGCGCCGCCGCTTTCTTCACGTAGCCGAAGGCGTGCGGGATTTGCCGGGGCATGCGGTCATCGCCGATCGAGAAATGGATCAGGCTGCGCTGCGTCTGCGCGCCCCAGTAGTGATCGGCGGGCACGTCGATGCGGCCCATGGAATCGGAATCGCTGCGTGTGCCGGTGGCGTCGATGCCGATCGGCACGTCGCGGATCGTCGGATGGTCGGCCATGGCGCGTCCTTGGTCAGCTATGAAATGCGGGGTATCGGACCTTCACCACGGCGTCCCGAGCGTGGTCCTGGGCGAGCGCCGCCCTCAAGGCCTCGCGCTGCGCGCGACCCGCAAGCGGGCGAAGGTTCCGCCGGCGAAGCCGGTGGAATTGCCAGCGGAGGGTTCGGGCTTTGACCGCGTCGCTCGCCCAGGACCAGAGCTTGGGGTGCCGTTCAATGGACAGAAGAAGGTCCTCCGGTTGCTGCACACTGCGCCGTCAAACGGCGTCATAACCACTCGCTTGACGGCTGAGACGGGGTCAACCCCCAAAGCCCGCTTGCGGGTCGCGTGCAGCGCGAGGGGTTGAGGCCGTCTCAGCCGTCACGCACGCTCGGGACGCCGTTCGGCAGCAACTCCAGCCTCAGGTCCGCCGCTCCACCAGCAGCTGCTTGATCTCTCCGATCGCCTTCGCCGGATTGAGCCCCTTCGGGCAGGTCTGCGTGCAGTTGAGAATGGTGTGGCAGCGATAGAGCTTGAACGGATCTTCCAGCGCGTCCAGCCGCTCGCCCGCCGCCTCGTCACGGCTGTCGGCGATGAAGCGGTACGCCGCGAGCAGCACCGCCGGGCCGAGATAGCGGTCGCCGTTCCACCAGTAGCTCGGACAGCTCGTGGTGCAGCAGAAGCACAGGATGCACTCCCACATGCCGTCGAGCTTCTTCCGCTCCTCCGGGCTCTGCAGTCGCTCGGCGTCGGGCGGCGGCGGCGTGTCGGCCTTCAACCAGGGCTCGATGCTGCGCAGCTGCGCATAGATCTGGCTGAGGTCGGGGATCAGGTCCTTGATCACCGCCATGTGCGGCAGCGGCAGGATGCGCGCCGCACCCTTGATGTCCTCGATCGGCTTGAGGCAGGCGAGCGTGTTGCTGCCGTCGATGTTCATCGCGCAGCTGCCGCAGATGCCCTCGCGGCAGGAGCGGCGGAAGGTCAGCGTGCTGTCGACCTCGTTCTTGATCTTGATCAGCGCGTCGAGAACCATCGGCCCGCAGGCATCCAGGTCGATGTCGAAATGATCGAGCCGCGGGTTCTGCCCGTCGTCGGGATTCCAGCGATAGACGCTGAACCGTTTCACGCGCGTCGTCCCGGCGGGTGCCGCAAAACTGCGCCCCTCACCGACGCGGCTGTTGGCGGGCAGTGCGAATTCGACCATCGGAACCTTCTCAGTAAACCCGCTTCTGCGGCGGCACGACCGCCACCTCGTTGGTCAGCGTCTGCATCTTCACCGGCCGATAGCCCAATGTCACATCGCCGCGCTCGTCGCACCAGGAGAGCGTGTGACGCATCCAGTTCGCATCGTCCCGGTTCGGATAGTCGTCATGCGCGTGCGCGCCGCGGCTCTCGGTGCGCGCCTCCGCACTGACCATCGTCACGATGGCATTGGCCATCAGATTATCGAGCTCCAGCGCCTCCGCGAGATCGGAGTTCCAGATCAGGCTGCGGTCGGACACCGCCACATCGGCGAGCCCGCCCCACAGCCCGCGCATCCTGGCCACACCGGCGGTCAGGCTGGCGCTGGTGCGGAACACCGCCGCGTGGCTCTGCATGGTGCGCTGCATGTCGAGTCGCAGCGCGGCGGCGCGGGTGCCGCCGCCGGCGTGCCGGGTGCGGTCGAACCGGTCGAGCGAGGCTTCCCCCGCGCGCGGCGGCAGCGGCGCCTGGCTGGCGCCCGGGCGGAGCAGCTCGGCCGCCCGGTGCGCCGCCGCACGGCCGAACACCACGAGATCGAGCAGCGAATTGGTGCCCAGCCGGTTGGCGCCGTGCACCGACACGCAGGCCGCCTCGCCGACCGCCATCAGCCCGGGCACCACCGCGTCGCGGTCGGCGTCGGTCGGGCGCAGCACTTCCGTGCGGTAGTTCGTGGGCACGCCGCCCATGTTGTAGTGCACGGTCGGCAACACCGGGATCGCCTCTTTCGTCACATCGACGCCGGCGAACACCTTTGCCGTCTCGGAAATGCCGGGCAGCCGCTCGTGCAGGATCTCGGCGCCGAGATGCTCGAGGTGTAGCAGCATGTGGTCGCGCTCCGGCCCGCAGCCGCGTCCCTCGTTGATCTCGATCGTCATGGAGCGGCTGACCACGTCGCGGCTCGCCAGGTCTTTTGCCGTCGGGGCGTAGCGCTCCATGAAGCGCTCGCCCTCCGAGTTGGTGAGGTATCCGCCCTCGCCGCGCGCGCCCTCAGTGATCAGGCAGCCCGCCGGAAAGATCCCGGTCGGGTGGAATTGCACGAACTCCATGTCCTGCGTCGGCAGGCCGGCGCGCAGCACCATCGCGGTGCCGTCGCCGGTGCAGGTATGCGCGGACGTGCAGGAGAGGTAGGCGCGGCCGTAGCCGCCGGTCGCCAGCACCACGGTCTGCGCACGGAAGCGGTGCATCGACCCGTCTTCCAGGCACCACGCGATCACGCCGCGGCAGCCCTCGTCGTCCATGATCAGGTCGAGGGCAAAGAATTCGACGAAGAACTCCACCTCGTGCTTCAGGCTCTGCTGATAGAGCGTGTGCAGGATGGCGTGGCCGGTGCGGTCGGCGGCGGCACAGGCGCGCTGCGCCGGGGTCTTGCCAAAATCCTTCATGTGGCCGCCGAACGGCCGCTGGTAGATTTTTCCCTCCTCGGTGCGGCTGAACGGCACGCCGTAGTGTTCGAGCTCGTAGACCGCTGGCACTGCCTCCCGGCACATGTATTCGATGGCGTCCTGATCGCCCAGCCAGTCCGACCCCTTGATGGTGTCGTACATGTGCCAGCGCCAGTCGTCCTCGCCCATGTTGCCGAGTGAGGCGCTGATGCCGCCCTGCGCCGCCACGGTGTGGCTGCGGGTCGGAAACACTTTCGAGATGCACGCGGTCTTCAGCCCCGCAGCACCCAGGCCCAATGTCGCGCGCAGGCCCGCGCCGCCGGCCCCGACCACGACCGCGTCATACGTGTGGTCGATGATGGTGTAGGCGCCGTTGGACGGCAGGGTGCTGGCGTTCATGGTGCGTCCGTCAGAGGGCGAGCTTCAACACCGAGACCAGGCAGGCGAGGCCGAGCAGGATGCTCGCCGCCTTTACCGCCAGCAGCAGGCTGAAGCGGGTCGCCTCGGTATGCACGTAGTCCTCGATCACGACCTGCAGGCCGAGCTGCATGTGGTGGAAGGTGGCGAGGATCAGGCAGATCAGCAGCACTGCGTGCAGTGGGCTCGCCGCCCAGTGCGCCACGTCCGGCTGCGACAACCCGGCGAGCCGGTAGATCGACAGGATGAACCACACGGTCAGCGGCACCAGCGCGATCGAGGTGACGCGCTCGGCCCACCAGTGCGAGACGCCCGCGCGCGCGGCGCCGAGGCCGCGCACCCGGCCGAGCTGGCTGCGCATCATCTCGATGCGCAGGTCACGCCGCCCTTTCGTGGTCTCGGACATCGGCCCTCTCCTACAGCACCGTGAGCCCGATCGCCCAGACCAGCACCGTCAGCACGACCGTGCCGATCACCACCGCCCAGCCGCTGCGGTGCACCTCCGGCAGGTCGAAGCCGATGCCGCCGTCCCAGGCCAGGTGCCTGATGCCGTTCAGCAGATGATAGAACAGCGAGGCGGACCAGCCGAACAGCAGCAGCAGCCCGATCCAGGAGCGCAGGAAGCCGGAGACCGTGTCGTACGCCGCCGGCGAGGTCGCCGCGGCGACCAGCCACCAGGTCAGCACGATCGTGCCGACCGACACGGCGACACCGGTGATGCGATTCAGGATCGAAAGGCTGGAGGTGAGCTGGAAGCGATAGGCGCTGCCGAGCATGAACGGCGAGAGCGGCCGACGGACCAGGCGGCCCTCGGTGTTCTTCGCCACCATCAGCGCATCGCGCACGTCAGGCATCGCCTATCCCTCCGGGATCGATATGGTCACGGCGACCCGTTGTGTCACAGAACGTCTTTTTGCCGGTCGGTCGTTCATTTTTCCAGGACGTACGTCCCCGGCGCATCGGCCAGCGGCGGGTGCGCGGCACTGCCGAGACCGGGGGGCTCGCCCTTCTTGCCGGCATGGGCGGCGAGCCAGGCGCTCCAGTCCGTCCACCAGCTTCCGTCGTGGCGCTCGGCCCCCTGTCGCCATTCCTGCGGGCTGTCCGATGGCTTGCCCTCGGCCCCCGTCCAGAACGTGCCCTTGCCCCCCGGCGGATTGATGATGCCGGCGATGTGCCCGCTGGAGGCCAGCACGTAGCGGACTTTCCCGCCGGCCAAATGGGTGACGTGCCAGGCCGCGTCCCACGGCACGATGTGGTCCTTCTCCGCGCCCACGGCGTAGATGTCCTGCTTGATCCGGCCGAGGTCCAGCGGCTCGTCCTTCAGCACGAGCTTTCCGGGCACGACCAGGTTGTTTTCCACATACGTATTCCGCAGGTACCAGCTGTGCGCGCGGCGCGCCATGCGCGTGCCGTCGCTGTTCCAGTAGAGCAGGTCGAAGGCCGGCGGCGGCTGCCCGAGCAGATAGTTGTTGACCACGTTGGCCCAGATCAGGTCGTTCGAGCGCAGCAGGTTGAACATGTTGGCCATCTCGCGGCTGTCGAGATAGCCGCGCTCCATCATCTGCTGCTCGATGAAGTCGATGGTCTGCTCGCCCATGAACACCGCGGTGTCGCCGACCCGCGAGAAATCCTGCAGCGAGACGATGAAGGTGACGGCGCCGAACCGCTCGTCGCCCTTCGCCGCGAGCCAGGCGAGCGTCATCGCGAGCAGGGTGCCGCCGATGCAGTAGCCCATGACGTTGAGCGTCGGGCTGCCGGTGATCTCGCGGATCGCGTCGCTGGCGGCGAGCGGGCCGAGCTCCATGTAGTCTTCCATGCCGATGTCGTCCATCGACGCATCGGGGTTCTTCCAGGAGACGACGAACACGGAAAAACCCTGGCCCACGAGATAGCGGACCATGCTGTTCTTCGGCTGCATGTCCAGGATGTAGAACTTGTTGATCCAGGGCGGCATGATCAGGATCGGCACGGCGTGCACGGTCTTGGTCGTCGGCGCGTACTGGATCAGCTCGATCAGCCGGTTGCGCAGCACCACTTTTCCGGGCGTCAGCGCCAGGTTGCGGCCGGGCTCGAAGGCCGCGGCGTCCACCATGCTCAGCTTGCCGGCCTGCAGGTCGCGCATCAGGTTGCGCGCGCCGTCGGCCAGACTGGCGCCGCCGGTTTCCATCGCCCGGTGCAGCGCCGTCGGGTTGGAGGCCAGCAACAACGTCGGGCTCATCGCATCAACGAATTGGTGCAGATGGAATTTCAGGCGCAGCCGCTCCTTCTCATCGAGGTCGGCGGCCTCGCCCTGCTTCAGCAGCCAGTCGGAGGCGAGCAGGTACATCTCCTTGAGCGTGCGGTAGATCGGGTTGTTCTGCCACTCCGGCGCGGCGAACCGCTTGTCCTCGGAGCGTTTTTCGGCACCGGCCGAGGCCGCGCCGCTGGCCATGCCGAGCCAGCGCTGCCCGGCCTCGTTCCAGACATCGACGGCCGAGCGCCAGAGGCTGGCATTCAGCTCGGCCGCCTGCGCCCAGGCATCGGGGCGCGCCAGCGAGCGCAGCCACACCGTGCGCAGCGCCCGCGCGATCTCCGCCCAATCGACCGGCACCACCTCGCGCAGCGGGTTGGCGTTCCACATCCGGTCGATGGAGTGCAGCACCGGGTCTTTGGCCAGGACGGCGTTGAGCTGCTGCACCCCGCTCGCCAGCATTTTCCCGGCCGCGTCGACGGAGGCGGCCTTCCACCATTCCGCGCCCGGCCACTGGGTCGTCGGGCCGGCGGCGTGGCCGGCGTTCTGCTGCATCCAGGCGGTCCACAGCCCGAGCATCATGTCCGGCCCTGGACCGAGGGCGGAAAACCCGCCCGGCGAACGGCCCTGGTCGAGCCCCTTGTCGCTCATGGCCTCATCTCCATTGGCCCGGGGGAGCGCGCACGAACCGAGGCTCAGCCCAGGCTCGAATGCACCCGGAAACTGGCCTCGGTCTTGCCGCGGATTTCGTCCAAGGTCACCTCCGGCGCCAGGTCGACGAGGGTGAGACCCGGTCCGTTCGCCGCGTCCACGTCAAACACGCCGAGATCGGTCACGATCAGGTTGACCACCTTCTGGCCGGTCAGCGGCAGCGTGCAGCGCTTCAGGATCTTCGGCTCCCCCTTGGCGGTGTGCTCCATCAGCACGACGACGCGCGGCACCCCGGCGACCAGGTCCATCGCCCCGCCCATGCCCTTGACCATCTTGCCCGGCACCATCCAGTTGGCGAGGTCGCCGTTCTCCGCCACCTGCAGCGCGCCGAGGATGGAGATGTCGATATGCCCGCCGCGTACCATCGCGAAGCTGGCGGCGCTGTCGAAGTAGCTGGTGGTCGGCAGCTCCGTCACCGTCTGCTTGCCGGCATTGATCAGGTCGGGATCCTCCTCGCCTTCGTAGGGGAAGGGGCCCATGCCCATCATGCCGTTCTCGCTGTGCAGCTGGATCGACATGCCCTCGGGGATGTGGTTGGCGACGAGCGTCGGGATGCCGATGCCGAGATTGACGTAGAAACCGTCCTGCAGCTCGCGGGCGGCGCGGGCGGCCATCTGGTCGCGGGTCCAGGCCATGCTGCTTCTCCCCTCAGGCCGCGCGCTTGCGCAGCGTGCGCTGCTCGATGCGCTTGTCGATCTTCTCCAGCTTGACGATCCGCTTGACGAAGATGCCGGGCGTCATGATCTGGTCCGGCTCGATCTGGCCGGGCTCCACCAGCTCCTCGACCTCCACCACCGTCAGCTTCGCCGCCGTAGCCATGATGGCGTTGAAGTTGCGCGCGGTTTTCCGGAACACAAGGTTGCCCTCGGTATCCGCCCTCCAGGCGTGCACGATCGCCAGGTCGGCGAACAGGCCGCGCTCCATGACGTAGGTGCGGCCGTCGAATTCGCGGCTCTCCTTGCCCTCGGCCACCTTCGTCCCCGCCCCGGTCGCCGTGTAGAAGGCGGGGATGCCGGCGCCGCCGGCGCGGATGCGCTCGGCCAGCGTGCCCTGCGGGTTGAACTCGATCTCCAGCTGGCCGGCGAGGTACTGCTGCATGAACGTCTTGTTCTCGCCGACATAGGAGCTGATCATCTTGCTGATCTGGCGCGTGTCGAGCAGCACGCCGAGTCCGACGCCATCGATACCGGCGTTGTTGGAGACGACGGTCAGGTTCTTCACCCCGGAATCGCGTATGGCCTCTATCAGCGCGCTAGGGATGCCGCACAGGCCGAAGCCGCCCGCCATGATCATCATGCCATCGCGCAGCACGCCTTCGAGCGCCGCTTTCGCATCCGGATAGACTTTGTTCACGGCCATCCGCTTTCTCCCTATGCTGGATGCAGATGCAGCATTTGGCGGGCCTGCTTCGCCGACGCGACCGGCCGGCCGTACTGGCCGCACAATTCGGCGACGCGGCCGACGAGCTGGGCGTTGCTCTTCGCCAAGGTGTCCTTGTCCCAGCGGATGTTGTCTTCCAGGCCGGTACGGCAGTGGCCGCCCATTTCCAGCGCCCAGTGATTCACTTCGAGCTGGTGCCGTCCGATGCCCGCCGCCGTCCAGGTCGCGTCCGGCAGATGCTTTTTCAGCTGCGCGACCTCGAAG
>JAFAYA010000066.1 GCA_019240635.1 Acidisphaera sp. | reverse complement strand
GCCACCGCCAGCGGCGGCACCAAGCGCGGCACCATCACCGGCAAGGGCGTGCTGAACAACCGCATCAGCGAGTACCTGATGATGCGGCTGAACGAGATCGGCGTGCCCACCCACTTCGTCCGCCGGCTCAACATGCGCGAGCAGCTGATCCGGGAGGTGGAGATCATTCCGCTCGAAGTGGTGGTGCGCAACGTCGCGGCGGGCAGCCTCTCCGAGCGGCTCGGCATCGCCGAGGGCACGCGCCTGC
Organism: Acidisphaera sp.; assembly: GCA_019240635.1. Lineage (GTDB taxonomy): Bacteria > Pseudomonadota > Alphaproteobacteria > Acetobacterales > Acetobacteraceae > JAFAYA01. The sequence continues at coordinate 5,981 of JAFAYA010000066.1, read as the reverse complement.
CCCGCTCTATCATCGAATACTATTACAAGAACGACTCGCTCAACGACCCGATGGTCTCCGAGGAGCACATCACAGCCTTCGGCTGGGCGAACACGCAGGACATGGACGACATCGTCGCGCTCACGCTGCGGGTGAACGACTTTCTGACCGGCCTGTTCCTCGGCGTCGGCATCACGCTGGTCGACTTCAAGCTGGAGTTCGGCCGGCTGTGGGAGAACGAGGAGATGCGCATCGTTCTGGCCGATGAGATCAGCCCGGACAACTGCCGCCTGTGGGATGCGAAGACCAACGAGAAGATGGACAAGGACCGTTTTCGGCGCGACCTCGGCCGCGTCGAGGAGGCGTACCAGGAAGTCGCCAAGCGGCTGGGCATCTTGCCAGAGGCGGGGGCGCGCGACCTGAAGGGGCCGGAGATCGTGCAGTGAAGGCGACGGTGACGGTCATGCCGAAGGACGGCGTGCTCGATCCGCAGGGCAAGGCGATCGGCCACGCGCTGGCCGGGCTTGGCTTCTCCGGCGTGGCGGAGGTGCGCGCGGGAAAGGTGATCGTGCTGGACCTGGCGGAGCTGGACGCAGACCGGGCGCGGGCGCAGGCCGAGGCGATGGCGCGCCGGCTGCTCGCCAACACGGTGATCGAGAGTTTTCGGGTGCAGGTGGAGGGCTGATGTCGTCGATCCGTACGCTTTGCGCGGCTGCTGGGCTCGCTCTTGTCGGCTCGGTCTGGGCGATGCCCGGTCACGCCGCGGTGCAGCGGACCTTTCTGCTTCAATCCTGCACGGCCCACGACCAGGCGAAGCTCGCGGGCTGCGCCGCCTTCTTTTCAGGCGTGCTCGAAACCGTGCAAGACCTGCAGAACAGCAGTGCGCTCAAGCGCGAGGTCTGCCTGCCCGAGAAGATCACCGATCGGCAGTTGCGGGAAGGCGTGGTCAACTACATGCAGACCCATCCCGCCACGAGCCCTGATGCGGTGCCGGCTGTGCTCGAGGCGCTTCGCGCGCTTTATCGCTGTCCCTGAGCCGGCGATGCGCGCCGGTATCGTCATCTTTCCCGGCACCAACCGCGAGCGCGACATGGCGATCGCGCTGAGGCGCAGCACCGGCCACGCGCCGCGCATGATCTGGCATCGCGAGACCGAGCTTCTTGACCTCGACCTCGTCGTGCTTCCCGGGGGGTTCAGCCACGGGGACTATCTACGCTGCGGCGCGATGGCGGCACATTCGCCGGCGATGTCGGCAGTGAAAAAATTCGCGGCGCGCGGCGGCTACGTTCTCGGCGTGTGCAACGGGTTCCAGATTCTGACGGAAGCCGGGCTGCTGCCCGGCGCGCTGCTGCGCAACGCCTCGTTGCGATTTCTGGCGGGGGACTGCCATCTGCGGGTGGAACGCAGTGATACCGCGTTCACCGGGCATTATCAGCGCGGCGAAGTGTTTCGCGCGGTGATGGCGCATGGCGACGGCAACTTCTTTGCCGATGATGCGACCCTGGACCGGCTGGAAGGCGACGGGCTGGTCGCGTTCCGCTATGCGACACCGTCCGGCGAGGTGAGCGAGGCGGCCAATCGCAACGGCAGCGCGCGCCACATCGCCGGCATCTTCAGCCCCAATCGGCGGGTGCTCGGCCTAATGCCGCACCCGGAAAATTTCGTCGATCCGCTGCTCGGCGGGGAGGACGGCAAGCCGCTGTTCGATTCGCTGGCGGCACTGGCTGCATGAGCACGGCCGATCTGCGCAACGACGCCGGTGACTATGAACGGGATTTCTATGCCTGGGCGAACCGGCAGGCGGCGTTGCTGCGTGAAGGCCGTGTCGTGGAGGCCGACCTCGAACATATCGCCGAGGAAATCGCCAGCATGGGTCGCGCCGAAAAACGCGAGCTGGTCAGCCGTCTCGCCGTGCTCTTGCTGCATCTGCTGAAATGGCAGGCGCAGCCTGGTTTGCGCAGCAACAGCTGGCGGCTGTCGATCGCCGAGCAGCGGATTCGGCTTGCCGACCATCTCGAAGACAATCCGAGCCTGCGCCCGCTGTTGCCGGAGGGTTTGCAGACGGCATTCCGCCTCGCGCTGCTGCGCGCTCAGCGCGAGACGGGATTGCCGGACCAAAAATTTCCGCAGGAATGCCCGTGGTCCGCCGAACAGGCGATGGCCGACGGGTTCCTGCCGGATTAGCGGAACTCGGTGAGCGGTCGGTCGGTCACCGAGTCGCTCGCCCGCGACTTCGGTCTAACGGCGGAAGAGTACGGCCGCGTGCTGGCGATTATAGGCCGTACGCCGACATTGACCGAACTCGGCGTGTTCAGCGTGATGTGGTCGGAGCACTGTTCCTACAAATCGTCGCGCGTACACCTGAAAACCCTGCCGACCAGCGCACCGTGGGTGATCCATGGCCCCGGGGAGAATGCCGGCGTCGTGGCGATCGGCGACGGGCTCGCGGCGGTGTTCAAGATGGAGAGCCACAACCACCCGAGCTTCATCGAGCCGTACCAGGGTGCGGCGACCGGCGTCGGCGGCATCCTGCGCGACGTCTTCACCATGGGCGCGCGCCCGGTGGCCAATCTCAACGCACTGCGCTTCGGCAGCCCTGACCATCCGGCGACGCGGCGCATCGTGGACGGCGTGGTGCGGGGGATCGGCGGCTACGGCAATTGCGTCGGCGTGCCGACCGTCGGCGGGGAGATCAATTTTCACCCGGCGTACAACGGCAATCCGCTGGTCAACGCGATGACGGTCGGCATCGCCCCAAAGGACCGCATCTTTCTGTCCGCTGCCGCGGGCATCGGCAATCCCGTCGTCTATGTCGGCTCGAAGACCGGGCGCGACGGCATCCACGGTGCCACGATGGCGAGCGCGGAGTTCGCCGCCGACGCCGAGGAAAAGCGGCCGACCGTGCAGGTCGGCGACCCTTTTACGGAAAAGCTGCTGATCGAGGCATGCCTGGAGCTGATGGCGACCGACGCCATCGTCGCGATCCAGGACATGGGTGCCGCCGGGCTCACCAGTTCGTCGGTGGAAATGGCCGGCAAGGGCGGCGTCGGCATCGAGCTCGATCTCGATGCGGTGCCGCAGCGCGAAGCCGGCATGAGCGCCTACGAGATGATGCTGTCGGAGAGCCAGGAGCGCATGCTCATGGTGCTGCGCTCGGACCGCGAGGCGCTGGCGCAGGCGATCTTCGCGAAATGGGAGCTGGATTTTTCCGTCATCGGCCGGCTGACCGGCACCGGCCGGCTGGTGGTCCGCCAGGCCGGCCGGGTCGAGGCCGACATCCCGCTCGCCCCCCTCGCCGAGCAGGCGCCGCTGTATCGCCGCCCCACCGCGCCGCCACCGGCGGCGCCACCGCTCGGCGACGTGCCCGACCCGATCGGGCTTGCCGAAGCGCTGCTGCAGCTGATCGGCTGCCCCGACCTCTGCTCGCGCGCCTGGGTCTGGGACCAGTACGACGCGACCGTCGGGGGGCAGACCGTCAAACGTCCCGGCCAGGCAGACGCCGCGGTGGTGCGCGTCGAAGGCACGCGCCGCGCGCTCGCGCTCACCACGGACTGCACGCCCCGCTACTGCGCGGCCGACCCGCGCACCGGCGCGGCGCAGGCCGTGGCGGAGGCCTGGCGCAACATCACCGCGGTCGGCGGCCGGCCGCTGGCGATCACCGACAACATGAATTTCGGCAACCCCGAAAAACCGGAGATCATGGGCCAGTTCGCCGAGGCCGTGGCCGGCATCGCCGAGGCGTGCCGCGCGCTCGACTTCCCGGTCGTCTCCGGCAACGTCAGCCTCTACAACGAGACGCAGGGGCGCGCCGTGCTGCCGACCCCGGCGATCGGCGGCCTCGGGGTGCTCGACGAAGCGGCCCAGGCGGTCGGAATCGGCCTGGGTGCCGGCCTGGACCTGCTGCTCATCGGCGATACGACCGGGTGGCTCGGCCAGAGCCTGTGGCTGCGCGAAATCACCGGCCGCGAGGCCGGCCCGCCGCCGCCCGTGTGCCTCGAAGCCGAGCGGCGCGCCGGAGATTTCGTCCGCGCAGCGATCCTCGGCGGCGGCGTCGCCGCCTGCCACGACCTCTCGGACGGCGGCCTGCTGGTCTGCCTCGCCGAGATGGCGCTCGCCGGCGACACCGGGCTGCGCCTCGCCGCGCCACCGGACGACCTGCCCGCGCACGCATTCTGGTTCGGCGAGGACCAGGCCCGCTACGTGCTCGCCGTCGCCGACGGCCAGATCCTGATCGACCGGGCGCAGGCCGCCGGCGTGCCGGTCCGGCGCCTCGGCCGAACCGGCGGGAGCGATTTGACTCTCCCCGACGGCGTGGCCATATCGCTGGCGTCGCTGCGCACGCGGCACGAGCGGTTCTTCCCGTCCTGGATGGACCCAGCAGGAGGCTAGCCCCGGCTCCCATGGCGATGGCGGTCAGCGAGATCGAGGCCCTGATCAAGGCGGCGCTACCGGACGCGCGGATCGCCATCGAAGATCTCGCCGGCGACGGCGACCACTACGCGGCGACCATCGTCAGCGAGGCGTTCCGGGGCAAGTCGCGCGTGCAGCAGCACCAGCTCGTTTACGCCGCCCTGCGCGGCCGCATGGGGGGCGAGCTGCACGCCCTCGCCCTGCAGACCTCCGCCCCCGAATAGGAGCCATCGATGTCCGACCCCGTGTTCGACCGCATCCAGAGCGACGTCGCCGCCAACCCGGTCATGCTCTACATGAAGGGCACGGCGATGTTCCCGCAATGCGGCTTCTCGGCCCGCGTGGTGCAGATCCTGACCCATCTCGGCGTGCCCTTCCAGACCGCCAACGTGCTGGAGGACCAGGGCCTGCGCGAGGGCGTGAAGCAGTTCTCCAACTGGCCGACGATTCCGCAGCTCTACGTGAAGGGCGAGTTCGTCGGCGGCTGCGACATCGTGACCGAGATGTTCCAGTCCGGCGAGCTGGAGACGCTGATGCAGGACAAGGGCATTCCCCGCCAGGCCGCCGCCTGATCCGCTTCTGAGCGGCCGCTTCTGGGGCTAGCCCATGCCGGTGTCGGTGCGCGGCCGGCGGGTGCGCTACGCAGTGGTGGGCGCGGGCTGGATTTCCCAGGCGCGGTTCATGCCGGGGCTGGCGCGCGCGGCCGACGCGGAGCTGGCTGCCGTCGTCACCGGCGACCCGGAGAAGGCGCGGGCGCTGGCCGCGCGCTACGGCATCCGCAGCCTTGGATACGACGAATACGACGCGCTGCTCGCCTCCGGCGACATCGACGCCGTCTATCTCGCCCTGCCGAACGCCATGCATCTGGATTTTTCGCTGCGCACTTTGCAGGCCGGCGTGCACCTGCTGCTGGAAAAGCCAATGGCGGTCAGCAGCGCGCAGTGCCGCGCGATCAGCGCCGCCGCCGAGCGCTCCGGTGCCAAGCTGATGATCGGCTATCGCCTGCATTTCGAGCCGGCAACCCTGGAGGCGATCCGCATCGTGCGGTCGGGCGAGATCGGCACCCCGCGGTTTTTCAGCTCGGCTTTTGCGCAGCACGTGGCGCCCGCCAATCACCGCGCGAAGTCGGGCTTCTGGGCCGGGCCGGTCGCCGACATGGGGCCGTACCCGATCAACGCCGCACGCAACCTGTTCGCCGCCGAGCCGATCGAGGTGACCGCGGCCGGCCTGCACACCGACGGGAAATTCGGCGATCTGCACGACACGGTCTCGGTCGTCCTGCGCTTTCCGCAGGAGCGGCTCGCCCAGTTCACCGTCAGCTACGCCGCCGCCCCGTTCAGCGCCTATCGCGTGCTGGGCACCGCCGGGAGCCTCGAAGTGCGGCCCGCCTACGATTTCGGCGTGGGCCTCGGCATCGACTTCACGATCGGCGACAAGACCGGGCAGCGGCGCTTTCCGGAGACCGAGCAGTTCGGCGCGGAGGCGCAGTATTTCGCCGGCTGCATCCTGCATGACCGCGCGCCGGAGCCCGACGGCGAGGAAGGATTTTTCGACGTGCGCGTGGTCGAAGCGGTGGAACGCGCGCTGCAGAC
>JAFAYA010000104.1 GCA_019240635.1 Acidisphaera sp. | reverse complement strand
GGATCGCATAGACGATCGTCTTGACGTTCTCGAGCAGGCCGCTCGACTTGCGTTTCGCGAGAAGGCTGGGGGTTTTCGCCATTTGGCCCGGATGTTCCGACAGCGCGGCGCGCGCCGCGGGCGGATGAAGCCCGGCACCCCCTGCCCTGTCAAGCAAAGCGCCGTGCGCCCCGCTCAGGCTGCGGGCACCGCCGAGATGATGACCTGGGCGAGGGCGTACGGGTATTCGTCGGTCATGGTCAGCGCGACATGCGCCGTCATGGCGTACGGCGTGAGCGCGGCGAGCCGCGCCGCGGCGCCGCCGGCCAGCTGCACGGTCGGCTGGCCGCCCGGCAGGTTCACGACGCCGATATCCGACATGTAGACGCCGCGATGAAAGCCGGTGCCGAGCGCCTTGGCCATCGCCTCCTTCGCGGCAAACCGCTTGGCATAGGTGGCGGCGCGGATGCGCTCGGTGCGGCGCCCGGCCTTCGCGCGTTCGACCGGCGTGAAGACGCGCGCCAGAAAACGCTCGCCGTGCCGGCCGATCGCCGCCTCGATGCGCCGGATGTCGCAGAGATCGGCGCCGATGCCGAGGATCAAGGCGGCGCACTCATCCGCGGGCGCGCTCGACCTCGGTGATGCCGGAGGCGGCGCGCAGGCCGGCGATGACGGTCGAGAGATGGCGGAGGTCGCGCACCTCCACGTCCACCAGCGCCTCGAAGAAATCCTGCTGGCGGTTGACGATCTTCAGGTTGGCGATGGCGCCGTCGTGCTTGGAGACGGCGTTGGTGAGGTTGGCGAGCGCGCCCGGCTGGTTCGCCGCGATCACGCTGATGCGCCCGGTGTGCGGCGCCTTCTCCCGGCCGAGCACCGAGAAATCCCAGTCCACGTCGATGAAGCGCTCGGGGGTCGCGGCAAAGCTCTCGAGCGTCGGGCATTCCCTCGTGTGGATCGTCACCCCCTTGCCGGTGGCGATGATGCCGACGATCCGGTCGCCCGGCAGCGGATGGCAGCAGCCCGCGTAATGCACGGCCATGCCGGAGACGAGGCCGCTGATCGCCATGCCGTCGGGCCGGCCCGGCTGCCGGCCGGGACGCGGCGGCAGGCTGGGCAGCATGCGCGGCGCGCGCGAGGCGTGGCGCAGCTCCGGATAGGCGGCGTGCACGACGTCCTTGGCGCCGACGCCGCCGGCCCCCACGGCTACGTACAGGTCGGGCAGCGAGGCGGATTTCAGCGTCTTCAGCGCGGCTTCCAGCACCCGCTCGCTGCCGTCCAGCCCCTCCTGGCGGAACGCCTTGGCGAGCGTCGCCCGTCCCTGCTCGAGATTGTGCTGGCGCTGCTGCTGGTGGACGTAGCGGCGGATGCGCGCGCGCGCCTTGCCGGTGACGCAGAAGCGCTCCCATTGCGGGCTCGGCGTATTGCCGCGCGCCGTCATGATCTCGACCTGGTCGCCGTTCTGCAATTCGTGGCGCAGCGGCATCAGCCGGCCGTTCACGCGCGCGCCGACGCAGGTGTCACCGACCTGGCTGTGCACGGCGTAGGCGAAATCGACCGGCGTCGCACCGCGCGGCAGCTGGATAAGCTGGCCCTTCGGCGTGAAGCAGAACACCTGGTCCTGGTAGAGCTCGAGCTTGGTGTTCTCGAGGAAGTCCTCGGGTGCGGCGGAGTTGTCGAGGATCTCCAGCAGGTCCTGTACCCAGCGGAAGCGCTGCACCTCATTGGCCAACGCCGCGCCGCCGTCGGACTTGTAGAGCCAGTGCGCGGCGACGCCGTTCTCGGCGATGTCGTGCATCTCCGGCGTGCGGATCTGCACCTCGATCTTCTGGTTGCGCGGCTCGCGCAGCGTCACGCCGCTGTGCAGCGACTGGTAGCCGTTCGACTTGGGGGTGGAGATGTAGTCCTTGAATCGTCCGGCGATGACGGGATAGGCGGAATGCACCGCGCCGAGTGCGTGGTAGCAGGCCTCCTTGCTCGCCACAACCACACGGAAGGCCATGATGTCGGACAGCTGCTCGAAGGCGACGTTGCGGCGCTGCATCTTCTCCCAGATCGAGAACGGCGACTTCTCCCGCCCCGCCACCTCGATGATCTGCACGCCGCCTTCCTCGCACACCCGGCGCAGCTCGCTGCCGACCTCGTCGATCATGTCGGCACCTTGGCCGCGCAGGAAGTTCAGGCGCGCCATGATGGTGGCGTGCGCCTCCGGCTCGAGCTGGGCGAAGGAGAGCGTCTGCAGCTCGGTCTTGACCGCGTCCATGCCGATGCGCTCGGCGAGCGGCGCGTAGATCTCCATCGTTTCGCGGGCGATGCGCAGGCGCCGCTCCGGCTCCTTCACGTAGTGCAGCGTGCGCATGTTGTGCAGCCGGTCGGCCAGCTTGACGAGCAGCACGCGGATGTCGCGGCTCATCGCCAGCACGAGTTTGCGGAAATTCTCGGCTTGCCGGGTGCGGTCGGATTGCAGTTCGAGGCGGGTGAGCTTGGTCACGCCGTCCACCAGGCCGGCGACGTCGCTGCCGAAGCCGCGCTCGATCTCCGGCAGGGTGACCGGCGTGTCCTCGATCACGTCGTGCAGCAGGCCGGTGACGATGCTGCGGGTGTCCAGCCGGTAGCCGGCCAGGATGTCGGCGACCGCGACAGGGTGGGTGATGTAGGCGTCGCCGTTCTCGCGCAGCTGCGCGCCGTGCGCCCGGCTGGCGAGTGCGTAGGCGGCGTCGATCAGGCCGGTGTCGGCTTTCGGGTCATAGGCGCGGACCTTCTCCGCGAGCGCCGGTCCGGATTCCGGGGCGGCGGCTGCGGCGCTCGCGCCGTCGGGCAGCCAGAGGGGCGCCGGCCTGCCTGGGAAGCGGGCGCCCGGGATCATGCGGCGCTAGCGACGGGGCCGGCCGGCGAGCTCCGCCTCGATGGCCGCCTCGAGATCTTCGGGGGAGAGTTCCTCGTTCTCGACCGGCAGGCTGGCGGCTTCTTCCTCCGCCGAGACGTCCTGCAGCCCAAAAATGTTCTGGTCGGTCGGGATGAGGTCGAGCACCTCCTCGTCGGCCGGCTCGGGCTCCGGCGCACGGGAGAGCGACTTGATCAGGTCCTGCTCGAGCTTGCTGAGCGGCACCGTCTCGTCGGCGATCTCGCGCAGTGCGACGACCGGGTTCTTGTCGTCGTCGCGGTCGATGGTCAGCTCCTCGCCGCGGCTGAGATTGCGGGCACGCTGGGCGGCGAGCAGCACCAGCTCGAACCGGTTCGGGATTTTTTGGACGCAGTCTTCGACGGTGACGCGCGCCATGCGCTCGACCTCCGGCTAGCAATGTCGGGTGAACCGCGAAATTAGGGTGAAGTTGCCGAAAAATCAAGCAAGCCCTTTGAAATCGGCCGGATGTCGTGCTGCGGCAGGACGGCGAGCAGGGCGTCCAGCCCAATTTGCAGGCGGGGATGCACCCAGCCCGGCGCCACGTCCTGCAGCGGCAACAGGACGAAGGCGCGCAGATGGGCGCGCGGATGCGGCAGGACCGGGTCCGGCGCGTCGCGCACCAAGCCGTTGCAGTCGATCAGGTCGAGATCGAGCGGGCGGGCGGCGTTCCGGCGCGTGCGCACCCGTCCCGCCCGAGCCTCCAGCGCCTGCAACGCGGCGAGCAGCGCCGCGGGATCCGCCTCCCCTTCCAGCCGGACGACCCCATTGATATAGGTGGGCTGCGCGGAGGGCGGATCGGGCGCCGTCTCGTACCACCGGGACAGGGCGGCGAGACGCAGCCCGGCCAGCCTTCCCAGAGCCTGTGCCGCCCGGCGGCAGGCGGCGAGCGGCGGCCCGTCGGGACCGGGCAGGTTCGCGCCGAGGGCAACGACGATCATGCAGGCGGGATCACGCGTGAGCGCCGGCGCCCAGGTGGACGGAAGGGGCTTCGTTTACCTTTTGGTAAGCTCCGCCGGCCACTCTCGTCCGGCGGAGCGGCGCGCCGTATTAGACGCACGCGATACCGATGAAAGGGATTGAGGATCATGCATTTCCTGCCAACCGAGCGGGCGGCGCTGTTCATCGACGGGGCCAACCTCTACTCCGCCTCGCGCAATCTCGGCTTCGAGGTCGATTACCGCAACCTGCTGGAGTTCTTCCGGCGCAAGGTGCACGTGATCCGCGCCTACTACTATTCGGCGGTGCTGGAGACCGAGGAATACTCGCCGCTGAAGCCGCTGACCGACTGGCTCGCCTACAACGGCTACACACTCGTCACGAAGCCGGCGCGGGAGTTCACGGATTCCACGGGTCGGCGGCGCGTCAAGGGCAACATGGACATCGAGCTGGCGATCGACATGCTCGAGCTGTCGCAGAAGCTCGACCACGCCGTGCTGTTCAGCGGCGACTCGGATTTCCGGCGGCTCGTGGAGGCGGTGCAGCGGCGCGGCGTGCGCGTCTCGGTGGTCTCCTCGATTCGCACCAGTCCGCCGATGGTGGCGGACGAGCTGCGCCGGCAGGCCGACCAGTTCCTGGAGCTGGCGGACATCGCCTCCGAGTTCACCCGTCGGCAGATGGAGCCGCGGCCCCGCGCCGCCCCGGTGCGCCACACGCCGGCGGAGCCGTTCGCCGACACGGCGGACGCGGGCTGACCGCACGCGGCGATGAGCGGCGCGGCGGCACTCGCGGACGCCGGGACCAAGGCGCCGCCGCGCGACTGCCCGCTCTGTCCGCGCCTCGCCGCCTATCGGCAGGCGAACCGCGCCGCCAACCCGGATTGGTTCAACGCCCCGGTGCCGAGCTTCGGGCCGACCGACGCCCGACTGCTCGTCGCCGGCATGGCGCCCGGGGTGAAGGGCGCCAACCGCACCGGCCGGCCATTCACCGGCGACCATGCCGGCGTGCTGCTGTACGCCACGCTGCTGCGGTACGGACTGGCTGAGGGCAGCTACGGCGCCGATCCGACGGACGGGCTGCGCCTCGTGGATTGCCGGATCACCAACGCCGTCCGCTGCGCCCCGCCGGTGAACCTGCCGCAGCCGCGCGAGGTCGCCACCTGCAACCAGTTCCTGATCGCCGAGCTGGACGGGATGGCCAATCTGCGGGCGGTGCTGGCGCTCGGCGTGCTCGCCCACGCCGCGGTGCTGAAAGCCTGCGGCGTCCCACCGACCCGCATCCGCTTCCGCCACGGCGCCGTTCACGAACTGCCGGATGGCCTGCTGCTGGCCGACAGCTATCATGTCTCCCGCTACAACACCTCGACCGGCCGGCTCACCCCCGCGATGTTCGGGCAGGTGGTCGCGATGCTCGTCGAACGGCTGAACGGCGGTGGGTCGGAACGTGACCCGCTATCCGCGCGCGAAACCTGACAGACTTCCCAAGCTCAGCGAGGCGTCATACGGCAGGGTCAGCGTGGGGTCTCCAGAGAAGTCACGGAAATGAGAAAGTGCCGCGTCGGCCGCCACGGCGCCGTAATCCGTTGGCACCAGCCGACCAGCTCCCTCGTTGAACCCGGCGATCGCCTCCTGCCCACCTGCTGTCCCTGAGGCGAAGGCATCGAGTTCTGCGTCACCACTGCCGCTGCCGGGGGCGGCTGCCCCGAAGCCGTGCGCTCCGACACCGCCATAGATCGCCGCGCTGCCCTCCCCGCCCGTCAGCGTCGAGTTCCCGTGCCCGGCGACCATCATCTCACGATCGCCTTGGCCGCCGGGCACCGCGACCGGGTCGGCACCGGCGACAGGTCTCGCCTCGCCCGCATCTCTCGGACGGACGGACGCGCGCGGGACGCCGAACGTCGTGCTGGCGCCGCCGTCATGGGCAAAGTTCATCGTCGCCTTAGCGCCGGCCACCATGGAAGCCGGCGACGCAGAGACGGTCGCAGCGCTCCCCCCGCTCTTCACGATATCGGAGTTGCTGCTGCTCCTCGCCTGATCTCCGCTGCGCAGGAGGATGTCGCCGCTGGCGCCCCCGACGATCGATGCGGGGCTCGATCGAAGCTGCTCCGCCGCGTCCGCCACGCTGGACTCCATGGCGATCTTGAACGAACTTTGAGCCGTCTCTCCGATACTGTTCGTGGCATCGACAGAAATCTGTAGCGACTGCGAGGCACCCAGTTCCGCGCCCACCGAACGCGCCAGTTTGAGAGCGCCCGTACTATGGTTAATCGTGAACAAGCCTCCCGGATTTTTTGTCAGCGTATACGTGATGATGCTGTCAGGATTTGGATCGATGGCCGAGACGTAGCCGACCAATGCTCCTTTCCCGGAATTGTCTGCGACGTAGCCCCCCGCAAGGTCCAACTGTGAAGGCGCGTCCGGCGAGTTTGCACTGAGGACGGTCAGGTCAGTGGCGCCGGACGAAAGCACCTTGCTGTTCGGCCCTGTATTGTCGGCAATGACGTCCTCGTCTCCTTCCACCCACACCAGCGCCGGCATGTCCCCGTCGGAAGCCCGGTTATCTGCGACCACGTCATTGTTTCCGAGCGCCTGAATAGCTGCGGCTTCGGAGCTCGTCGTGGTTGCGGAAATCTTGTTGCCGAGGATGTCCGCTGCAGACGGATATCTGCCATTGTCGGGGCGTGCAAAAATCGCGTTGTTGTTGCTGATCCCACGGATCACATTGCTCTCGACCAGAAAAGTTGTGCCGGCGCCCGATATCCCTATTCCGGCACCTCCAGCATTTTTGCCGTATACGTCGTTATTATAGATGACCACGTTGGACACCGACGAGTCTGGAGAAAGGGCGGAAACCCAGATACCCGCCTGTCCAGCATTGAATATCTTGTTGCCAATGGCCACTTCGTTTGCAGCGCTAAATTGCTCTGCCGGCGTCGTTCCAGCACCGGTAAAAAGAATGCCATAGCTATTTGGGCCGACCAAGTATGCCACATTGTTGGAAACCACCGCATTGCTCGATCCTGCCCACTGATCATACGCGCAATTCGTGATGCCATAGGCGGTGCAGCCAGTTATCAGTGTATCGTCTGTGGCCAGAAAGGCCGTAGCATTGTTGCCGCCATAGAAGGTGCTGTTCTCGACGGTTATATCACTGGCCTCCCTGAAACTGATCGCGTGACTACCACCTCCGTCGACGCTACCGTAACTTAGGTTCAGGTCGTCCACCGTGATATTGTGGTCATCCAACGCGGAGGCATTGAAATTTTCGTTTGTAACGAGCGGGAATCCCATGGCGTCCTGAGTTACGGGAACCGCATCTAGCAAAGTGGCACCATTCCCTTCGAGAATGGTGTTCGACTTGAGAACGAGTGATCCGCTGAGGTCGTAGGTCTCTCCTGCCGTGAGCTCCAGAGTGCCGCCACTGTCTGGCACCGACTGGGCTGCAGCATTGAGAGCCGCTGTAGGATTGATGCTGCCGTCGGCCCCAAATTTACTTACGGCAATAACAGGTAAAGCGGAAGCCGATTGCATGACGATGTCTCCCGGCGTGCCACGAGGATTGGCTGCTCCCCTGGCGTGATATCGTTGCGTTGATCTATTTCGGTGGACGGTGTGCGGCTCAACATGATACGGAAAACGGCAATCCAGGTCTCTGCACTGAATCCGTCGGGGCCTCGGACCCGACTATTTCGAGACGCATCCCGCTAAAACGACAGCGTGGTCGCCTGGCGCACCAGCGGGATCGCGCGCACCGCCGCCAGCACCCCCTCCGGCACGGCTTCGTCCACCGAGACGAGGCAGATCGCGTCGCTGCCCGCGCCCGCGCGGCCGAGATGGAAGGTCGCGATGTTGATGCCGGCCTGCGCCAGCGTCGCGCCGAAGCGGCCGATGAAGCCCGGCCGGTCCTGGTTCGTGACGTACAGCATGTGGCGGCCGAAATCCGCCTCGACGTGGATCCCCTTGATCTCGACGATGCGTGGCCGCGATCCCGCGAACAGGGTGCCGGAAACCGAGCGCGTCTGCTGGCCGGTGGCCACCGTCAGCCGCACCAATGTCTGGTACTCGCTCGGCCGCTCGTGCACGGTCTCCGCGACGTCGATGCCGCGCTCGCGCGCCGCAACGGGGGCGTTGACCATGTTCACCCCCTCCATCATCGGCGAGAGCACGCCGGCGAGTGCCGCTGCGGTCAGCGGCCGATGATTCAGCTCGGCCGCCGCACCCTCGAATTCGAGCGTGATGCTGCGCAGCACGCCTTCCTGCGCCTGCGTCATCTGCCCGGCGAAGGCGCCGAGCAGCCGGCACAGCTCCATATACGGTTTCAGGCGCGGCGCCTCCTCGGCCGAGACCGAGGGCATGTTGATGGCGTTCGCAACCGCGCCGGTGAGCAGGAAATCGCTCATCTGCTCGGCAATCTGCAGCGCGACGTTCTCCTGCGCCTCGGTCGTCGCGGCACCCAGATGCGGCGTGCAGACGACGTTGTCGAGCGCGAACAGCGGGCTTTCGCTTGCCGGCTCGGTCTCGAACACGTCGAGCGCCGCGCCGGCCACATGGCCGGCACGCAGCGCGTCGGCCAGCGCCGCTTCGTCGAGCAGGCCGCCGCGCGCGCAGTTGATGATGCGCACGCCGCGCTTCAGTCGGCCGATCGCCTCGCGCGACAGGATGTTGCGCGTCGCCTCGGTCAGCGGCGTGTGCAACGTGACGACGTCGGCGCGGGCAAACAGCTCGTCGAGCTCCACCTTCTCGACGCCGAGATCGAGCGCCCTCGCCTCGGTCAGGAACGGATCGTAGGCGATGGGACGCATCTTCAGGCCGCGCGCCCGGTCGGCGACGATGCCACCGATGTTGCCGCAGCCGATGATGCCGAGCGTCTTGCCGGACAGCTCGGCACCCATGAAGCGGTTCTTTTCCCAGCGGCCGGCGCGGGTGCTGGCGCTGGCCTCCGGGATCTGGCGCGCGAGCGCGAACATCAGCGCGATCGCGTGCTCGGCGGTGGTGATCGCGTTGCCGAACGGCGCGTTCATCACCACCACGCCGCGCGCCGTCGCCGACTTCACGTCCACGTTGTCGACGCCGATGCCGGCGCGGCCGACCACCTTCAGGTTCGCCGCGGCGTCCAGCAATTCCCGCGTGACTTTGGTGGCCGAGCGGATCGCCAGGCCGTCATAGGGCGCGATCCTTGCCCGCAGCTCAGCCGGCGTCAGGCCGGGGGCGACATCGACCTCCAGCCCGCGCTCACGAAAAATCGCGACGGCGGCAGGGGAGAGCTTGTCGGAGATGAGGATTTTCGGCATCGACTTCACTCCGCCGCGCGAGCCGGGGCGTGCGCCGCCGCGGTCTCGCCATGCGCCCAATCGAGCCAGGGCAGCAGTGCGGTGACGTCGGCGGTCTCGACGGTGGCGCCGCCCCAGATGCGCAGCCCGGGCGGCGCGTCCCTGTACGCGCCGACGTCGTAGGCGGCACCCTGCTTTTCCAGCAGCCCGACCAGCGATTTCGCCGCGGCCGCCTGCGCCGGCGCAGGAAGTGCGGTGAACCAGGGCGCGGCGATCTTCAGGCAGATGGAGGTGCAGGAACGCGTGGCGGCCTCCTCGGCGAGAAACGCGACCCAGGGCGTGCGTGCGACCCAGGCGGCGACGGTCGCGAGATTGGCCTCGCAGCGCGCGACCAGCGCGGCCAGGCCGCCGATCCGCTCGGCCCAGCGCAAGCCGTCGAGCGCGTCCTCGACGCAGAGCATGCTGGGCGTGTTGATCGTCTCGCCCGCAAAGATGCCGTCGATCAGCGCGCCGCCCTTGGTCAGGCGGAAGATTTTCGGCATCGGCCAGGCCGGCGCGTGGCTTGCGAGGCGCTGCACCGCGCGCGGCGAAAGGGCGAGCATGCCGTGCGCCGCCTCCCCGCCCAGCACCTTCTGCCAGGACCAGGTCACGACATCGAGCTTTTCCCAGGGCAGCCGCATGGCGAACGCCGCGGAGGTGGCGTCGCAGATCGTCAGCCCCTCGCGATTCCCGGGAATCCACGCCCCATCCGGCACCCGCACGCCGGAGGTTGTGCCGTTCCAGGCGAACACGACGTCGCGGCCGAAATCGACCTCGCGCAAATCCGGCAGCGCGCCGTAGGGCGCGGCCAGCACGCGCGCATCGGGCAGCTTCAGCTGCTTGACGACGTCGGTCGCCCAGGCCTGCGAAAAACTCTCGAACGCCAGCACATCGACGCTGCGCGGCCCGAGCAGCGACCACAGCGCCGTCTCGAGCGCACCGGTGTCGGAGGCCGGCACGATGCCGAGCTTCCAGTCTGCCGGCATGCCGAGGAGGGCGCGCGAGCGGGCGATGACTTCGGCCAGCCGCGCCTTCGGCTCTCGCGCGCGATGGCTGCGCGCGAGCAATGCACCGTTCAGCGCGTCCAGGCTGAAGCCGGGGCGTTTTGCACAGGGACCGGAGGAGAAGCAAGGATTCGCCGGGCGTAACGCCGGCAGCGGGGCGTGCGCCCCGGGCGGATGAACCATTTCGGCTCTCCCTTGCAGAAGAGAAGCGCCCCGGTGGGGGGGCGTGACCCGACGCGCACGCTAGGCACCTTGCCCCCGAAAATCAACCGCCGCGTCCAGGCGTTGTGCGTCGGGTTAGCAGTTGGTCAGGGATGCGTTGAACGGCAGTAAATGCGGCACGCGGGCTGCCGCGGCGTGGATCGCGGCCGGATCGGAGCGGCAGGAGATCTCAGGCTGTGTCGCACGCGAGCCGCGCAGGATCGGCGGTCACGGCATGGTTCAGCGGCCCCTGCCCCATGCCAAATCCCGGCGCGGCGGCGATCGCCGCCCGGACATAGGCGCGGGCGCGCCGGACCGCGTCACCCAGCCGCATGCCCTGCGCCAGGCCGGCCGCGATGGCGCTCGCCAGCGTGCAGCCGGTGCCGTGCGTGTGGCGTGTCGCGATGCGCCGGGCCTCGAACGTCTCGATCCCGTCCGCCGTCGCCAGCACGTCGACCAGCGTCGGGCCGGGCAGGTGTCCGCCCTTCAGCAGCACCGCCGCCGCGCCAAGCTCGCGCAGCACCTGGGCGGCGACCTGCATGCCGGCGGGATCGACGATGCGCAGCCCGGTCAGCGCCTCGGCTTCCGGCAGGTTCGGGGTGAGCACGGACGCGAGTGGCAGCAGCCGGCGTTTCAGCGTGCCGAGCGCCGCCCGCGCGAGCAGCGCCTGGCCGCCCTTCGACAACATGGCGGGATCGACCACAAGCGGCAGCCCGGCCGCCCGCGCCTCCAGCACGTCGCAGACCAGATCAACCACCGCCGCGTCGCCCAGCATGCCGGTCTTCACGGCATCGGCGCCGGGATCGGCCAGCGCGTGCTCGATCTGCAGCCGCAGAAACGCCAGCGGCACCGCGTGCACGGCGTGCACCATGCGGGTGTCCTGCGCGGTCAACGCGGTGATCGCCGTCGCGGCGTACGCGCCGAGCGCCGTGATCGTCTTGATGTCAGCCTGAATGCCCGCCCCGCCGCCGGAGTCCGACCCCGCGATGGCCAACACGCGTCCCCGCATCGAACGGGGCATCAGGCCACCGTTTCGGGCGCCTGTTCGGCGGCGGCCTCGATCGTCTCGCACAGCCCTGCGACGATGCGCTCGACCAGCGCCTCGTCTTCGGCCTCGGCCATCACGCGCACCACCGGCTCGGTGCCGCTCTCGCGGATCAGCACGCGCCCCTGCCCTTCCAGCACCGCCTCCGCTTGCGCGATCGCCGCCCGCACCGCGGCATCGCCGAGCGGCGAGGATCGGGCGTAGCGCACGCTGCGCAGCCGCTGCGGCAGCGGCGTGAACCTGCGGCACACCTCGCTCGCCGGCCGGTCCTGCTCGACCAGCACCGCGAGCACCTGCAAGGCGGCCACGAGCCCGTCGCCGGTGGTCGCGTAGTCCGACAGGATCACGTGCCCGGATTGCTCGCCGCCGAGATTGAGGCCCTGGGCGCGCATGCGCTCGGCGACGTAGCGGTCGCCCACCCGGGTCCGGTGCAGCGACAGGCCTTGACCAGCGAGGTGGCGCTCGAGGCCGAGATTGGACATCACGGTCGCGACGATGCCGCCGCCGACCAGCCGGCCCGCGTCCGACCAGGATGCGGCGATCAGCGCCAGCATCTGGTCGCCGTTGATCAGCTCGCCGTGCTCGTCGGACAGCAGCAGCCGGTCGGCGTCGCCGTCCAGCGCCAGGCCGAGATCGGCGCCGTGCTGGCGCACCTGGGCGCAGAGATGCTCGGGCGCGGTCGAGCCGCAGCCGCGGTTGATGTTGAAGCCGTCGGGCGAGACGCCGAGCGGGATGACCGTCGCCCCAAGCTCCCACAGCACGGTCGGCGCCACGCGGTAGGCCGCACCGTGCGCGCAATCGACGACGATGCGCAGCCCGTCCAGCCGCAGGCCGCGCGGAAACGTCGCTTTTGCGCTTTCGATGTAGCGGCCGGCCGCGTCGTCCAGCCGCGCCGCCCGGCCGAGGGCGTCGGGGGCGGCCAGCCGACCGGCGAGATCCGCCGCCATCAGCGCCTCGATCTCCGCCTCGGTCGCGTCCGACAGCTTGAAGCCGTCCGGGCCGAACAGCTTTATGCCGTTGTCCTCGAACGGGTTGTGCGAGGCCGAGATCATCACGCCGAGATCGGCGCGCAGGCTGCGCGTCAGCATCGCGATGGCCGGCGTCGGCAGCGGGCCTACCAGGGTCACGTCCATGCCGGCGCCGATGAAGCCGGCGGTCAGCGCCGGCTCGATCATGTAGCCGGACAGGCGCGTGTCCTTGCCGATGATGACGCGGTGGCGGTGGCTGCCGCGGGTGAACAGCAGCCCGGCCGCCTGGCCGAGGCGCAGCGCCGTCTCCGCGGTCATCGGGTCGGCGTTCGCGGTGCCGCGGATGCCGTCGGTGCCGAACAGGCGCCTGAGATTGGCTGACATGCCGGGTCTCTACCCTCCGGACGCCGCCGGCGAAAGCCCCTCTCCCGCCAGCCCCTGCCATACCCGCAACGCCTGCACCGTCTCGGCCACGTCGTGTACGCGCAGGATCGCCGCACCCCGCGACGCCGCGTACAGGCCCGCGGCCAGCGAGCCTGCGCCGCGCCGCTCCGGCCGGCTTTCGCCGCCGAGTCGGCCGATGAAGCGCTTGCGCGAGACCCCGACCAGGATCGGGCAGCCGAGCTCGCGGAGCAGCGGCAGGCGGCGCAGCAGCTCGACGTTGTGGCCGGCGTTCTTGGCGAAGCCGATGCCGGGATCGACGATGATCCGCTCGCGGGCGATGCCGGCCGCTTCGGCGAAGGCGATCCGCTCCGCCAGCTCCTGCACCACCTCCAGTGCGACGTCGGCATAGCGGGCGAAGCGGTGCATCGTGGCGGGCTCGCCGCGCATGTGCATCAGCACGACAGGGCAGCCCCGCTCGGCGATGAGCGCGGCGGCAGCCGGGTCGTGGCGCAGGGCGGACACGTCGTTGATCATCGTCGCCCCGGCATCGAGGGCGGCCGCCATCGTGCTGGCGTGGCGGGTATCGGCGGAGAGCGGCACGCCGATGCCCGCGAGGGCGCGGATCACCGGCAGGATGCGGGCCTGCTCGACGTCGGGCGGCGTGGGCCGGCTGTCCGGATTGGTGGTCTCGCCGCCGACGTCGATGAGGTCCGCGCCGGCTTGCGCCATCCCGCGGGCCGAGGCGATTGCCGCCTCGGCGTCGAAGTTGACGCCGGCGTCGCTGAAGCTGTCAGGAGTCACGTTGATGACGCCCATGACCCTCACGTGAGTCATGGGGTCTGGGGGCCGCTGCCCCCAGCGGGTCGAGGGCAGAGCCCTCGCCTTCGCTTCCCTATCCCGGCTGCGGCGCCGGTCCCAACCCGCCGGCCGTCGGCGGCACCGGCCGGCCGGCACTCGGCACGGAGGCGCGGCGGCTGTCCGGCGCGGGGTCGTCCACCACCTTCTTGATCACCGGCTCGCCGCGCAGCACGGTGCGAATCTCTTCGCCCGACAGCGTCTCGTGCTCGAGCAGGCCGCGCGCCAGCCGGTGCAGTTCGTCGATGTTCTCGGTCAGGATGTGCCGCGCCTGGGCGTAGGCGTGGTCGATGATGTCCTTGATCTCGGCGTCGATCTCGCGCGCGGTCGCCTCGGAGACGTTCTTGTGCTGTGTCACGGAGTGGCCGAGGAACACCTCCTGGCCGTTGTCGCCGTAGGAGATCATGCCGAGCTTGTCGCTCATCCCCCATTCGGTGACCATCCGGCGCGCCTGGTCGGTCGCCATTTTTATGTCGCCGGCCGCGCCGTTGGAGACCTTGTCGGGGCCAAAGATGATCTCCTCGGCCGCGCGCCCGCCCATTGCCATCGTCAGCTCGGCAAGCAGCTTCGACTTGCTCTTCGAATAGCGGTCGCCCTCCGGCAGGCTCATCACCAGGCCGAGTGCGCGGCCGCGCGGAATGATCGTCGCCTTGTGCACCGGGTCGCATTCCGGCTCGTGCATGGCGCACAGCGCGTGGCCGCTCTCGTGATAGGCGGTCATGCGCTTCTCGGCCTCGCTCATCACCAGCGAGCGGCGCTCGGCGCCCATCAGCACCTTGTCCTTGGCGTTCTCGAATTCGGACATGGCGACCACGCGCTTGCCGAGCCGGGCGGCGAGCAGGGCGGCCTCGTTGACCAGGTTGGCGAGGTCGGCGCCGGAGAAGCCGGGCGTGCCGCGGGCGATCACTTTCGGATCGACATCGCTCGCCAGCGGCACTTTCCGCATATGGACCCGGAGGATTTTTTCGCGGCCGTTCACGTCGGGATTCGGCACGACGACCTGCCGGTCGAAGCGGCCGGGCCGCAGCAGCGCGGGGTCGAGCACGTCGGGGCGGTTCGTCGCGGCAATGAGAATGACACCCTCGTTGCTCTCGAACCCGTCCATCTCGACGAGCATCTGATTAAGGGTCTGCTCGCGTTCGTCGTTGCCGCCGCCGAGGCCGGCGCCGCGATGCCGGCCGACGGCGTCGATCTCGTCGATGAAGATGATGCACGGCGCGTTCTTCTTGCCCTGCTCGAACATGTCGCGCACGCGCGAGGCGCCGACGCCGACGAACATTTCCACGAAATCCGAGCCGGAGATCGTGAAGAACGGCACGTTGGCCTCGCCGGCGATCGCGCGGGCGAGCAGTGTCTTGCCGGTGCCGGGCGGCCCGACCAGCAGCACGCCCTTCGGGATCTTGCCGCCGAGGCGCTGGTACTTCTGCGGGTCGCGGAGGAACTCCACGATCTCCTCCAGCTCGCCCTTCGCCTCCTCGATGCCGGCGACGTCGTCGAACGTCACCCTGCCCTGCTTTTCCGTCAGCATGCGGGCGCGCGACTTGCCGAACCCCATGGCCCGGCCGCCGCCGGCCTGCATCTGACGCATGAAGAACACCCAGACGCCGATCAGGAGCAGCATCGGGAACCAGGAGAGCAGGATGTGAAGCAGCGGGTTGTCGG
>JAFAYA010000059.1 GCA_019240635.1 Acidisphaera sp. | reverse complement strand
CGCGGCGCGCACGTCCGATCCCGGCCGCGGCTCGCCGCCGCGCCAGCGGGCCGCGAAGTCGAGGATCGTGTAGTGGAACCGCACGCGGCCCGTCTCGTCGCGGTGGATGCTGTCGACGTTGGCGACCAGAAGCAGCGGACCGACTTCGAGCCCGGTCTCCTCCGCCAGTTCCCGCCGTGCCGCGGCCTCGGCACTCTCGCCGAGCTTCTGCGCCCCGCCCGGCAGGCTCCAGGCGTCGAGCGCCGGCGGCCGGCCGCGCCGCACCAGCAGCACCGCGCCGGGCTTGAGGACGACGATGCCGACGCCGACGATCGGCCGCTCCGGGTATTCGCGCCCGCGCCGGTCCGTCTCGTCCGGGCTCACTTCGCGTCGGCGGGCGGGGCAGGGGAGGGCGCCGCCGCCTTCAGGTCGTCCATCGAGGGCAGCAGCGCCGCCAGCTTGTAGTCGCCGACCTGGTAGGCCCAGCCCTTGAGCCTGGCGTCGAGCCGGTCCGCCTGCGCCTTCGCCGGTCCGTCGCCGGCGGCGGCGAGGCGCGCCCAGACGTCCTTGTCCGCCTTGTTGACGTCGATCGTCAGCGTGAGCCCGTCGGTGGTCGTGAACACCGCCTGCCCGAGCGCCTCGCCGGGCATCTGCCCCGCCGGCCTCACGTCGCTGAAGCTCAGGAACTCCAGGGCGTGGCCGATATCGGCGAGCTTCTGATCGTCCAGCGCCGGGTGATCCGCCGGTGCCTCGAGCACCAGCTTGTCCCCCGCGCGCCGGAGCGCCAGGTGCTGCTCGCCGCGGGTGATCGCGACCGAGGCGAGCGCCGACTGGTCGATGTTGACGAGGTCGCGGTCGAACCAGAGCTGCGGGTCGGCGTCGGCCTCCAGCCGTCCTTCCGCCAACCAGGCCTGGTTCTCGCCGGGCCGGCGCACATAGACTTGCTGCGGCACCTCGCCCTCGGCGCGCACGCGCTGATGGCCGACGATCAGCTCGGCGATCGGCTTGCCCTGGCCGTCCAGAACCCGCAGCAGCGTGGAGGTGGCGGTCGCCTGCGGGTCCTCCACGCCGAGCCGGCTGAACTCCGCGGGATCGGCGGTGCGCCGCTCGGTCAGGCGCAGTTCGGCGAGCCCGGTGAGCAGCGCGTGCAGCTTGGCTGTTTGCACGGGGTAGTCGCCGCGGTCGGCCATGCCCCAGACGTCGCCGTCCCGGTCGAGCGTCAGCGTCTTGCCCTGATGCGTGATGTCGATGCGCGCCGCCTGCTGCAATCGAGCCGTCAGGTCGGGGAAGGCCAGCCGGCCGGCCGCGACGCTCGAACTCCCGGTCGGCTCGGCGGCGGTGCCGAAATACCAGCCGCCGGCGAGTGCGACGATGCCGAGCAGCAGCAGCACGAGGCTGGTGCGCGGCTTCATGCGCGCCACTCCGCCGGCTCTTCCATCGGCTTCGCCGGCAGAACCTTGGCCGGCTTCGCCCTCGCCCGCCGGCGGCTGCGCGCGACGCCGAGCCCGATCGCGAGCAGCGTCAGCATGGCCGGCACGAGCACGATGTCGAACAGGCGCAGCTCCGTCTCCAGCCGGTCGATGTCGCGGTTGAGGTCGCGCTGCACGCTGCGCAGCTTCTGGCGGGTGTCGACGATCTCGCGGCGGGCGGCCTCGATCGCACTCTGCTGCTCGGGCGTCAGCATCGCCTCCGCCGCCGCACTCCCCTGCTGTCCTGCACCCTCTCCTGCAGCTTGGCCTGCGCCCTGGCCCTCACCCTGGCGCAGGCTCTGCAGTTGCTGCTCGGTGTCCTTGAGGTGTGTCTGCAACGTCTCTTCGGTCCGGCGGAACCGCGCCTCGGCGCGGTGCTGGATGTCGTCCACCAGGGTGAACGGGCGGATGCTGTCGCCGCGGCTGCGCAGGCCGATCAGCGCATCGCCGCCGGCCAGCGTGCCGACGAGGTTGGCGACGAACGGACCGTTGTCGCTGAACGGCGTGGCTTGCTGCTGGCCGAAGAAGTCGCCGAGGCGCACCCAGTAGCGGTCGGCCAGGATGTCGGTATCCGCGACCACCACCAGGTTGGCCGGCCCGTCGGTCTGCGCGCGGAAGGGCGGCAGGTCGGTCGGACGCTGCTGGCCCTGGGCCGGCGCGGGCGGCCCGGTGAACGCCGACTTCAGCACGCCGCGCACCCGCGCGGCGATCACCCGCGGCCCGCCTTGCGGCTGGAAGCCCGCAAGGATGCGCGCGGGATCGGGGTTCGTGCGCACCTTGTCCGCCGCGATCACGCCGCTTTGCCGGCTGCTGCTCAGGATCGGCGTGAACTCGATCGGTGCGTCCGGCTTTTTCGCCAGAAAGCCGGCGGAGGCCACCGTCACCTGCCGCAGGTCGGCGGTCGCCGGATCGGTGCGGGAGATGCCATCGCGGATATTGAACCAGGCCACGTAGTCGACCGCCTGGATCCGGTCGGAGGCATTGGAGCGCACGCGCCACGCACCGGTCAGGTCGCCGACCACCTCGTTCGGGTCGTAGACGATGCCCCAGGCGTCGAAGAGTTTTTTCAGATCGCTCCTGGTGTCGGCGGCAGGCTCGCCTTCCGGTCCGGGCTGCGCGCTCTCCGCCTCGCTGTCCGGATCCACCATGACCATCAGCCGGCCGCCGCGCATCACGAACTGGTCGATCGCGTACTGCGCTGCATCCGAGAGATGCTGCGCCTGCGCGACCAGCAGCACCTGCACGTCCGGATCGATCGACCAGACGTTCAGCGGCACGTTGCGCACCGTGAAAGCCTGGCGCAACTGGATCATCGATACCCAGGGCCCGCCGCCGCCCTGGCCGTGGGTCATCATCATCATGCGGGGATCGCCGTCGAGCGGCAGCGACGACATCACCCCGACGACCGGGCGCTTGGGGTTGGAGAGCTCGTAGACCAGCCGGGTCAGGTCGTATTCCAGGAAGCGCTCGCGCTCCGGCTGGAAGAAGCCGATGGTCCGCTCGTCGTCCAGCAGGTTGGTGCCGGCCAGGCCGAAATAGACCTCCTGGCCCGCCTGGTCGATCGGCACACCTTGCAGGCCGTAGGCCATCGCCCGGTCCTCGGTGTCGCTGAACGGCTCGGGGTTGTAGAATTCGAGCCGCAGCCTGCCGCGGGCGACCCGGGCATACTGCTCGAGCATCTCGCGCACATGATCGGCATAGCTGCCATAGAGCGGCACGCGGGCGCCGAGCGCGCGCGAGTAGTAGAGCCGCAAGGTCACCGGCTCCTTCAGCCCGCGCAGGATGCTGCGGGTGCCCTTCGACAGCGAGTTGATGCGCCCCTGCGTGGCGTCGAGCTGCACGCCGGCGAGCCGCGCATCGGCCAGCATGTTGACGCCGATCAGGATCGCGGCGACCGCGATCACGCCGATGATTGAGGACCAGGCGCGGCGCATCAGTCGGCACTCCGATGCGCGACGACGACGGCGTTGACGAACAGCCAGAAGCCGATGAACGACGCGAAGTAGATGAGATCGCGAAGCTCGATCACGCCGCGGGTAAAACTCTCGAAGCGGCTGATCACTGAGACGCGGCGCGCGATCGCCCCGAGCGCCGGCAGGTTGCGGCTGAGGAAGTCGGTGACCAGCGGATAGGCGCTGACGGCGAACACGAAACAGACGGCGACGGCCAGCACGAAGGCGATCACCTGGTTCTTGGTCGCCGCCGACAGCGCCGCGCCGACCGAGAGGAAGGCGCCGGCGACCAGCAGACAGCCGAGGTAGCCCGCGGCGATCACCCCGTCATCCGGCCGGCCGAGGATGTGCACGCTGATCACGAAGGGGAAGGTCAGCAGCAGCGCGATGGCGCAGAACACCCAGGCGGCCAGGAATTTGCCCAACACGGCCTGCGCCCGCGTGATCGGCAGGGTCAGCAGCGTCTCGATCGTGCCGATCCGCCGCTCGTCCGCCCAGAGCCGCATCGTGATGGCGGGCACCAGCAGCAGGAACACCCAGGGGATGAACTGGAAGAAGGGCAGCAGGTCGGCCTGGTTGCGATCGAAGAAGTTGCCGAGGTTGAAGGTCAGCACCCCCTGCAGCGCCAGGAAGACGACGATGAACACCCAGGCGACCGGGGTCGCGAAATAGCCGCCGAGCTCCCGCCGGGCGATGATCATCGCGTTGCGCACCGCTCAGGCCGCCGCCGGCTGGGTGATGGCGCGGAACACCTCTTCCAGCCTGCCGGAGGGATGCCGCCGCTCGAGCTCGCGCGGCGTCGCGTCCGCCACCACGCGCCCGGCGGCGATGATGATCGCCCGTGTGCAGACGGCGTCCACCTCCTCCAGGATATGCGTGCTGATGACGATCGCCTTCTCCGGCGCCATGCGCGCGATCAGCGTGCGCACCTCGTGCTTCTGGTTGGGGTCGAGGCCGTCGGTCGGCTCGTCGAGCACCAGCACGGGCGGATCGTGCATCAGCGCCTGCGCCAGGCCGACGCGCCGCTTGAAGCCCTTGGAGAGCGTCTCGATCGGCTGCAGCCGGATGTCGGCGAGCGTAGTCAGCGCGACGGCCTGCTCCACGCGGTCGGTCGCCTCGCCGCCGCGATAGCCGCGGATGCGGGCGACGAAGCGCAGAAAGGCGATGACGGTCATCTCCGGATAGGTCGGCGCCCCCTCCGGCAGGTAACCGAGCACGCGCCGCGCCGCGACGGGGGCCTGCTGCACGTCATGGCCGCAGATGCGCGCCGTTCCCGCGGTCGGGGTGACGAAGCCCGCCAGCATCTTCATCGTGGTGGACTTGCCGGCGCCGTTCGGGCCGAGGAAGCCCAGCACCTCGCCCCGGCCGACCGAGAAGGAGACGTCGTCCACCGCCGTCAGGCTGCCGAAGCGCTTGCTCAAACCCTCGATCTCGATCAGCGCGTTCACTCCGCTCTCCCAAACTGGCCCGCGGGCGCGCCCGAATACCCGAACCGTGCGGCACGGCAAAGGGGCGGTGCCCGGCGTTTCGCGCTGTTAATCCCGGCGAAAGGTCGCCAACGCTCAGCCCTCCAGCAACCGGGCCGCCAGCAACCGGGCGCCAGCACTCAGCCCGCCAGCAGGGTCTGCGCCGCCTCGCGCCGCTCGAAGATGCGCAGCAGCAGGCGGATCGCCCGGCCGCGCTCGCTCGTGAGCCCGCGATCACGCGCGACCAGCACCGCGGCATCGCGGCTCGCCATCGTCAGCAGGCCCTCGTGCTCCAGCAGGTCGGCGAGCCGGAAGCCGGGCTGGCCGGACTGGCGCGTCCCCATCGCCTCGCCCGGACCGCGCAGCCGGAAATCCTCGTCCGCGATGACGAAGCCGTCATCGGTGTCGCGCAGCAGCAGCAGGCGGCGCCGGGCCACGTCGGTCAGCCCGTCGTCGTGCAGCAGTAGGCAGTAGCTCGCCGCCGCGCCGCGGCCGACCCGGCCGCGAAGCTGGTGCAGCTGCGCCAGGCCGAAGCGTTCGGCGTGTTCGATCACCATGACGCTGGCGGCCGGGATGTCCACCCCGACCTCGATCACCGTCGTCGCCACCAGCAGACGGATGCGTCCCTCGGCGAAGGCGGCGAGTGCGGCGTCGCGCACCGCCGGTTCCTGGCGCCCGTGCGCCAGCCCGACGGCCGCGCCGAATCGCTGGCGCAGCGCCGCGAACCGCGCCTCCGCCGCCGCCAGGTCGAGCGTCTCGCTCTCGCTCACCAGCGGACACACCCAGAACACCCGGGCGCCGCCCTCGACGGCGCGCGCGACGGCCTCGACCAGGTCGGCGAGCGTGGCCAGCGAGTGCAGCGTGGTGCGGACCGGGGCCTGCCCGCCCGGCTTGCCGGTGAGGCGGCTCACGGCCATCTCGCCCCACTGGGTCAGCAGCAAGGTGCGCGGGATCGGCGTCGCGGTCATCACCAGCACGTCCGTCGCCTGGCCCTTGGCGCCCAGCAGCAGCCGCTGGGCCACGCCGAAGCGGTGCTGCTCGTCGATGACGGCCAGCGCCAGGTCGCGGTATGCCACCGCCTCTTGGAACAGCGCGTGGGTGCCGACCACCAGCGGGATCGACCCGTCGGCGAGCCCGCGCAAGGTGCGCGCCCGCGTTGTCCCCTTCACCGAGCCGGTGAGCAGTGCCGCCGGAACCGGCGCGAGGCGGGCGAGCGTCGCGTGGTGCTGCTGGGCGAGGATTTCCGTCGGCGCCATCAGCGCGGCCTGCGCCCCGGCCTCGACGGCGCGCAGCATCGCGAGCACCGCGACGAGGGTCTTGCCC
Organism: Acidisphaera sp.; assembly: GCA_019240635.1. Lineage (GTDB taxonomy): Bacteria > Pseudomonadota > Alphaproteobacteria > Acetobacterales > Acetobacteraceae > JAFAYA01. Next base: position 3,684 of record JAFAYA010000059.1, on the reverse strand, counting down.
GAGCCGACGTCTCCCTGCAGCAGGCGCAGCATGCGCCGGGGTGCGGCCAGGTCGGCGTCGATCTCCGCCAATGCGGCCGCCTGCGACGGCGTGGGCCGGTGGCCGAACCGGGCGAGCGCGCGGGCCCGCAGCCGGCCGTCGCCGGCGAGCACCCGGCCGCGCCGCGTGCGCACCCGGTCACGGACGATCGCGAGCGCCACCTGCCCCGCCAGCAGCTCGTCATAGGCGAGCCGCGCCCGTGCGGCCTTCCCGGGCAGGGCGTCGGGTGCGTGCAGCGCGCGCAGCGCCTCGGCGAAGCCCGGCCAGGACTCGCGCCGCAGCAGCGCGGCGTCGTGCCATTCCGGCAGCTCCGGCAGCCGCTCCAGCGCTTTGCCCACCGAGCGGCGCATCTGGTAGGGCGAGAGCCCGGCGGTGAGCGGCCAGACGGGCTCGATGCCGGGCATCGCCTGCGCCCGCTCCACGGGAACGATCTGCTCCGGGTGCGCGATGCTGAGCCGGCCGCCGAACCCCTCGAGCCGCCCCGAGACCAGCACGCGCATCCCCGGTGCCAGGCGCTGCAACTGGTTGGACCCGTTGAAGAATACGAGTTCCGCAAAACCTGTGCCGTCGCCGATCACCACGCGCCAGGGCTGCCGCGGGCCGTCCGGCGACTCGTGGCGGATGACCTCCACCTCGAGCGTCGCGACGCTGCCCGGCCGGGCAGCGCGGATCGTCGGCCGTTCCCGCCGGTCGATATACGACTCCGGCAGATGGAACAGCAGGTCGAGCACCCGCTCGCCGCGGATGGCGCGCTTGAGCAGGGCCGCGATGTTCGGCCCAACGCCGTGCAGGCTCGTCAGGGGCGCGAAGAGAGGGGCGAGGGCGTCGTGGTCCACTTGCCGGTTGCGGCGGGCTGACAGGGGGGAATGACGCGGCTATATGACACCGCGCCGATGACCGAACAAAATGCCGAAGCGCCGCTGGACGTCAGGCGTCGTCGCCTGCTGTTCCGCGCCACCCATCGCGGCACGCACGAGAACGACCTGCTGGTGGGCGGTTATGTCAGCCGCCGCATCGCCGGGCTCAGCGAGTCCGATCTCGACGCGCTGGAAACCATCCTGGAGCGCCCCGACCCCGACCTGGCGGATTGGCTGAGCGGCCGTCGCCCGATCCCGCCCGACTGCGACTCGCCCTTGCTGCGCGCCATGCGCGACGCGGCCGGAGCATGACCGTCGCGACGGTCTGGGGCGCCCCCGAGGGCTGGGACGCCGTCCTGCTGTCCCGCCGGCGTGCCGAGCACGCGGGCGCGGTCCTGCACGTCGCGCGCGATGACGCCCGCATGGCGCGACTCGCCGAGGCGCTGAACTTCTTCGCGCCCGACATCGAGGTATTGCGCTTCCCCGCCTGGGACTGCCTGCCCTACGACCGGGTCTCGCCCAACCCGGAGATCGTCTCCGAGCGGGTCGCCACGCTGACCCGCTTGCTCGAGCCAGGCGGACCGCCGCGGGTGGCGCTGACGACGGTGAACGCGCTGGTGCAGCGCGTGCCGCCGCGCCACCTGTTCCGCGACGCCGGCATGACGCTGGCCGCCGGCCAGAGCGTCGACCTCGCGGCACTGCTGCGCTTCCTCGAGGCCAACGGCTACGGCCGCGCCGGGACGGTCATGGAGCCCGGCGAGTACGCGACGCGGGGCGGCATCGTCGACATCTTTCCGGCCGGCGAGTCCGACCCGGTGCGGCTCGACCTGTTCGGCGATGCGATCGAGACCATCCGCCGCTTCGACCCCGCGAGCCAGCGCAGCACCGATGCGATCGCGCGACTGGTGCTGCGCCCGGTGTCGGAGGTGGCTCTCGATCCCGCGTCGGTCGCCCGCTTCCGCACGGGCTGGCGCGACCTGTTCGGGTCCGGCGCGGCCGAGGACCCGCTCTACCTCGCCGTCTCCGAGGGGCGCCGCCATCCCGGGATGGAGCACTGGGTGCCGCTGTTCCATGACGGCATGGAGACGCTGCTCGACTATCTGCCGGACGTCTCGATCAGCCTCGACCACCAGGCGGAGGAGGTGCTCTCGGCGCGGCTCGACATGATCACGGACCATTTTTCCGCCCGCAAGGTGCCGCCGCGCGACGGCGAGGTGCCGTACCGGCCGCTGCCGCCGGAGCTTCTCTACCTGGACCGCACCACCTGGGAGGCCCTGCTGGCGCAGGGCCCGGCGTTCGGCTTCAGCCCGTTTGCCCGACCGGACGGCGGGGCCGGGGTGGAGGCCGGCGGCCGACCGGGACCGGTGTTCGCGCAGTCAGGTGCCGCCGCCGGGGCGGGCGCCTTCCAGCAGTTCCGCTCCCAGGCGGAGGCCTGGGCGCGCCAGGGCCGGCGCGTGCTGGTCGCCGCCTGGACCCGCGGCTCGCGCGAGCGGATCGCCCATCTGCTGGGGGAAAACGGCTTCGCGGCCGAGCCGGCCGGAGGCTGGGCTGCCGCACAGCGCCTTGCCGCCGGCACCGCGGCGGTCGCCGTCCTTGGCCTGGAGCGCGGCTTCGTCGCCGACGGGCTGGCGATCGTCGGCGAGCAGGACCTGCTCGGCGAGCGCATCAGCCGGCCGCCGCGCCGGCGCAAGCGCGCCGACCAGTTCATCGCCGACGCCACCGAGATCGCCGAGGGTGACCTCGTCGTGCACCAGGAATACGGCATCGGCCGCTATGACGGGCTCGAGACGCTGCTCGCCAACAACGCGCCGCATGACTGCCTGCGGCTGATGTACGACGGCGGCGAGAAGCTTTTTCTGCCGGTCGAGAACATCGAGCTGCTGTCCCGCTTCGGCAGCGAGACCGCCGGCGTGGCGCTCGACAGGCTGGGCGGCGCCGGCTGGCAGACGCGCAAGGCGCGCGCGCGCCAGCGCATCCGCGACATGGCCGACCAGCTGATCCGCATCGCTGCCGCGCGCCGCGTGCGCGAGGCCCCGGCCATGACGCCCGCCGAGGGCTCCTGGGACGAGTTCTGCGCCCGCTTCCCGTTCGCCGAGACCGAGGACCAGTCGCGCGCCATCGCCGACGTGCTGGAGGACCTGGCATCCGGCCGGCCGATGGATCGGCTGATCTGCGGCGATGTCGGCTTCGGCAAGACCGAGGTGGCGCTGCGCGCCGCGTTCGTCGCGGCGATGTCGGGCAGCCAGGTCGCCGTGGTGGTGCCGACCACGCTGCTGGCGCGCCAGCATTTTCGCACGTTTGCCGACCGGTTCGCCGGCCTGCCGGTGAAGGTGGCCCAGCTCTCGCGCATGGTCGCGGCGCGGGAGGCCGCCGAGGTGCGGAAAGGCCTGGCCGACGGCTCGGTGAACATCGTCATCGGCACCCATGCCCTGCTGGCCAAGAGCGTGAGCTTCGCCGAGCTCGGCTTGCTGGTGGTCGACGAGGAGCAGCATTTCGGCGTCGCGCACAAGGAGAAGCTGAAGCAGCTCAAGGCCGACGTGCACGTGCTGACGCTCACCGCGACGCCGATCCCGCGCACGCTCCAGCTGGCGCTGACCGGGGTGCGGGAGATGAGCCTGATCGCCACGCCGCCGGTCGACCGGCTGGCGGTGCGCACCTTCATCTCGCCCTTCGACGGCGTTGTCATTCGCGAGGCGATCCAGCGCGAGCGCTTCCGCGGCGGCCAGGTCTTCTGCGTCGTCCCGCGCATCGAGGACATGGATCGGATGGCGACGCGGCTGCGCGAGAT
>JAFAYA010000017.1 GCA_019240635.1 Acidisphaera sp. | reverse complement strand
ATCAGCTCGACGCGTATGCGCCGGGCCGGATGCTGCTGGCCGAGGCGAACCAGTGGCCGGAGGACGCGCAAACCTATTTCGGCGAAGCGGACGAATGCCACATGTCGTTCCACTTCCCGCTGATGCCGCGCATGTACATGGCGATCGCGCGGGAGGACCGCTTCCCGATCACCGACATCATGCGACAGACGCCGGAGATCCCGGCCAACTGCCAATGGGCGGTGTTCCTGCGCAACCACGACGAGCTGACGCTCGAGATGGTCACCGACAGCGAGCGCGACTATCTCTGGAACGCCTACGCGGCGGACCGGCGCGCACGCCTCAATCTCGGCATCCGCCGCCGCCTCGCCCCGCTGCTGGAGCGCGATCGCCGGCGCATCGAGCTGATGAACGGCCTGCTGCTCTCGATGCCCGGCACGCCGGTGATCTACTACGGCGACGAGATCGGCATGGGCGACAACATCCACCTCGGCGACCGCGACGGCGTGCGCACGCCGATGCAGTGGTCGTCGGACCGCAATGCCGGCTTTTCCCGCGCCGATCCGGCCAGCCTCGTGCTGCCGCCGATCATGGACCCGCTCTACGGCTTCCAGGCGGTCAACGTCGAGGCACAGATCGCCGATCCGCACTCCCTGCTGAACTGGACGCGCCGCATGCTGGCGGTGCGCAAGCAGTTCTGCGCCTTCGGGCGCGGCGGGCTGCGCTTCCTATATCCGGGCAACCGCAAGGTGCTGGCCTTCCTGCGCGAACTGCCGGGCGGGGAGAACCGGGCGGAGGAGACGATCCTCTGCGTCTGCAATCTCTCGCGCTCGGCGCAGGCGGTGGAACTCGACCTGTCCGCCTATATCGGGCGCGTTCCGGTGGACATGGTCGGCGGCTCGATCTTCCCGCCGGTCGGTCAGCTCACCTACCTGCTGACCCTGCCGCCCTACGGTTTCTTCTGGTTCCTGCTGGCTGCGGAGGCGCAGCTTCCGTCCTGGCACGCGCCGGCACCCGAGGCGCTGCCGGAATACTCGACCATCGTCATCCGCCACGACATCGTCGAGGCGCTGTCGGCGAGCGGGCGGGCCATCCTGGAGCGGGAGGCGCTGCCGGCCTATCTGCCGAAGCGCCGCTGGTTCGCCTCCAAGACCGAGCGGCTGGACGGCGTGAAGCTCAGCTACGCGGTGAAGCTGCCGGACAGCGCCGATCCCGTGGTTCTGGCCGAGATCGAGGCGCAGTTGGACGGGCGTAGCGAGAGCTACGTGCTGCCGCTCGGCATCGTCTGGGAAGATTCGATGAGCAGCGCGCTCGGCCAGCAGCTGGCGCTGGCGCGCATCCGCCAGGGGCGGCGGGTCGGCTTCCTCACCGACGCCTTCGCGGTGGACGGGCTGACGCGCGGCCTGATGGCCGGGCTGCGCAAGCAGACGCGCATCCCGATCGAGGACGGGGAGATCGTGTTCCGCCCGACCTCGCGGATGGCCGAGCTCGACCTGCCGGACGACGCGGCGATCCGCCGGCTCTCCGCCGAGCAGTCCAACAGCTCGCTCGTGCTGGGCGACGCGGTCGTGCTGAAGATCGTGCGGCGGGCCGCGGCGGGCATCCATCCCGAAGGCGAGATGACGCGCTATCTGACGGAGCGCGGCTTCTCCAACACCGCCCCACTGTTCGGCGAGATGCTTCGCATCGACACCGAGGGCACGCCGCACACGCTCGCGCTGGCGCAGGGTTTCGTGCGCAACCAGGGCGACGGCTGGGGCTGGACGCTCGACTTCCTGGCCCGCACCGTCGAGGAACTGGCGATGACCGGGCACGACGACGAGCAGCGCTCCGATGCCTTCGCCGCGTACCACGTGTTCGCGCAGGCGATCGGCCGGCGCCTCGCGGAGCTGCACGCCGTGCTCGCGTTCCCCACCGACCAGCCGGACTTCGCGCCGGAAGAGGCCGACCGCGCGGCGCTGCGGGCCTGGGCCGACGGGGTGATCGAGCAGATCGACATGGCCTTCGAACTGCTGCACAAGGCCAGGGAATGGCCGGATGACGAGACCGCGGCGCTGGCGCGCGGCCTGCTGCGCCAGGAGAAGGCGCTGAAGCGCGCCGCGCAGGATCTCGCCGCGCATGGGCGAGGCGCGCTGTGCACGCGCGTGCACGGCGACTTCCATCTCGGCCAGGTGCTGGTCGTGCAGAGCGACGCCTATATCATCGACTTCGAGGGCGAGCCGGCGCGGCCGATGCAACAGCGGCGGCAGAAAGGCTGCCCGCTGCGCGACGTGGCCGGCCTGCTTCGCTCCTTCGACTACGCGGCCGCCGCCGCGGCACCCGGGCGCGTCGCCGCCTCGGCGCAGACCTCCGGGCGCCGCGCCGTGCTGCTCCGCCGCTTCCGCGAGGAGGCGAGTGCGGTGTTCCTGCGCGCCTATCGCGAGGTGCTCGGCGGCGCCGAGCGGCGCTGGGTGCCGGACGTGGCCGAGGCGCCGCTGCTCGACCTGTTCCTGATGGAGAAGGCGGCCTACGAAATCCGCTACGAAGCCGCCAATCGGCCGACCTGGCTCGCCATACCGCTGCGCGGCCTCGCGGAGATCGCCGAGCGCATCGCGGCACCCGCCGAGAGCGTGCCGGCATGAGCGCGCGGCATCTCGACACCGGAGCGGTCGATGCGCTCGTGCACGCGCGGCACGGCGACCCGTTCGCCGCGCTGGGCCCGCACGAGACCGAGGGCGGCTGCACGATCCGCAGCTTCCAGCCCGACGCAAAAAGCGTGCAGGTGCTGGACGCGAGCGGCGAGACGGTGCTCGCGACGCTCGAGCGCGTGCACGCCGAGGGCCTGTTCGCCGGGCAGATCCCGATGCGCCTGCCGTATCTGCTGCGCATCGACACCGGCGAGACGGTGCGGGTGACCGAGGATCCCTATTCGTTCGGCATGCTGCTCGGCCCGCTCGACCTGCACCTGCTCGCCGAGGGCCGGCATCGCGAGCTTGGCCAATGCCTCGGCTCGCACGTGATGACGATCGACGGCGTGCGCGGCGTGCGCTTCGCCGTCTGGGCACCGAATGCGAGCCGCGTCTCGGTGGTGGGCGACTTCAACCGGTGGGACGGGCGGCGGCACCCGATGCGCCGGCGCATCGAAGCCGGCGTGTGGGAGCTGTTCATCCCGCGGCTGCGGCCGGGCGCCGTGTACAAATACGAAATCCTCGCCCCCTGGGGCGAGACCCTGCCGCTGAAGGCCGATCCGGTCGCGTGGTCGGCCGAGCCGCCGCCGGCAACCGCCTCGGTCGTCGTGGAGGATACGCTGCCGCGCTGGTCGGACGAGGCCTGGCGGGCGCAGCGCAACGCGCGCCAGCAGCCGAACGCGCCGATCTCCATCTACGAAGTGCACGCGGCGTCCTGGATGCCCTCGCTGAACCAGTACCCCACCGGCTGGGACCGGCTGGCGGACCGGCTGGTGCGCTACGTCCAGCGCATGGGCTTCACGCACGTGGAACTGCTGCCCGTCATGGAGCATCCGTTCGGCGGCTCCTGGGGCTACCAGCCGCTCGGCCAGTTCGCGCCGAGCGCCCGGCTCGGCACGCCGGACGGGTTCGCGCGGCTGGTCGATCGTTTCCACGAAGCCGGGATCGGCGTGATCCTGGACTGGGTGCCCGCGCACTTCCCGTCCGATGCGCACGGCCTGGCGCGCTTCGACGGCACCGCCCTCTACGAGCATGCGGACCCGCGCGAGGGATTTCATCGGGACTGGAACACCTACATCTACAATCTTGGGCGCAACGAGGTGCGCGGCTTCCTGATCGCCAGCGCGCTGCACTGGCTCGAGCATTTCCACGCCGACGGCCTGCGCGTGGATGCGGTCGCCTCCATGCTCTACCGCGACTACAGCCGCCCGGCCGGCGAGTGGGTGCCGAACCGCCACGGCGGGCGCGAGAATCTGGAGGCGATCAGCTTCCTCCAGGAACTGAGCCGGATCGTCGCCGAGCGCTGCCCGGGCACCGTGCTGATCGCCGAGGAGAGCACGGCATGGCCGGGCGTCACACGCGCCGCCGACGAGGGCGGGCTCGGCTTCACGTACAAATGGAACATGGGCTGGATGCACGACACCCTGCACTACATGCAGGAGAATCCGGTGTACCGCCCCTGGCACCACGACGAGATCACCTTCGGCCTGGTCTATGCCTTCTCGGAGAAATTCGTGCTGCCGCTGTCGCATGACGAGGTGGTGCATCTGAAGCACTCGCTGCTCGGCCGGATGCCCGGCGATGCCTGGCAGCAATTCGCCAATCTGCGCGCCTATTTCGGCTTCATGTGGGCGCATCCCGGCAAGAAGCTGCTGTTCATGGGCGGCGAGTTCGCGCAGGGCGGCGAGTGGAACCACGATACCGGCATCGAGTGGCACCTGCTCGACGATCCGCTGCACGCCGGCGTGCAGCGCCTGGTGCGCGACCTGAACCTGGCGTACCGGGATACGCCGTCGCTGCATCGGCGGGACTGCGATCACACGGGGTTCCGCTGGGTGGTGCTGAATGACCGGGTGCAGAGCGTCTTTGCCTTCCTGCGCTTTGGCGAGGCGGACGACCCGCCGGTGCTGGTGGTCTGCAACTTCACGCCGATCCCGCGCCACGGCTACCGGATCGGCGTGCCGCTTGGCGGTGAATGGCTGGAGGTGGTGAACAGCGACGCGGCGGTGTACGGCGGCTCGAATATGGGCAATGCCGGGCGGGTCGTCGCGGAGCAGGTTTCCAGCCACGACTGCCCAGCCTCGCTGATGCTCACCCTGCCGCCGCTGGCGACGCTCTACCTGCGCGCGGCAGGAGCGGGCGGGTGAGCGCGCGCTACGGCTTCGCGAAGTCCTTCGGCGCGGAGCTGCTCGACGGCGGCACGGTGCGGTTCCGCTTCTGGGCGCCGAGCGTCGAGGCGGTGACGCTCGAACTCGGCGATGACGCGCTGCCGATGCAGCGCGAGACGGGCGGCTGGTTCGTCGCGACCGCGCCTTGCGGCGACGGCGCGCGCTATCGTTTCCGCCTGCCCGACGGCCTCGCCGTGCCGGATCCGGCGTCGCGCCGGCAGGCCGGCGACGTGCACGATCCGAGCGTGGTCGTCGATCCGCGCGCCTATCAATGGCGGCACGCCGACTGGAAGGGCCGACCCTGGCACGAGGCGGTCGTGTACGAGCTGCATGTCGGCGCGTTCGGCGGCTTCGCCGGCGTGGAGAAGCGCCTGCCGGAGCTGAAGGCGCTCGGCGTCACCGCGGTCGAGCTGATGCCGATCGCCGATTTTCCCGGCCAGCACAACTGGGGCTATGACGGCGTGCTGCCCTACGCGCCGGACGCCGCCTACGGCACCCCGGACGAGCTGAAGCACCTGATCGACGCGGCGCACGGGCTCGGGCTGATGATGTTTCTCGACGTCGTGTACAACCATTTCGGGCCGGACGGCGCCTACCTGCACGCCTACGCCAAGACGTTCTTCGACGAGAGCAAGCACACGCCGTGGGGCGCGGCGATCGACTTCACCCGACCGGAGGTGCGCACCTACTTCACCGAGAACGCGCTGTTCTGGCTGCTGGAATACCGCTTCGACGGACTGCGCTTCGACGCCGTGCATGCGATCTCGCCGCCCGAGTTCCTCGATCACATGGCCGCCCGCGTCCGCGCCCGCCCGGATGACGGCCGGCAGATCCATCTCGTGCTGGAGCACGAGGGCAACGTTGCGAGCCACCTCGCGCGCGATTTCGATGCGCAGTGGACGGACGACGTGCACCACTGCCTGCACGTCCTGCTAACCGGCGAGCGCGAAGGCTACTACGAGGATTTTCAGGACGCCGCGCGGCTGCTGGCGCGCGCCATGGCGGAGGGCTTCGCCTATCAGGGCGAGGTCTCGCCGCATTCCGGCAAGCCGCGCGGTACGCCGAGCGCCGCGCTGCCGACCACCGCCTTCGTGATCTGCCTGCAGAACCACGACCAGATCGGCAACCGCGCGTTCGGCGAGCGGCTGACCCGGCTCGCCGACAGGCAGGCGCTGCGGGCGGCGACCGCGCTGCTGCTGCTCGCGCCGTTCATTCCGATGCTGTTCATGGGCGAGGAGTGGGGCAGCGAGCGACCGTTCCTGTTCTTTACCGACCACAATCCGGAACTGGCGGAGCTGGTGCGCAAGGGGCGGCGCGAGGAGTTCAAGAAGTTCGCCGCGTTCAGCGACCCCGGCAAGCGCGAGCGCATCCCCGACCCGAACGCGCCGGAGACGTTCGACGCCTCGGTCCCGGACTTCGACCCTGCGAGCAAGTCCGGCACGGCGGAGACGCTGGCGCTGCATCGCGAGCTGCTGGCGCTGCGCCGCCAGCACGTCATCCCCCGCATTCCCGGCGCGCGCTCCGCCGGCGCCGTGCCGCTCGGCCGCAGCGGCGTCTGCGCGCGCTGGACGATGAGCGATGGCGCCGTGCTGATCATCGCCGCCAATCTTGGCGCCGAACCGGTGGAGGTGGAGGGCTGCGCCGGGCCGGCGCTGTTCGAGACCGGGCGCGGCACGGCGGAGGCGGCGATGAACGGCACCTTGCCCGCGCACAGCACGGTCGCCTTCCTGCGCGAGCGGCCGGGTTGAGCGACGCCGACCTGATCGCGCTGGCCGAGGCGGCCGGGCTGGCGCCGCGCTGGCGCGACGCGTTCGGCAAGATGCACGACGTGGCGCCGGAGGTGCTGCGCGCCGTGCTGGCGGCACTCGGCACGCCGGCCGGCAGCGACGCAGAGGTCGCCGACAGCCGCGGCGGGCTGCAACATGAGGAAGGGCCGCTGCCGCCGCTGCTGACCGCCGACGCCGGACAGCCGATCGCCGTCCCAGCGCCGGCCGGCCGCTTCCGCCTGACGCTCGAGGACGGCACCCGTCGCGAGGGCCGCGCCGAGCCGCGCGCGCTGCTGCCGGCGATCGACGTGCCCGGCTATCACGCGCTCGAACTGGGCGACATCCGGACCACGCTGGCCGTGGCTCCGGCGCACGGCTTCCTGCCGGAGGATGCGGCACCGGGACGGAAGCTCTGGGGACTGGCCGTGCAGCTCTATGCGCTGCGCCGGGCGGGGGACGGCGGCATCGGCGACTTTTCGGCGCTGCGCCGCTTCGTCGCCATCGCCGGCGCGCGCGGCGCCGCGGCCGTCGCCATCAGCCCGGTACACGCGCAGTTCTCCGCCGATGCCGACCGGTTCAGCCCGTATGCGCCGTCCAGCCGCGTGATGCTGAACGTGCTGCACGCGGACGCCGAGACAATTCCCGACGCGTACCTCCCTGCCCGGCCGGAGCAGTGGGCGGCACTGGAAGCCGGGCCGATGGTGGACTGGCCGGCGGCCGGACGGCTGCGGCTCGCGCATTTCCGCCGGGTGTTCGACCGCTTCGCCGCCGCTCCTCGCGCGGCGCTGCACGAGGCGTTCGACGCGTTCCGCGCCGAGCAGGGCGACCTGCTAGAGAGCCACGCGCGGTTCGAGGCGCTGCATGCGCACGTGTTCGGCGCCGACGCCACCCGATGGAACTGGCGCGACTGGCCAGAGGAGTACCGCTCGCCCGACGACCCGGCAGTCGCGCGCTTTGCGCACACGCACGCGCGCGAGGTCGCCTTCCACGCCTTCCTGCAATTCCTGGCCGATCGCGGCAGCGCGGCGGCGCAGCAGGCGGCGCGCGCCGCGGGCATGCCGATCGGCCTCATCTCCGACCTCGCGGTGGGTACCGATCTCGGCGGCTCGCACGCCTGGAGCCGGCAGGACCAGATGCTGATGGGCCTGACCATCGGCGCGCCGCCGGACGTGCTGAACACGCAGGGCCAGAACTGGGGCATCACCGCCTTCTCCCCGGCCGGCCTGCAGCGGCACGGCTATGCCGGCTTCCTGGAGATGCTGCGCGCCGCGCTGCGCCACGCCGGCGGCGTGCGCATCGACCACGCGATGGGCCTCACCCGGCTCTGGGTCGTGCCGGAGGGCGCCAGCCCGCAGCAGGGGGCGTATCTGCGCTTCCCGTCGGACGATCTGCTGCGGCTGCTGGCGCTGGAGAGCCACCGTCACCGGGCGGTCGTGCTCGGCGAGGATCTCGGCACGGTTCCCGAGGGTTTTCAGGATCGCCTGGGAACGCGCGGCGTCATGGGGCTGCGTGTGCTGTGGTTCGAGTCGGACGATGACGGCTTCCGTCCGCCCGGGCGCTGGACGCGGCGCGCCGTCGCGATGACCAGCACGCACGACCTGCCGACCGTCGCCGGGTGGTGGAGCGGGCGCGACCTGGCGCTGCGCGAGGAGCTTGGCCTGCTCGGCGACGACAAGGCGATCTGGTTCGAGCACGAGAACCGCGCCAGGGACCGCGTGCGCCTGTGGGAGGCGTTCCGCGGCAGCCGCGCCGGGCTCGGCGAGGTCCCGCCGCCGGAGAAGCCGGAGCCCGCGGTGGATGCGGCGATCCGGCATGTCGGCGCGGCCGGCTGCGAACTGGCGCTGCTGCCGGTGGAGGATGCGCTGGGGCTGCCCGATCAGCCGAACCTGCCGGGCACGCTGCACGAGCATCCGAACTGGCAACGCCGCCTCGCGTTGCCGGCGGATCGCGTTCTCGACGACCCTGCCGTGGCTGCGCGCCTTGCCTCCCTGGCCGAGGCGCGGCAGACGGCCGAAGGAGAGACATGACGGTCCGCGCTACCGCCCGCCTGCAGTTTCACAAGGACTTCACCCTCGACGACGCCGCCAAGCTGGTCCCCTACCTCCGCGGGATCGGCGTCAGCCACCTCTATGCCTCGCCGCTGCTGACCTCGCGGCCCGGCTCTATGCACGGCTACGACATCGTCGATCACCACGCGATTGACCCCGAGCTGGGCGGCGAGCCGGCGCTGCGCCGCCTGGTACCGGCGCTGCGCGCCGCCGGGCTCGGCCTGATCCTCGACATCGTGCCGAATCACATGGGGGTCGGCGGGGCCGACAACGCGTGGTGGCTCGACGTGCTGGAGTGGGGGCGCGCGAGCCCCTATGCCGAGTATTTCGACATCGACTGGGAGCCGCCCGATCCGGCGCTGCGCAATCGCATGCTGGCCCCCTTCCTCGGCGCGGCGTACGGCGAGTGCCTGGGCCGCGGTGACCTCGTGCTGCGCTTCGACGAGGGCGACGGGCGCCTGTTCGTCGACTATTTCGGCAACCGCTTTCCGATCAACCCGCGCGACTACCCGCACGTACTCCGGGGCGCGGCGCTGGCCACGCTCGCCGAGCCGTTCGCGCGGCTGAGCACCGCGGGCGGCGGGCGCGACGCGATGCGCCGTGCCGCCGAGCGGGGCCGGGCGGCGCTGCGCCAGGCCTCGCCGGACCAGCGCCGGGCCATCGAGGACGCGCTCGCGGCGGCGAACGCCGACACCGGCGAGGCGCGCGAGCGGCTGCACCGGCTGCTGGAGCCGCAGAGCTACCGGCTGGCCTGGTGGCGCGCCGCCGCCGATGAGATCAACTGGCGCCGCTTCTTCGACGTCAACAGCCTAGCCGGCATGCGCGCCGAACTGCCGCAGGTGTTCGACGACACGCACGACTACATCCTGCAGCTCTACGCCGAGGGACTGATCGACGGCGTGCGCATCGACCACGTGGACGGGCTTGCCGACCCGCGCGGCTATTGCCGGAAACTGCGCCGCAAGCTGCAGACCGCGGCGGCCCAGCGTCCGCGCGAACTTCCCGATGAGCCGGCGATCATCTGGGTCGAGAAAATCCTCGCGCCGCATGAGCGCCTGCCGACCGACTGGCTGACCGACGGCACCACCGGCTACGACTACATGAGCGACGTCGCCGGCCTGCTGCACGACCCGGCCGGCGAGGCGCCGCTCACGAGACTCTGGACCACGCTGACCGGGCGCAGCGGCGAGTTCCTCGATGAGGCCAAGGCAGCGCGGCGGCAGATCCTGCGGGAGTCGCTTTCGAGCGAGCTGTGGGCCACCGCGGGCGCGCTGCATCGCGTCGCCCGGCGCGACCTGGCGACGCGCGACTACACGCTCACCGCCATCCGCCGCGCGCTCGAGGAGGTGCTGGTCCACTTCCCGACCTATCGCATCTATTCCGGCCCGACCGGCATCTCCGCCACCGACCGGGCGGTGCTGGACTGGGCGTTGGCGGGCGCGCGGCGCACGGTGCGCAGCGCCGACCTGCCGCTGCTGGAACGCATCGGCGACTGGCTGTCCGGCAGCGACTTGCGCAGCGTGCCGGCAGGAGCGCGCCGGCAGGAGCGGCTGCGCGCGATGGTGCGGTTCCAGCAGCTCTCGGCGCCCACCGCGGCAAAATCCGTCGAGGACACCGCCTTCTACCGCTACGGCCGGCTGATCTCGCGCAACGAGGTGGGCAGCGAGCCCGGCCATTTCTGCGTCTCCCCGGCGGCCTTCCACGCCGGCAACGCCGAGCGGCGCCGGCGCTTTCCGCGCGCCCTGCTCGCCACCGCGACGCACGACCACAAGCGCGGCGAGGATGTCCGCGCGCGGCTTGCCGTACTCAGCGAGCTTCCCGAGGAGTGGGAGGCGGCGTTGCACCGCTGGATGCGCCTGAATGCGCCGCTGCGCCGCGAGATCGGCGGCACGCCGGCGCCCGATGCGGCCGACGAGCTCATGCTTTACCAGACGCTGATCGGCGCCTGGCCGCTCGACCTGGCGCCGGACGACGCCGAAGGCATGCGGGCCTATATCGGGCGCGTCCAGGCCTGGCAGGAGAAGGGGCTGCGCGAGGCCAAGCGGCGGTCGGAATGGGCCGCGCCGAACGCCGAGTACGAGACGGCCTGCCGGGATTTCCTGACGCAGATGCTCGACCCGGCCCGGCCGACCCACGTGGCGCAGGACATGGTCGAGTTCGTCCGCCGCATCGCGCCCTCCGGGGCGCTCAACGGCCTGATCCAGACCGTGCTGCGCCTGACGAGTCCAGGCGTCCCTGACCTCTATCAAGGCACCGACTTCTGGGATTTCAGCCTGGTCGATCCCGACAATCGCCGCCCCGTGGACTACGCGGCGCGCCAGGCGGCGCTCAACGGCGGCCAGGCGCCGGCCGAGCTGCTGGGGGCATGGCAGGACGGGCGGGTGAAGCAGGTGGTCATCGCCCGCACGCTCGCCTTCCGGGCCCGGGTGCCGCGGCTGTTCGCCGAGGGTTCATACCAGCGGCTGCGGGTGGAAGGGCCGCTCGCCGGGCACGTCTTCGCCTTTGCCCGGGTGCATGAGGGCCGCGCCGCGATCACCGTGGCGAGCCGGCTCGCCGCCCGGCTGGCGGGGACCGCCGGCCTGCCGCGGGTCGACCCGGCGGCATGGCAAGGAACTTTGATCGCCTCCCCCCGTAGTCTGGCCGCGCGAGCGTGCCTAGATGTGCTTCGCGTGGATGCGTTGGGCGGCCCGGCTGAAGCGGGCATGACGGGCCGTCTGCTGGTCGCCGATGTCCTCTCGGCACTTCCCGTCGCCGTGCTGGAGCTTCGATGAATCGTCTGGTCGTCGTGTCCAACAGGGTCCCCGTCCCGTCAGCGGCGGGGGCGCAGGCGGGTGGGCTCGCGGTCGCGCTGGACGGGCTGATGGAGAAGCGCGGCGGCCTCTGGTTCGGCTGGAGCGGCCGCATTTCCGAGACCGCGCGCGAGACGCCGGTCGAGATCGCCACGCACGGCAACGTGGTCTACGCGACCGTCGACCTGACCGGCGAGGAACACAGCCGCTACTACAACAACTTCTGCAACGGCCTGCTCTGGCCGCTGCTGCACACGATGCCGGAGCTGATGTCCTTCGACCGGCGGGACGCGCAGGCCTATCGCGAGGTCAACGCCCGGCTGGCGGACGCCCTGGTGCCCCTGCTCAAGCCGACCGACCTGCTCTGGGTGCACGACTATCACCTGCTGGCGCTGCCGGCGATGCTGCGGGCGCGCGGGGTGCGCAACGCGGTCGGCTTTTTCCTGCACATCCCGTTCGCGACCGCCGGCGTCATCGCCGCGGCCCCGGAGGTCGGCGGGCTGGTCCGCGACATGCTGGCCGCCGACCTGATCGGCTTCCAGACGGAGAACGACCTCGAGAATTTTGCGGCGACCGCCCAGCCATTCGCGGGCATGGCGCCCGCGGGCACGGCGTTGGCCGGTGCGCCATTGGCTGGCGCGGCACCGGCGGGCGCGGCACCGGCCGGCAGTGGCTGGACGCAGCTCAGCAGCCGGCGCGCCCGGCTCGGCGTGTTTCCGGTCGAGATCGAGCCGCGCGAGTTCGCCGCCACCGCCGACGCGGCCTGGCGCAGCCCGGCCACCGAGCGCCTGCGCCGCAGCCTGTCCGAGCAGAGCCTGATCCTCGGGGTCGATCGGCTCGATCCGACCAAGGGCCTGCTGCAGCGGCTCGGCGGGCTGCGCCGGCTGTTCGAGAAGCGGCCGGAGTGGCGGCGGCGCGTCACGCTGCTGCAGATCGCCGCGGTCTCGCGCAAGGAGGTCGCCAGCTACCGCGAATTGCGCGCCGCCCTCGACCGGGAAGCCGGCGGGGTGAACAGCGACTGGGGCGATCCAGACTGGACGCCGGTGCGGCTGGTCGCCAAGGCGGGCGCGCGCTCGGTGATCGCCGGCTACATGCGCCAGGCGAAGGTCGGGCTGGTGACGCCGCTGCGCGACGGCATGAACCTGGTCGCCAAGGAGTTCGTCGCCGCGCAGGACCCGCAGGATCCCGGCGTGCTCGTATTGTCACGCTTCGCCGGGGCCGCCCGCCAGCTCGAGGACGCGCTGCTGGTCAATCCGCACGACACCGACGAGATGGCCGACGCCATCCATACCGCGCTGCGGATGCCGCTCGGCGAGCGGCAGGCGCGCTGGCAGGGCATGTGGAACAGCCTGCGGCGGGCCTCGCCGGAGAGCTGGGGGCGGACGTTCCTGGCAGCACTGCTGCACGCAGCGGCGCCGGCGCGCACCACCACGAACCGGCCGAGGTGGCCCGCCCCGGTGTCGGAAATCCCGGCGCCCAGCTTGCAGGTGCCGCAGCGGATGCGCAGCGAGATCGAGGCGGCCCGCAGCCCGATCGGCGATCCGCGTCACCTCATCTGAGGCGTCTCAGCGAAGGCCGGCGTTCAGCCTGTCCAGCGCCTCGGAGCCGGGGCAAAGCTCCGGCTCGGCCAGCCCGTTCAGCGGCACGCCGACCGTGTTGAGATGGCCGTGCAAATCGACCGTCTCCGGCTCGACATAGAGCAGGCCGGTGACGATCTCGCCAGCCGACTGGCGCTGCTGCAGCCAGGCCATCGCGGCGACGCGGTCGTGCACGTCGTAGTCGGCGGCGAGCTTGCGCAGGCGCAGCAACGAGCCGTCGTGCTGCACCACCACCTCGACCGCCCCCGGGGCGTAGTCGGCGGTGATCTCGGTACGCGGGGTGATGAAGTCGAGGTGGTTCACCGCCTCGTTGTGTTCGCGCACGAAGTCGAAGCTCTTGGTCGAGCCGGGGTGGTTGTTGAAGGCGACGCAGGGCGAGACGCAGTCGATGAAGGCCGCGCCGCGATGCTGCAGCGCGGCCTTGATGAGCGGCACGAGCTGCGTCTTGTCGCCCGAGAAGCCGCGCGCGACGAAGCTGGCGCCGAGGCCGAGCGCCGTGCCGACGAGGTCGATCGCCTCGTCGTTGTTGGTCACCCCGCGCTTGCTCTTCGCACCCTTGTCCGAGGTCGCGGAGAACTGGCCCTTGGTCAGCCCGTACACGCCGTTGTTCTCGACGATATAGACCATTCGCACGTTGCGCCGCATCGCGTGGGCGAACTGGCCGAGGCCGATCGAGGCGGTGTCGCCGTCGCCGGAGACGCCGAGATAGATCAGGTCGCGGTTGGCGAGGCTGGCGCCGGTGGCCACCGACGGCATACGCCCGTGCACGCTGTTGAAGCCGTGCGATTTGCCGAGGAAGTAGGTCGGCGTCTTCGACGAGCAGCCGATGCCGGACAGCTTGGCGATGCGGTGCGGCGGCAGGTCGAGCTCGAAGGCGGCGTGCACGATGGCCGCACTGATCGAGTCGTGGCCGCAGCCCGCGCACAGCGTGGAGACCGAGCCCTCGTAGTCGCGCCGCGTCAGGCCGAGCGCGTTGACGGGAAGTGCAGGATGGCGGATCGCGGGTTTCGGCAGATAGGTCATGGCACGGCCTTGCGCAGCGGGACGATGTTCGAGGCCAGCGCCTGCTCGGCGATTGCCTCGGCGATGAAGCGTGCGGTGATCGGCGTCCCGTCGTAGTGCAGGATGCGCGTCAGCTTCTTCGGGTCGATCTCCTCCTCGACGGTCAGCAGCATGCGCAGCTGGCCGTCGCGGTTCTGCTCGACGACGAAGATCTGCTCGTGCTCGGCGACGAAGGCGCCGACGTCGGGATGGAAGGGAAACGCCCGGATGCGCAGCAGATCGAGCGCCACGCCGCGTTCCGCGAGCAGCGCCACCGCCTCGTCCATCGCTGGGCTGGTGGAGCCGTAGTAGATGGCGCCGATCGGCGCCGGCCCGGTCGCGTCCGTGCGCACCGGGCGCGGTGCCAGCAGCTTCGCGGTCTCGAACTTCCGCAGCAGCCGCTGCATGTTGTCGATATAGGCGGCGCCTTCTTCGCTGTAGCGGGCAAAGCGGTCCTTGCTGGTGCCGCGGGTGAAGAACGCGCCGCGCGCGCCGTGCGTGCCGGGATAGGTGCGGAACGGAATGCCGTCGGCGTCCACGTCGAGATAGCGGCCGAATTCGGCGCCTTGTTCCAGCTCCTCCTGCGTCATCACCTTGCCGCGGTCCAAGCGCCGCGAATCGTCCCAGGCGAACGCCGGACAGAGTCGCTCGTTCATGCCGATATCGAGGTCGAGCATCACGAAGATCGGCGTCTGCAGCCGGTCCGCCAAGTCGAATGCCGCCGCACCGAATTCGAAGCACTCGGCGGGGTCCTGCGGGAACAGCAGCACGTGCTTGGTGTCGCCGTGCGACGCGTAGGCGCAGCAGAGCACGTCGGCCTGCTGCGTGCGCGTCGGCATGCCGGTGGAGGGGCCGCCGCGCTGCACGTCAAAAATCACCGCCGGGATTTCCGCGAAATAGGCCAGCCCGATGAACTCCTGCATCAGCGAGATGCCCGGCCCGGAGGTCGCGGTGAAGGCGCGCGCGCCGTTCCAGGCGGCACCGATCACCATGCCGATCGAGGCAAGCTCGTCCTCGGCCTGGATGATGGCGTAGCGTTTCTCGCCGGTCGTCTTGTCGGTGCGGTAGCGCCGGCAGTAGCGCTCGAACGCCTCGGCCAGCGAGGAGGAGGGCGTGATCGGATACCAGGCGGCGACGGTGGCACCGCCATAGACGCTGCCCAGCGCCGCGGCGCTGTTGCCGTCGATGAACACGCGGTCGCCGACCGCGTCGCTGCGTCGCACGCGCAGGCCGATCGGGCACTGCAGATGCGCAAGCGCGTGGTCGCGACCGAGATGCAGCGCGTGCACGTTGGGGGCGATCAGCTTGTCCTTGCCCTGGAACTGCTCGCCGATCAGCTGCTCGATGACCTGCGCGTCGATGTCGAGCAGGGCAGAGAGCGCGCCGAGATAGATGATGTTCTTGAACAGCTGACGCTGCCGCGGGTCGGTGTAGGTGCTGTTGCAGATCGCGGTCAGCGGCACGCCGATGACGACGATGTCCCCGCGAAATTTCGAAGCGGGCAGCGGCTTGGTGGAATCGTAGAACAGGTAGCCGCCGGGGACGATTTCCGCCACGTCCTTGTCCCAGGTCTGCGGGTTCATCGCCACCATCAGGTCGGCGCCGCCGCGGCAGCCGAGATGGCCGGCTTCCGACACGCGCACCTGGTACCAGGTCGGCAGGCCCTGGATGTTGGAGGGAAAGATGTTGCGCGGCGTCGCGGGCACACCCATGCGCAGGATGGCGCGGGCGAACAGCCGGTTGGCGCTCGCTGAGCCCGAGCCGTTGACGTTGGCGAACTTGACGACGAAGTCGTTGACGCGTTCCAGGCCGGCCACACGGTCTAGGCGTGCTGGCATGCGTGCCTCGCCTGCGGCAGTTCGATCAGGGAGCGCTGCATGTCCCACGCCCCGGTCGGGCAGCGCTCGGCGCAGAAGCCGCAATGCAGGCAGACGTTCTCGTCCTTCACCATCACCCGCCCGGTCGTCAGCGCGCCGGACACGTAGAGCGCCTGGGTCAGATTGTCGGCCGGCGCGTTCAGCCGGCCGCGCAGGTCGGCTTCGTCGCCGTTCGCGGTGAAGGAGATGCAGTCGACCGGGCAGATGTCGACGCAGGCGTCGCATTCGATGCAGAGCGGATCGGCGAACACCGTCTGCACGTCGCAGTTCAGGCAGCGCTCGGCCTCGGCGTAGGCGAGCTGTTCGTCGTATCCCAGCTCGACCTCGGCCCTGATGTCGCGCAGTGCCACCGCCTTGTCCTTCAGCGGCACGCGGTAGCGGCGGTCGTTGGAGATGTCGTTGTCGTAGCTCCACTCGTGGATGCCCATCTTCTGGCTGGCCAGGTTGAGAATGGGCGGCGGCCGGTCGTTCACGTCCTCGCCGCGGCAGAAGCGGTGGATCGAGATGGCGGCGGCGTGGCCGTGCGCGACGGCCCAGATGATGTTCTTCGGCCCGAACGCCGCGTCGCCGCCGAAGAACACGCGCGGGTTGGTGGACTGCATGGTGCGCTCGTCCACGACGGGCAGACCCCAGCGGTCGAATTCGATGCCGATGTCGCGCTCGATCCAGGGAAACGCGTTCTCCTGGCCTACCGCGATCAGCACGTCGTCGCATTCGATGTGCACGTCGGGCTCGCCGGTCGGCACCAGCCGACGCCGGCCGTCCACATAGCTGGCGGCGACCTTCTCGAAAATCATGCCGGTGAGCCGGCCGTCGGTGTGCTCGAAAGCCTTCGGCACGAGGTAGTTCAGGATGGGAATGTCCTCGTGCATCGCGTCCTCCTTCTCCCAGGGGGACGCCTTCATCTCGTCGAAGCCGCTGCGCACGACGACGGTCACCGCCTCGCCGCCGAGCCGGCGCGAGGAGCGGCAGCAATCCATCGCCGTGTTGCCGCCGCCGAGCACGATCACCCGACGGCCGATGCGCTCGATGTGGCCGAACGACACGCTGGAGAGCCAGTCGATGCCGATATGGATGTTGGCCGCCGCCTCCCGCCGCCCCGGCAGGTCGAGGTCGCGGCCGCGCGGCGCGCCGGAGCCGACGAAGATCGCGTCGTAGTCCTCCGCCAGCAGCGCCTTCAGGCTGCCGACCTCCTCGCCGAAGCGCGTGGTGACGCCGAGATCGAGGATGTAGTCCACCTCCTCGTCGATCACCTCCTCAGGCAGCCGGAACTTCGGGATCTGGCTGCGGATCATGCCGCCGCCGCGCAGCGCCGCGTCGAACAGCACGAGTTCGTAGCCCTCGGTGGCGAGGTCGCGCGCCACGGCGAGCGAGGCGGGCCCGGCGCCGACGAGTGCCACGCGCTTGCCGTTGCGCGCCGCGGCGGGTGCCGGCAGGCGGCCGGTTATGTCGCCCTTGTAGTCGGCGGCGACGCGCTTGAGCCGGCAGATCGCGACCGGCTGCTCCTCGACGCGGCCACGGCGGCACGCGGGTTCGCACGGCCGGTCGCAGGTGCGGCCGAGGATGCCGGGAAACACGTTTGAGAACCAGTTGACCATGTACGCGTCGGCGTAGCGGCCGGCGGCGATCAGGCGGATGTATTCGGGCACGGGCGTATGCGCGGGGCAGGCCCATTGGCAATCCACGACCTTGTGGAAATAGTCGGGATCGCGAATGTCGGTCGGCTGCAAGTCTCCTCCTCCGCGTGCTTCTTGCCCGGCAGCTTCAGGACCGCGCTGGACGCCCCTCATTATGCCATCCTCCGCCGCGTTTCGATAGGCCGCCGCCCGCGCGGTGGCGTCCATGCGGCCATGCCGGGCACGCGGCTATGCTGCACATGCGAAGAAGCACCGCGGTGCTTTGACTCGTCGCGCCGTCGGGCCATACACACGACGGCAGGGAGGGCGCATGGCCGCCGAAGAGTACGCGCTCGACATCGTCGTGCAGGGCTATCCAGGCAAGGCGGTCTGCCATGGTGGGCTCGGCTGGAGCACGATCGCGCTGCTGCGCGGCCGCGGGCGCATCGCATTGATCGATGTCGGCTCGTTCGGCCAGCGCGACCTGCTGATCCGCCGGCTCGCCGAGCGCGGCCTGCGTCCCGACGCGGTGACCGACGTCATCCTGACCCACTCCCACTGGGACCACTCGATCAACTGGGTGCTGTTCCCGCGGGCGGCAATCAGCATCGGGGCGCAGGAGCTCGACTGGGCGGTCGGGCAGCGCTGGGGCGAAACGCCGGTGCCGGAACTGTATGTGCGGGAATTGCTGGAATTGCCGCGTACGCGCCGCGTCGCGGCGGGCAGCGCGGTGCTGCCGGGCCTGACGGCGCACGACGCGCCAGGGCACACGCCGGGGCATCTGATCTTCGTGCTCGCGGGCGGCGAGCGCGACGTGATCTTCACGGGCGACGCCGCGAAGAACCGCGCGGAGCTGCTCTCGCGCAGCGCCGACATGACCTACGATCCCGCGGTGAGCCGCGCATCGATCGACCGCATCTGGGCGCTGTGGCGGCAGCGGCACGGAACCGTGCTGGTGCCCGGGCACGACGTGCCGATGGTGCTGGAGAACGACGAGCCAAAATACATCGGCGTCCGCGAGGCGGCGATCAGCGCGTGGTTCGGCGACGATCTCGACACCACCACGCTGTTCGAGTTGCGGGTGGCCGGGGAGTGACGCGCGCCGGCTGGACCCGCCGCGTCAGGTACGCTGCAATGCGCCGCCCTGGGTTCTGGCGCGCGGCGCGCGCGGGGCGATGAGAGGGGTGCGCGTGCACGGGGCCGGCCCGCCGCTGAACATCGTCATCCTCGGCCTGACCATCACCTCCTCCTGGGGCAACGGCCACGCGACGACGTATCGCAGCCTGGTGCGCGGCCTGGCGCGCCGCGGCCACGCCGTGCTGTTCCTCGAGCGCGACAAGCCCTGGTATCGCGACACGCGCGACCTGCCGCAGCCGCCGTACGGCCTAACGCGGCTGTACGACGGCGTCGCGGAGCTCGAGTCGCTTCATGCCCAGGCACTCCGCCAGGCTGATCTGGTGATCGTCGGCTCCTTCGTGCCGGACGGCGTCGCCGTCTGCCGGCTGGTGCAGCGGCTCGCGCAGGGGGCCACCGCCTTCTACGACATCGACACGCCGGTGACGCTCGCCGCACTGGCGGACGGACGGTGCGACTATCTGCGACCGGAGCTGATTCCGGGCTTCGACCTCTACCTCTCCTTCACCGGCGGCCCGATCTTGCGCGAGCTGGAGCAGCGTTTTCGCGCGCGCATGGCGCGGCCGCTCTACTGCTCGGCCGATCCGCCCGCCGAAGCCTCGCCCGCCGGCGGACAGGCCTGGGATCTCGGCTATCTCGGCACCTACAGCGCCGATCGCCAGCCCGTGCTCGCGGCGCTGCTGTGCGACCCCGCGCGCGCCTGGCCGACCGGGCGCTTCGTCGTGGCCGGGCCGCAATACCCGGAGACGCTGGTCTGGCCGGACAACTGCGCGCGCATCGAGCACCTGCCGCCGGACCGGCATCCCGGCTTCTACGCCGGCCAGCGCTTCACGCTCAACGTGACGCGCGCCGACATGGTGCGGCGCGGCTTCAGCCCGAGCGTGCGGCTGTTCGAGGCGGCGGCCTGCGCCACCCCGGTCATCAGCGACTGGTGGCCGGGGCTCGACACGCTGTTCCGTCCCGGCGAGGAGATCCTGATCGCGCGCTCCGGGGCGGAGGTGCTCGCCATGCTGCGCGACCTGCCGGAGGCGGAGCGGCTGGCGATCGGGCAGCGGGCGCGGGCGCGCGTGCTGGCCGCGCATACCGGCGAGCATCGGGCCGCCGAACTCGAAGGCTACGCGCGCGCCGCGCTGGCCGCGCGCAGCCGGCCGCGTCGGGTGGCGCGCGCATGAAGATCGTGATCTTCGGCCTGGCCGTCAGTTCCTCATGGGGCAACGGCCACGCGGCGCTGTGGCGCGGGCTGATCCGCGCGCTGCTCGCCGACGGGCACCAGGTCGCGTTCTTCGAGCGCGACGTGCCCTACTACGCCGCGCATCGCGATCTCGCGGAACTGCCGGAGGGCGGCCGGCTCATCCTCTATCCCGACTGGCAGCACGCACAGCCGCGCGCGCGCCGCGAACTCGCCGGCGCCGATATCGGCATGGTCACCTCCTATTGTCCGGACGGGATCGAGGCGACGCGGCTGGTGCAGGAGAGCCGGGTGGCGGTGCGCTGCTTCTACGATCTCGATACGCCGATCACGCTGGCGCGGCTCGAGGCCGGCGAACCGGTCGGCTATATCGGGCCGGAGGGGCTGGCCGGCTTCGACATCGTGCTCAGCTACACCGGCGGAGCGGCGCTGCGTGCGCTGCGCGAGCGGCTTGGCGCGCGTCGCGTGGTACCGGTCTACGGCTCGGTGGATCCGCAGACGCATCATCCGGTCCCGCCGGTCCCGCGATTCCAGGCGCTGCTCTCCTATCTCGGCACCTATTCGGACGACCGGCAGGAGCGGCTCGAGCGGCTGTTCGTGGCGCCGGCGCGGGCGCGGCCGGGCGAGCGCTTCGTCATCGGCGGCGCGCAGTACCCGCAGCAATTTCCCTGGGCAGCGAACATCTGGTTCGTGCGCCATCTGCCGCCGGCCGAGCACGCGGCCTTCTACTGTTCCTCGCGCGTGACCCTGAACGTGACGCGCGCGGCGATGGCGCAGATGGGCTGGTGCCCGTCCGGCCGGCTGTTCGAGGCGGCGGCTTGCGGCACGCCGGTGCTCAGCGACCGCTGGGACGGGCTGGAATCGTTCTTCGAGCCCGGCCGGGAAATCTTGGTGGCCGACAGCACGGAGCAGGCGCTCGCGGCGCTCGACCTGCCCGACGGCGAGCTCGCGGCGATGGCGCGGCGCGCCCGCGTGCGCACGCTCGAGGAGCATTCGGCCGCACGGCGGGCGCGCGAGATGGTGGCGGCGCTGGAATCGGCGACGGCCGGCGGATTGCACCAGGAGGCCTGAGCGCATGTGGGGCATCATCCCGGCGGCCGGCAACGGCACGCGCATCCAGCCGCTGGCCTTCTCCAAGGAATTGCTGCCGGTGGGCAGCCGCAGCGAGGACGGCGTCGAGCGCCCGCGCGCGGTCAGCGAATACCTGCTCGAGCGCATGCTGCGCGGCGGCGCGACGAAAATCTGCATCGTCATCTCGCCGGGAAAATCCGACATCCTGCAATACTACGGCGGGGCGTTCGGCGGCGCCGCCCTGGCCTACGCCGTGCAGAACCAGGCGAACGGGCTGAACGATGCGATCTTCTGCGCGCTGCCGCTGATCCATCCGGACGAGCCGGTGATCGTCGGCCTGCCCGATACGGTGTGGTTCCCGGAGGACGCGCTCCGCGCACTGCCGGATGATCGGCTCTCCTTCCTGCTGTTTCCGGTGGAGCGACCCGAATTGTTCGACGCCGTCGAGACCGACGCGGACGGACGCGTGCGGGAAATCCAGGTCAAGTCGCCGGACGCGCGCTCGCATTGGGTGTGGGGGGCGTTCAAGATGCCCGGCTCGGTGCTGCACGCGCTGCACGCGCTGTGGCAGGCGCGCGACCGACGCGACCAGTTCGTCGGCACGCTGGTGAACGCCTGGCTGGCCCAAGGAGGCGAGGCGGGTGGCGAGGCGGTCGGCGTGCGCGCCGGCACCAGCTACGTCGACGTGGGCACGCTGAACGGCTATCGCGAGGCGATGCGGCTGCTTGCCGGCGAGACCGGCACGGCCTTCCCGGCCGGCCAAGCGCCGCGCCGCCCCGGCGCGCGGCTGGCGGAGGCGGGGGCATGACGGCGGAGTGGACGCAGGAGCGCATCCGCGAGCGCGCCCAGGCGCTCGGACCGTGGTTCCACAATCTCGACCTCAAGGGCGTGCGCACCGCGCCCGACCACTTCCTCGGCGACTATCCGAACGTGAAGTGGCAGCGCTTCGCCGGCGCGATCCCGGCGGACCTGACCGGCAAGACCGTGCTCGACATCGGCTGCAACGCCGGGTTCCACGCGATGGCGCTGAAGCGGCGCGGCGCGGCGCGCGTGCTCGGCATCGATTTCGACGAGGACTACCTCGCGCAGGCGCGCTTCGCGGCCGAGGTCGAGGGGCTCCAGATCGAGTTCCGCAAGCTTTCGGTGTACGACGTCGGCGCGCTCGGCGAGCGCTTCGATCTCGTGCTGTTCATCGGCGTGCTCTATCACCTGCGGCATCCGCTGCTGGCGCTCGATCTGATCCATGAGCACGTCGCGCGCGACATGCTGGTCTTTCAGTCCTTGCAGCGCGGCAGCGACGCAATGCCGAAGCTGCAGGACGACTATGCGTTCTGGGAGACCGCGCCGTTCGATGATCCCGGCTACCCGAAGCTGCACTTCATCGAGCACTCCTACGCGCATGATCCGACCAACTGGTGGGCGCCCAACGCGGCCTGCTCGGCCGCCATGCTGCGCAGCACCGGGTTCGAGATCACCGCGCACCCGGAAGAGGAGGTGTTCGTCTGCCGCCGCGCGGCGCGCCCGGACGCCGCGTACGGCGCCGTTTATCCGGCGAGGCCGCGATGATCGAGGCGGCGATGATCTGGAACGAGCCGAACAACAAGTCGCATTGGGATTTGCAGGCCGATCCCGGCTGGACCGCCTTCGCGCGCATGGCCAGGCTGGCCGGCCAGGCGATCGCCGCCGAGGCACCGGGATTGCCGCGCGTGCTGGGCGGCATCTCGCCAATCGATCCGGACTTCATTCGCTGCCTGGCCGGCCAGGGCGTGCTGGCCGATGTCGACGCGGTGGCCGTGCACGGCTTCCCGCTGGACTGGAACCTCTGGACGATCGACGAGTGGCCGGCCAAGCTCGACGAAATCCGCGCGGTGACGGATTTGCCGGTCTGGGTCTCCGAAGTCGGCGTGTCCAGCTTCGGCGCCGAGGAAGTGCAGGAATGGGGATTGCAGCGCACTGCGTCGCTGCTGACCGGCCGCTCGCCGCGCATTCACTGGTACAGCCTGTACGACCTGCCGGCGGCCTGGCCGGCGACGACGCGGCACAAGGAGGCGGAGGGGTCGTCCTACTACCGGCATTTTCACATGGGGTTGCTGGACGAGGCCGGGCGGCCGAAGCGCGCGGCGCGCGTGTTTGCGGAGCACACGCCGGAATTCGGCATCTGCCAGTGGTTCCATTTCCAGGACCACCGGCTGGATGACGCGGTGCGCTGGATGCGCGATCTCGGGGTGACCTATCTACGTACCGGGCTGAGTTGGGCGGACTGGCTGCGGCCGGATGCAGAGGCGTGGTTCGACCGGCAGATGCGGGCGCTGGAAGATTTTGCGGTGACCATCACGTTCTGCTTCACGCCGGAGGAGAAAGGCGTGTGGCCGCACTACACGGCGCCGCCGCGGGAGCCGGAAGAATTCGCCGCGTTTTGTGCCGCGATGATCCGGCGATATGCGCCGGGGGTTGGGTCGTCAGTTGAGGCTAAGGCGACGGCGTAGATCTCCTTGATCCGCCCGGCGATCCATTTGCGGCGGAAGCCGACTGAGGCCGAAATGTTCCAAAACACCTGACGTGAGATTTTCGGCTGGTTCCATCGCCAATGCTGCCGCCTGTGTGGTCGTCGGTGCCCTGATTGTCGCCGCGGCCCTGATCACCAGTCGTCTCGGCTTCGCCGGCCTCTTCCTCCTTGGCGGCCTGACCTGGCTTGATTGCACGCTCGCGAGCTTGGATCAGAAGGTTCCAACCTGGGGCGTTGATGTGTTCAGGGCCGCAGCGGAACGACCGCGCTCCGCAGAAGCCAGAGTGGCAGCCGATGCCGACCATCAAGCGATGATGTCTCCGCTACGCTTCTATGGTTGGTGCGGAGCGTTCCTTGCAGCCGTTGGGGCCGCAGGCTTCGCTTGGCAACTGTGGATGTAGCAGCCTGGCTAGCCACAAACAATTGTGCTGGGTTTGGCAACTTCATGAACCTCGGATGTGAGCATTCATGGGTGAGCGCGCGGTCGGCAGAGCGGCTGACGATATGGGTGCCATCGGATCGGACATTCTGGAACGGCTGGTGCGGCGGGTGCCGGTGGAGGCGCCGGTTGCGGTGGTCGTCGCGCATCCGGACGACGAGACGATCGGCGCCGGGGCGTTGCTGTATCTGTTTCAGAAATTGCTGCTGGTGCACGTGACGGATGGGGCGCCGCGCAACCTTTCCGATGCGCGAGCGGCGGGGTTTTCGAGCGCGGCGGATTATGCGGCGGCGCGGCGGGGGGAGCTGGCGGCGGCGCTGCGGGCGGGCGGCGTCGTGCCGGAGGAAATTGCGGAGCTGGGGGCGCCGGATCAGGGTGCGTCATTCGCCATGCCGGGGCTGGCGGGGACGCTCGCGGAATTGCTGGCGGGGCACCAGGCGGCGGCGGTGCTGACCCATCCGTATGAGGGCGGGCACCCTGATCACGATGCAACGACGCTGATCGTGCATCTGGCGGGGCAGCGGCAAAAACGCCGGCCGGAGATTTTGGAGATGCCGTTTTATCACGCCGGCGAGGGCGGCCTGGTGAGCAGCCGGTTCCTGGGGGATGGCGCGGCGGTCGAAATCGTGCTGTCGCCAGAGGAGTGCGAAAGGAAACGGGCGATGATCGCCGCCTTCGCGACGCAGCGCGCGACGCTTGCACAGTTTCGGGTCGACAAGGAATCGTTCCGCGCGGCGCCGACCTACGATTTTCTGCAGCCGCCGCATGCCGGTCGGCTGCACTACGAATGGTACGATTGGGGGATTGCGGGGCCGGAGTGGCGGGAACTGGCGCGAAAGGCGCTCGCCGGGGCATGACGGGGTTGACCGTCGTCAGCGTCGCCTATCCGTTCGCCGCGGTCGGGCCGGACGCGGTCGGCGGGGCGGAGCAGGTGCTGTCGGCACTCGACCGGGCGCTGGTGGCGGCCGGGCACGCCTCGATCGTGCTGGCCTGCGAGGGATCGGCGGTGGCCGGCCACCTCGTCGCGCTGCCGGCACCGGCCGGCGTGCTGGACGAAGCGGCGCGCGCTGGCGTGCAGGACGCGGTGCGTCGCGCGCTGGCGGAGGCTCTGCTGCGCCACCGCGTGGATGTCGTGCATCTGCACGGCGTGGATTTTCACGCCTACCTGCCGCCGCCCGGACCGCCGGCGCTCGCCACGATGCATCTGCCGCCGGACTGGTATCCGCGCGCCGCCTTGGCCCCGGCGCGGCCGGACACCTGGCTGCACGGCGTCTCGGTGCACCAGCACGCGCGGCTGCGCGAGCTGGTGCCTCCGGATCGCCTGCTGCCGCCGATCGGCAACGGGGTGGCGGTGGCGGCGTTCGGCGCGGCCTGTCGAGCGCGTCGCAGCTACGCGCTGATGCTCGGACGCATCTGCCCGGAGAAGGGCCAGCATTTGGCCATCGAGGCGGCGCGCATCGCCGGGGTCAGCCTGCTGATCGCCGGCGCGGTGTTCCCCTATCCCGCGCATCGCCAGTACTGGGAGAAGGAGGTCGCACCCCGGCTCGATAGGCGGCGGCGCTGCGTCGGCCCGCTCGGCTTCGCCCGCAAATGCCGGCTGCTGGCCGGTGCGCGCTGCCTGCTGGTACCAAGCCTCGCGGAGGAGACCAGCTCGCTCGTCGCGATGGAGGCGCTGGCCAGCGGCACGCCCGTCATTGCCTTCCCCGCCGGCGCACTCGCCGACATCGTCGAGCCAGGACGAACCGGCTTCCTGGTCGGTGACGCGGCGGAGATGGCGGCGGCGATCGGCCGCACCGACCGCATCGACCCCACTTCGTGCCGGCAGGCGGCGCGGCAGCGCTTCGACCTCGCGCGCACGATCGCGGCCTATCTGGACCGCTACCGGGCGCTCGCCGCGACCGCGCTGGCCGCCGCGGCATGCTGAGCCGCGCCGTCGAGCTGATCGACGCCGACGCGGCGCTGCGCGCGCTGGCGCCGGAGTGGGAAGCGCTGTGGCGACGCGCGCCCGACGCGACGCCGTTCCAGTCGCCGGCCTGGCTGCTGGCGTGGTGGCGGCGGTTCGGCACCGGCGCGCCACGGGTAAGCACGCTGCGGGCCGGCGACGGCAGACTGCTCGGGCTGCTCGCGCTCTATCTGCTGGACGAGCGGGACGAGCGGAAGCTGCTGCCGATCGGCGCGGGCGTCAGCGACTACCTGGACGCGCTGCTCGACGCCGACGCGTCGCCGGACACCGCCGGCTGGCTGCTGGAGGCGGCGCTGCGGCGCGCGCGCGCAGATGGCGTGTCGATTTGCGATCTGACCGACCTGCCGCCGGGCTCGCCGCTGCGCGACGCCCCGCCATCGGCGGGATGGCGGGGCGCGTGCGTGCCGACCGATCCCTGCCCGGTGCTGCGGCTTTCGGCGACGGGGCTCGCGGCCTCGGTGCCCGCGGGCAAGCGGCGGGATTTGCGCCAGGCGCGGCATCGGGCGATGCGGATCGGCGGCTGGGCCAGCGAGATCGCGACGGCGGAGACGGCGCAGGAATTGCTCCGCGCGCTCGCGCGCCTGCACGCGGCGCGCTGGGACGGCGGCGGCGTGCTGGATGAGCGCGTGATGGCGTTCCATCGCGACGCCGCGCCGGCGCTGCTCGCCTGCGGCGCGCTCCGGCTGCAGGCGCTGCGCTTCGGATGCGATATCGCGGCCGTCTACTACGCGCTGCTCGCGGGCAGCGACCGGGTGCTGTTCTATCTCAGCGGCTTCGATGCGGCCTATGCGCGCGCGAGCCCGGGTACGCTGCTGCTGGGCGAGATGATCGAGGCGGCGATCGCCGAAGGGCGGCGCGAGCTGCACTTCCTGCGCGGCGCGGAGGCCTACAAATACGCCTGGGGCGGCGTCGACCGCTTCAACGCGACGCGCCGGCTGCGCCCGGCATGAACGCAGATGATCCGGTCGGGCTGCACCTGCAGGGCCTGATCTCGGCCGAGGTCGCGCTGGCGCGGCTCGTGCTGGCGGGCCGGTCGGTCGCCGAGATCGAGCGGCTGCTCGCGGCACGCACGGGCGACGGCGTGGCCGGCCTCGTGCACCTGTTCGATGCACGGCGCGCCGGGCTTGATGGGCTGGCCGACATGCTCGCGCAGTCCGGCCTCGACCACGCGGCCGCTTGCGGCGCGGGCGACGCGATCGGGCGCATACGCGACGCATTCGATCGCGCCGTCGCCTGCGCGCCGGAAGCGAGCGTCGCCGCCTATTCGCTGGGCGAGCCGGCGATCCTCGCCGCAGCGACGGATGAGCTGCTCGCGTGGCTGCAGCACGAGGGGCTGCTCGGACCGCACCGCAGCGTGCTCGATCTCGGCTGCGGCCACGGCCGGGTCGCCGCCGCCCTTGCCGCGCGCGGCCATGCGGTGCTCGGCCTGGACGTCTCCCCCGGCATGATCGCGCAGGCGCGCCGCCGTCACCACGGTCTCGCCGGGCTGCGCTTCGCCGTGACGCCGGGTCGCGACCTCGACTTCCTGCCGCGGGCGGCGTTCGACCTGGTGCTGGCGGTGGACAGCTTTCCCTACCTCGTCCAGGCCGGGCCGGCGCTCGCCGAGCGCCACGTCGCCGGCGCAGCCCGCGCGCTGCGCCGCGGCGGCGCGCTGGCCATCCTGAACCTGTCCTACCGCGCGGACGCCGGCGCCGATCAGGCCGACGCGGCGCGCTGGGCCGGCGCGCACGGCCTGCGGCTTGGCCAGGCCGGAAGCAGCCCGTTCCGGCTCTGGGACGGCACGGCCTTCCTGCTGCACCGGCCGGACTGAGCGCCATTCGCCCGCGGCGGCGCAAACTTGCCGGCGGCCCGCCACTCGCGATATTCTGCCGCCTGCATAACGGAGTTCTGGATGGTCTCGCGATCGGATGTACTTGCTGCGTATCGGATCTTCCTCGATCGCGAGCCGGAAGATGAACAGGTCGTCACCGACTACATGAGCCTGGCCTCGACCGAGGAGCTGTTCCGGGCTTTTATCGAGTCAGACGAGTTCCGCGGACGCAGCGCGCCGTTGAGCCGGCCGGAGGACTGGCCGGCGATGGACGTGCGGCTGGCCACCACGCCGGACGAGCTGCAGGCGATGATCGACCGCGTGAACCGCGATTGGACCCGGCTCGGCACCGACGAGCCGTACTGGTCGGTGCTGTCGGACGCGCGCTTTCGCCAGGAGGGGATCGAGGAGACGCGCGACGAATTCTACCGGACCGGCCAAGCCGACATGGAGCGGCTGTTCGCCTACGCCGCCCGCTGCGGCGTGGATCTGGCGGCGCATCACGCCTGCTTCGAGCTGGGCTGCGGCGTCGGGCGGGTGACGCGATGGCTCGCCGGCCGCTTCGCGCAGGTTCACGCGGCCGACATCTCCGCCGCGCATCTCGAACTCGCGCGCGCGACGCTGGCGGACGCGCAGGTGGCGAACGTCTCGCTGGTCCACGTCACCGGCCTCGAGAGCCTGCGGGCGATCAGGGACTATGACCTGTTCTTTTCCATCCTCGTGCTGCAGCACAATCCGCCGCCGCTGATGGCGCATATGCTGCGGGCGGCGCTGACCAACCTCGCCGTCGGCGGGACCGGGTTCTTCCAGCTTCCGACCTACCATCTCGGATACGCGTTCGACGCCACCGCCTGGCTCGCAGCGAGCGCGGCGGAGGACGAGCTGGAGATGCACGTGCTGCCGCAGGATGCGGTGATGGACATCATCTACGGTTCGGGCTGCAAGGTGCTGGAGGTCCGCGAGGATGCGCTGGTCGGCGATGTCGAGGGGGTGTCCAACACCTTCCTCGTGCAGAAACGGTCGGCGCACGGGATCGCCTGATCCGCACCTGCCCACCTCTGCTCTCATGCCGGAATACGGCACCAAACAGGAGCTTCGCTGATGGTCTCGCGATCGGACGTTCTCGCCGCCTACCGCATCTTTCTCGATCGCGATCCCGAGGACGAGGAGGTGGTGCAGGGCTACATGTCGATGACCTCGACCGAGGAGCTGTTCCGCGCCTTCCTGGAATCGGAAGAATGCCGCGAACGGCTGCAGCCCGTTGGCAAGCCGCTCGACTGGCCGCCGATGGAGATCCAGCTCAGGACCTCCGATGAGGACCTGCAGGCGATGATGGACCGCGTGAACCGGCACTGGACGCAGCTCGGCATCGACGACCCCTACTGGTCCGTGCTGGGCAGCGAGGATTTCCGGCAGGAGACGATCGAGGAGACGCGCGAGGAGTTCTACGAGACCGGCCAGATGGAGGTCGATCGCCTGTTCAGTTTCGCTGCGCGCTCGGGCATCGACCTGGCGGCGCGGCGGACCTGCTTCGAACTTGGCTGCGGCATCGCCCGGGTGACGCGCGCGCTCGCGCCGCATTTCCAGCACGTCTACGCAGCCGACATCTCCGCCGTGCATCTGGAGCACGCGCGCACCGCGCTGGCGGAAGCCGACATCACCAACGTGTCGCTGATCCGCGTCACCAGCCTGGAGAGCATCCGCTCGATCAGGAACTACGACCTGTTCTATTCCTACATTTCCCTGCAGCACAATGCGCCGCCGGTGATCGCGCACATCCTCGGCACGGTGCTGACCAACCTCAACCCGGGCGGCGTCGCCTTCTTCCAGGTGCCGACCTACCATCTCGGCTACGAGTTCTCGGCGCAGACCTATCTCGAGAACGAGGAGGACGAGGCCTCGATGGAGATGCACGTGCTGCCGCAGGAAAAGGTGATGGACATCATCTACGGCACCGGCTGCAAGGTGCTGGAGGTGCGCGAGGACCCGGGGAACAACGACCCCGAGGGGGTGTCGAACGCCTTCTTCGTGCAGAAGCGCGCGACGCCGGGGCTCGGCTGAGCCGACGGGCGTGGCGCAGGATGGGTCCGCTGGCGCTCACCGCGGGTGATTCGCCGGCCCGACGCAAGCGAGACCCAAGGCGGCCCGGCGACGGTCAGGGCGACTTCGGCCTAGCGGGGCGGCCCGGAAACGCCGAGGCGCTCCGCCGGCGGCGCGGCGCGGCGCACCGGCGCCGCCCGCCGCGCGGCCAGGCTCAGCACCAGCAGGCCGGCGGCGGCGGAGAGCAGCGAGGCGCCGAACACCGCGAGTTTCACCTCGGCCTCGCGGCCCTGGCCGCGGAACGCCAGGTCGCCGATGAACAGGCTCATTGTGAAGCCGATGCCGCAGAGCAGTGCCGCGCCATAGAGTTCGAGCGCCGTGAGCTGGCCTGGCGGCCGAGCGATGCCGGAGCGCCAGGCGAGCATCGCCGTCCCGAACACGCCGATCTGCTTGCCGAGCACCAGGCCGCCGGCGATGCCGAGCGTGACCGGGTCGAGCAGGCTGCCCCAGGACAGCGTCGCGAAGCCGAGACCGGCATTCGCCAGCCCGAACAGCGGCAGCACGGCGAACGCCACCCACCAGCCGAGCCCGCGCTCCAGCCGGCGCGCCGGGCTCGTGGTCTCGCCGGCGCGGACGTCCATCGGCACGGCGAAGGCGAGTGCCACGCCGGCCAGCGTGGGGTGCACGCCCGACCGCACCAGGCAGGCCCAGAGCAGCACGCCGCCGAGCAGGTACGGGCCGACCGACCTGACCCCCGCGCGGCCCAGGCCGAACAGCGTCAGCCACAGCAGACCCGCCAGGGCGAGCGGAGCGTACATCAGACGGCTCGTATAGAAGATAGCGATGACCAGGATGGCGATCAGGTCGTCGATGATGGCCAGCGCGGTCAGGAAGATCTTCAGCGCCACCGGCACGCGCTGCCCGAGCACGCTCAGCACGGCGAGCGAGAAGGCGATGTCGGTCGCGACGGGAAT
Source organism: Acidisphaera sp. (assembly GCA_019240635.1). Classification (GTDB taxonomy): domain Bacteria; phylum Pseudomonadota; class Alphaproteobacteria; order Acetobacterales; family Acetobacteraceae; genus JAFAYA01. Next base: position 1,828 of record JAFAYA010000017.1, on the reverse strand, counting down.
GGCCCAGCCGCGCAGCGCGGTCGGATCGGACCAGTTCAGCGCGACATAGATCACCGCCGGCACCGCGACCCCGCCGGCCGCCGCCAGGCCCGGCGCGGCGATGCGCGCCGGCGAGGCCAGCTCGCCTTCCGTCATCTCCCGCCGGATTTCCAGCGCGACCAGCAGGAAGAACAGCGCCATCAGCCCGTCATTGACCCAGATATGCAGCGGCCGGAGATAGCCGAGCGGACCCGCGCTGACGCCGATCGGCACCTCGAGCAGCCGTTCGTAGCCGGCGGCGAACGGCGAGTTCGCCCAGACGAGAGCGACCAGCGACGCGGCCATCAGCACCGCCCCGCCCGCGCTCTCGGAGCGGAAGAAGGCCAGCAGCGCCGCAAAGCGCCTGCCCGTCCCCGTGCTGGAACCGGCTGATTGCATCATCCCCCTCCCGCAACGCCATGCGGCCGGGCGCCGTTGCTGCGCTGGCGGGTGACGCAAGCGGGAACTCCGGCCTGATGCGGCCGGCCCCGGCGCCCGCAGTGCCGGACCTCGCCGCTTTGTGGACCGCGGCGATGCGGCGCGGCGACATGGCGGGCGCGTGGGCGCTGAGCGACGCGGTGCTCGCTGCGCGCGACCCCGCCCGGCGCGACGATCCGCGCCTGCCCTATCATGAGCGCTGGGTGTGGGACGGGCGGGATTTCACGGGGCGGCACGTCCTGGTGCGCTGCTATCACGGTCTCGGCGACAGCCTGCAATTCCTGCGCCTGCTGCCGCTGCTGCGCGGCCGCGTCGCGTCGCTCGCCGTCGAAGTGCAGCCGGACCTGCTGGCGCTGCTCGCCGACCTGCCGGGACCGGACCGGCTGATCCCATTCCGCCCGGAGGCGCCTGCGCCGCCCGTCGAGTGCGACATCGAATCGATGGAACTCGCCCACGCGCTGCGCATCGCGCCGGCGTCGCTGCCGCCCGTCCCGTACCTGGGCGTGCCGACCGGGCGGATCACCGCGGCGCGTGCGCGGCTCGCCACCGCGCGCATCGGCCTGTGCTGGCGGGCCGGCGACTGGGACCCCGGCCGGTCGGTGCCGCTCCGGCTGCTGGCGCGAGCCTGCGCCGCACCGGGCCGGCGCTTCGTCAGCCTGCAGCGCGGGCCGGCGGCCGAGGAGGCCGCCGCGCCGCAGTTCGTCAATCCGCGCGATCGCTGCCGCGACGTGGTCGAGACCGCCGCGCTGATCATGGCACTCGACCTGGTGATAACGGTTGACACGATGGTGGCGCATCTGGCGGGCGCGCTGGGCCGGCCGGCCTGGCTGCTGCTGCAGGCCGACGCCGACTGGCGCTGGATGACCGGCCGCCCGGATTCGCCGTGGTATCCGAGCATGCGCCTCTATCGCCAGCGTGTCGCGGGGGACTGGCGCCACCCGCTCGCCTGCCTGGCCGCCGACCTGAAGCGCCGGATGGAGCAACCGGACGCGTAATCACGCGACCGAACGCACCGCAGGATGCGTCACGCCGGCAGGTTGACCCCGGCGATCGCCGCCGTCTCGTCGTACAGCACGACGACGCTGCGCGATGCCGGCGCGATCTCGATACGGCTGAACAGGTCGAGCGGAGCGGCCAGGAAGTGGGCGAGCACCGCCTTGATGACGTCGGCGTGGCTGACCACCGCGAGCTCCGCGTCCGGATGCGCGGCGCGCAGCCGCAGCACCGCGCCGACGGCGCGCGCCTGGGCTGCGAGCATGGTCTCGCCGCCTGGGATCGGTGCCGTGCTGCGGAAGCGATTGAAGGCGCGCCACTCCGGCCGCGCGTGCAGCGCCTCGAAACGATCGCCGGTCCAGTCGCCAAAGTCGACCTC